>NZ_SGTU01000198.1:0-714 GCF_005435195.1 Halorubrum sp. SP3 | reverse complement strand
GTTACCTTCCCCCCACCCATCGCCAATTGGCAACTTACCTAATGTGATGGGCTGCGAAGATGCCTTCATTTGGCAATAACCTCGCGCTCAAATAACTGAGTGATATATTCAACGTCATTTACATCACCACTTTTCGTATCCTCAGCCTGTATGTTAAGAGATTCGTCAGTATATGTGACCAATATCTCTTGCCCGTTTCTCCTGAATATGAGATCTGCGCGTTCTACAATATACTCGTCAACAACTTCCGAAACATCTAATCCCTCAATCTCATCGTAGGGTTGTAACTCATTTTTATAGAAAACCTCAACCTCAAGGATGTCATCTGCCCTCTTTATAAAATCCCAAATCGCTTGTCGAGAAGGAAAGAGGCCAGGGAATATCTCGAGATCGCCCGGGAGTATTTGTTCTAATTTTCGTACTATCTCTCCGGCCGACGGTGTATCTGACTTCGTACTAACGAGTACTATCTGTGACCCGCTACGATAGGTGATCTCTCCTGAATAGGTTCTTTCTATAGACTCATCAAATGGGTTCTTTTTTACATACTTGAACTGGGCTTTGAGAATCCGCTGATCATCAAATGGGTATTCCTCGATTAGTGGATCAACGTCGATTGCGTCAAATGAGGTAATTTCGAGTTGTCCGTTCGACAAGCTCGGTAGGGATGACTCCCACTGAGAAAGATCCGAGCTAGCTTTACGGACACTGACC
>NZ_SGTU01000197.1:0-715 GCF_005435195.1 Halorubrum sp. SP3 | reverse complement strand
CGAGAGATCGTGGTGCCGGTGGTGCCGAAAGATCGTCTCGAGAAAGGTCAGATTCGCGGCATCACGCAACACGTAGCGAGCCTCATCAATCACAAAGACCACCTCCTTGTCCGTCTGTTTGGCGCGTTCGTACACCAGCGAGATGAGCAGCTGCATCACGAGTGTCGTCCGCCCGCCGACACGCCCCTCCTGTTGGGCTAAATCCAGATAGATGCGATCCGCAGCCGCGAAATCAACCTCGCTCTGTCGGCCGAGATGCGCGAACTGCCCATCCGGCCCGAACGGCCGCAACTGATCAATCAGCCACGTAGCGTCCGCCTGAAGCTTCTCGGCTTCTGCCGCCGTCCGCAGCGTGAACGCGTCCGGGTCGTCGACCACCGCCTCGAGGACATCGATCACGTCTCGCAGCGTAGGACTCTCACGGTCGTGGGTGGTCACGTCCTCGGTAATGCCGGCATTTCGGTAGGCCACCTCGATGGCCACCTCAAGCGTCGTCCGCCGGTCACCCAAGGAGATTCCGCGCTGCGCAAAGAAGTTCGCGAGGAAGCTGCTGACGCGCTCTTGTTTTTCGGTGAGTGGGCTGGCATCAGTACCCAACTGCTCGCGGGCCTGGTCGGTGGGCGGTGTGATCTCAAGCGGGTTAATGCCGAGCGTCCCACCCACCGTGATCCGCTGGGCGTCCAACGCTTCAGCCACGCCGGCCCAATCGTTGAGC
>NZ_SGTU01000196.1:0-716 GCF_005435195.1 Halorubrum sp. SP3 | reverse complement strand
CCAGTCGCGAGGATACCCCAGCAGGGAGCCAAGCATGGATGCCGAAAAGAACGCTCGGGACAACAAGAAGGAGAACCGCATCAGCGCACCGGATTCGTTGTCGGGAGGCTGAGAGCTGTGTAACCGACCCCATCATCGCTACTCAGTTATCTGATTCGTAGTGGGTCATTCAAGAGACTACTGTATTTTATTGGACTGGAACATCGGTAGCGACGCAATATCGAACACCGCTGAGGAATGTCCGCTGAGCGTCGGAATTGATCACAAACCACCTGTCATAATTGTGAGCTGCCCACCATCTACCGACCACACAGCTGACCCAGAGGGATTTATTGCTAGAAAAGAGTTGTCTACTATGAGTTCAATCGGGAGTCGCGGTCGACTCCTCATTATCGTGGGGATCATCCTCCTCGCGGGCTGTTCAGGGGCAGTTCCTGGCGACCCGTCCGCAGGTACCCCAGACACCGGCAACGAGTCGACACCCACGCCCGCGGAACGCTCGAAGTCCATTACATCAACGTTGGGCAGTCAGTAAGTACGCTCATTGTGGGGCCCGAGGGTGAGACGATGCTCGTCGATACTGGCCACTACAATGATGATGGCGAACACGTCCTCGAATATCTCCAAGCGCACGACATCACACGGATCGATCACCTCGTCACCTCTCACAACGACGCCGACCACATCGGCGGCAACGCTGCGATCATCGAGTACTA
>NZ_SGTU01000195.1:0-716 GCF_005435195.1 Halorubrum sp. SP3 | reverse complement strand
CGGTAGATCTGTAGGCGGGTCTTGTCAGCGTCACCCTCCACCAGTCGGTCTACGGGGTCGGCAATATCGTCGTACACCTCTATCGGTGTGTACCACCATTGGGAGACGCACGGGAAGCCGACGACGAGTGTGCCGTTCTCGGTCGTGTCAATTTCCCAGTTCTGGTTGTTGATGGCGAATGGTTGACTTTCTCGGTAGCGAACCTCCCCGTCCTTGTTGTGGTCGGATTTCGCCTCTCGGATGGCTTGGTTCTGAATGGCCGAGTAGAGGTCGTTGTCGATGGTGGCCGTGGTCACGGACTTCCCGAAGTCGCCGTTCTCCCATCCATCGATACAGAATTGCTTGGTGTCACGGTAGAGTCGAGTGGCGCGTTGCCACTCTTTCCGCCGTGAGAGGGATGGATTGTGGAACTTCGCGGTGACAGCCACCGTGACCATTACAACTGTAATCAAGTATGCGATATTAAATATCTGTTGGAATATCAGGCCGTGCTATCATCGATGGTTTGTATCATCGTTTGTCGGATCCATCCCCGCCCTGGAGGGCGGGGATTTCTCCTTACACTTCCGAAACGCGCTCCCACGGGCCTGGCACGCTATCACGTGTCGAGATGGTGTCCCGGACACACATCCGCGGACGGGTTTTGTACGTATGCGATTTATAAGGGTGTACGATGGCAAAAGCAGCAATCGTGATTCTCGCCGGCAACGAATCGC
>NZ_SGTU01000194.1:0-721 GCF_005435195.1 Halorubrum sp. SP3 | reverse complement strand
GGCGGTTGAACTCGCGCTGCCAGGTTCGGTACCCAGCGACCTTCGTCGCGTCCGGACACTGGAGCGCAATCAGCAGTGTGTTGCGGTGCGAGTAGTCGTGAAAGCGGCTCTGGACGTCGAGCCACCGCTGGAACTGGTCGCTCGCACGGGCCTTGTCGACGGCGTCGACGAGTTCAGCGAGCCACTGGTCGATCGCTTGGTGCATCTGGTCGGCACGGGCGTCGGCGTCGTCGAAGACGACGTGCCCGTTCGTCGGGTCGAGCGAGTCCATGGGACGCTCCCGCCCCTCCGGAGCGCGAAAAATGTGGCAGACGAATGACAGTCAGGTCCACGGCGTCAGCTGTGGGAAAAATCGACCCCTCGCACCAACACAGAAGTTATGATGATCAAACAATGTTGATCAGATACTGGTGATCAATATGAGTGGATCCACAGATGAGGGAGACACGGAATACGGGGAAGCAGAAATTAACGATCGCGGGCGACTCACCATTCCGAAGGCGCTCCGCGAGGACCTCAATATCGAGGGGGGAACGACGTTTACCGTTGTGCGACAGGGGAATACGATCCAGTTAGTGAGACAGCTTCCCGGGCTCCACACAGTGTCCACGGGGCGAGACCGGGATGAGTGGGGCACAGAGGCGTTCCGGGACGCAGGACGCGCGACATTTGGGGGAGAATGAATGCGCATTCTGCCCGACGTCAACGCGCTCGCGATTCA
>NZ_SGTU01000193.1:0-722 GCF_005435195.1 Halorubrum sp. SP3 | reverse complement strand
AGTATGACTGTGAGACAGGTTGCCTTTTATCACTTGGACTGTGAATTAAATACAATTTTTCCCCCGCCGACGACGCATGTATCCGCTAGGCCAAAAAAATGGAACGAAATGACGAACGTTCAGCGGTCTCACACTATTTGCTATTCCATTATAAAATACTATTGGCAATGGAAGACTCTAATAATTATATATAGGTAATCACTCCGGTTTTATAACGCTATTTGCGGCCAACATCCACTTCCATCCGTTAAAATATTTCTCTACTGACATTGTACACATGATTAGAATAAAGTTCTGATCTTAATCAAAACGTGACTGTTGAGTAGACTGAACTCTCACGCAACCGAAATTCACAGTACCCTCCCCAGACAGGATACCCCATGGACGACGAGGACGCGCATCTCCTGAGTAACCTACTCAAGGGTAGTGGGTTGGTTTTCCTCGGTATGCTCCTTGAGGTCAGCATCGCGTTCGCCGGAAAGCTAGTCGTTGCAAGAATATTTGGTCCGGTCGAGTATGGCGTTATTTCTGTCGGCACGACACTGCTGACGTTCTCTGGAATTGTGCTCGTCCTAGGCTTAAATAGCGGTATCGGGCGCTATGTCCCTCGTTATGACGACGCTTCCCGCATTCGCGGAGTCCTGGTATCAGGCTTTCAAATTGCAATTCCGCTCTCGCTTGCCGCCGCACTTGTGCTGTTCGTCCTCTCACCAAGGTTGGCC
>NZ_SGTU01000192.1:0-729 GCF_005435195.1 Halorubrum sp. SP3 | reverse complement strand
ACTGAGACCACCGACCAGCAGGTGGCTCCGGAACGCTTTCGGAAGGTATACTGCGAACAACCGGCTGGGCGGCGATAAGTAGCTGTAGCCAAACGAATGAGCCGATCCAAACGGCTGCGACGCCAGGTGACCTGAAAATCCCTCTGGTGACTAAACGGATGGGTGTGAGTGTCTCTTGTGGGGACTGGTGTGGGAGCGCGGTGCCGAGGGCAATGACAAAAATGAGTACTAACAGGCCTAAGGATACAGCATCGACAAATCGGGCGAGGGGTCGGCCGACGAAACCTGTGACGGAAGCAACGGCCGCACCGAGTTTGGTTGGGCCGCCCCCAGTATGCTCACAGACAGATGAGCCTGTTTCGCCCCGGTGAATCTGTTTATGACATGTTTCGCAAAGAGTCAGAAGGTTCTCTAATTCGTGTGACCCGCCGATACGGCGCGGAAGTATGTGGTGACATTCGAGGCTGGCATCTCCGTACTGGCCGCCCTCTGCGCCACAGTGCTGACATTGAAACTCATCACGGACAAAGGCCGCACGCCTACGTGCGGACCAATCACCGGGAAGTTCAGTCACGGATAGAGCCCGAGTGAGCCGTGCTACAGATTCGGTCCATCCCTGTCCCCCTCAGATCCTCCTCCTCCAAACCCAAGGACTTCAGCGAGCTTAGAGACGACAGAGCCACTATCTGTCTCGTCCTGCTCATCAGCGCTTTCTCGGCCCACTGTTCT
>NZ_SGTU01000191.1:0-733 GCF_005435195.1 Halorubrum sp. SP3 | reverse complement strand
GAAGATGGGGGACTTCTTCCGCATCTTCGCGGCGCTGATTCCGCTCATCGCGATCTTCGTGGGGGCTATCCCTGCGGCGGTCAGCGGCCTCGTCGCACTCGGCGGGGCAGCCCTTGCTGCGGCAGGGGCGTTGGCTGGTGTCGCGGGGCTTGCCGTCCTCGGCGCAGCCCTTGACGCAGAGGGGAACGTCGAAACGGAACAACTCACCAATCGCATTGAAGAACTGTTCGACCAAGCGACAGCCGAGTTAGGCCCCGTCGTACAGCAGTACGCGCCGTTGCTCAACGACGCGTTTCGTACCGTTGAGGCCACGATTGCTGGAATCGCTGACGAGGCGGGTGTCTTCCGTCGCGTCGTCGGGGACGCTCGTGGTGCGTTACAGTACCTTGAGACTACGGTCCCTTCGGCGTTGCGAGACATCGTTCGGTTTGGGGACGCCGCTATGCCCATCCTCTCGGGGATTATCCGCGAGATGGGTAATATGGGAATCCTCCGTGCGTTTGCGGACCTGTTGGTGCGGACCATCCCACTCCTCTCGACGTTGACCGCCGAGATCGTTGGGATGATTCCCGCCGTCATCCAGCTCTCGGAAGGGTTCCTGATTACGGCGACTGGTCTGACGATGTTGCTCGGGGTGTTCTTCGACATCATCAACGTCGTTCCGTACGCAGGGCAGTTCATCGGTGTCCTCACGTCGCTGTTGCTCGGCCTCGTCTCCGTGACGGCGCTTTAC
>NZ_SGTU01000190.1:0-734 GCF_005435195.1 Halorubrum sp. SP3 | reverse complement strand
CGACGGGAAAGTAGATCAGGCCGAGGTCGCAGATTCCGCTACGTCGTACAAGGGCAACGACATTGATAGCGATGGTGACGGGAAGGTAGACGGCGCGGACCAAGCCGACAACGCAACGAACGTCAAGGGTAACGACATCGACAGCGATGGCGACGGGAAGGTCGATGCGGCGGACCAAGCCGATAACGCAACGAACGTCAAGGGCAACGACATTGACAGCGACGGCGACGGGAAGGTCGATGCGGCGGATCAGGCCGACGAGCTGACGATAACGCGAACCATCAGCAACGAGTACGTGGATAGGTCTGGTGGCGACTACGACACAGACGATGATGGCGTCTCATACGCAAGTGCGAGCATCCAAGAGTCACTTGGCCCCAACGAATCATTTGCCATCGAAAGTTACTCCGCGTCTGCCAGCATCTCTCACGACGGTAGCGACGCAAGAGACAGCGGCAACGTCTCTGTAACCGTCACGTTTGGTGGTAACGTCATCGCGTCTGCGTCTGATTCGTCCCCATACAATACATCTGTTTCAGTGAGCGATACAAAGCCACAACTGACCGCAAACGCTGGTGAAGACCTCGTGGTGGAAGGGGAAGCAGAGTGGACAGACATGAACCAAACTGACCCGTACATCTCCGAGGTTACCCTGAGCTACAAAGGGCGTGTTCTGCGAATCGAGTGATGAGTGTCTTTCATCGCATCCGAACGCTCGAAGCGGATAGACTCGC
>NZ_SGTU01000189.1:0-745 GCF_005435195.1 Halorubrum sp. SP3 | reverse complement strand
GGGATGGCCGTCTTCGGGGCGACCTTCGCGCTGATCCAGAACGACATCGCCTACTTCGCGAAGAACGGGACGGGCATCGACACGTTCGAGGGCAACGCCGTCGAGAACCTGCAGGGCGTCGCGACGCTGTACCCCGAGACGATCACGGTCGTCACCCTGTCGGACTCCGGTATCGAGTCGCTCTCCGACCTCAGCGGCGCGACGATCAACACGGGCGACCTCGGCTCCGGGACGCAGGTCAACGCGAACCAGATCCTCGAGGCCGTCGGCATCAGCGACTACAACGAGCAGAACGCCGGCTTCTCGCAGGCCTCCGAACAGCTCGCGAACGGGGACATCGACGCCGCGTTCGTCGTCGGCGGCTGGCCGGTCGGGGCCATCGAGGAGCTCGCGACCACGAACGACATCAACATCGTCCCGATCCAGGGGGACAACCGCCAGGCCGTCAAGGACGCCGCCTCGTGGTTCGCCGACGACACGATCCCCGGCGGCACCTACACGGGCATCGACAGCGACGTCGAGACCGTCGCGGTCCAGGCGATGATAGCCACCCACGCCGGCGTCTCGGCCGACACCGTCGAGACCGTGACGGGCGCCATCTTCGACAACGTCGGCGAGTTGAGCATCAAGACCGACTTCATCTCCGCCGACAGCGCTCAGGACGGGATGTCCATCGAGCTGCACGAGGGCGCCGCGGCGTACTTCGACGCCTGACCGGCCCCGTGGGTCGGCTCCGGCGGCGACG
>NZ_SGTU01000018.1:0-73487 GCF_005435195.1 Halorubrum sp. SP3 | reverse complement strand
GCTTCCACCTTCAGAGCGACGCTATCCCGTCGCCTTCTGCGGATTCAACAGAGCACCGTGGTGGGATTCCCGCGTCTTCAGGCGCGGGAGGAGGTCAAAAAACGTTGTGGGCCGACTATTCTCGAAGCGTCATTCGCTGCGGTCCGTTGCCGGACGCACCCCCCCTCCCGGCGAAGAATGACCCTGAAGAGATGAATACGAGTGTTGGATTCGATACAGAGGCGACTCTGGGATCGTGTCTCGTGTTACGGCACTGGTATCGCAGTTGAGTACCTCGTTGGTTTGCTGGACGCACCCCCCTCCGTCCGTCTCTTCGACTCAAAGCCCGATAGAGTACGATACAGTCGTGCTGCGGCTGACGGGCCTCTAAACCACATCTCAAGTGTCTATACTACCCCAACGAGACAGTTTTTTGCTAATACCGAGGAGATTTGTACTGAATGGTGGAGCCGATTTTAAAATGGGCGGGTGGGAAGCGCCAGCTTCTCTCAGAGATTACGGCACTGTTTCCGATCTCATATGAGGCGTATCACGAACCGTTCGTAGGGGGCGGCGCAGTCTTTTTTCAGCAGGATCCTGACGACGGGACGATAAACGATCTAAATACGCGGTTAACAACGTTTTATGAGATCGTCCGAGACCAACCGGACGCCCTCATTTCCGAGAACAAGACACACGAGCATACTGAAGAATACTACTACGACGCTCGGTCGGAGTTCAATGAGTTCCTCACACAGTCGGCTCTGACACAAGACGAGCGGGTCCGAGAGGCAAGCTTACTATTATATCTAAATCGGACGTGTTTCAACGGATTGTATCGGGAGAACAGTGACGGCGAATTTAACGTCTCTTTCGGGCGGTATTCAGATCCAGATTGGGTACAAGAACAGCGGATCCGAAAGGCATCGCGTGTCCTCCAAGACACGGCCGTGTTCAATACGGATTTCAGCTACGTCGTTGATGAGGCTTCTAGGGGCGATCTTGTGTATTTCGATCCGCCGTACGAACCGGTGTCGAAAACTGCGGATTTCAATTCGTACCAAGCAGAGGGATTCGACCGAGAGGATCAACGCCGACTTCGCGATGTCGTGATCGAACTCACGGAAATGGACGTTTCCGTGATCCTCTCTAACTCGCCGCCAATCACGGAGTTATACGAAGACTACGACGTGTTCTCGATCAGATACGTGGATGCTACTCGTGTTATAAATAGCGATGCCAGTAGTCGCGGGGAGGTCTCAGAAGTTCTCATTACAAACGTTCCAGCAGAGGCGCAACGACGAAAGACTCTCTCCGACTTTACAGAGTGAGCCGTCGGAAATCACTCAACGTGGCGTTGAGTCCAGCACGTATTGTTGCTCAGATCCCCGGCCACTCGTCGTGATTTCAGGGAGGCAAACGAGCCACTCGCCAACGGTTCGGGCGCGTCGACGAGTGGTTGAATCCGAGAGATCCGTTTCGGCAGCGAGGATATTCGTAATATCACGTCGGGAGAGAGTACCGTCTTCTTCTAGTTGAGCGTATACACGGGAGATGATCTCGACGTCATGGATCTGCTGTGTGAGGAGGTTATCCGCGGATTCTCGATCGCCACGATCGAGGTACGTGAGGTATTCCTCACCGAGTCGGGTGAGTCCCCAACGACGGATCGTGTGGTTGTCGATTTCGACCTCCTGTTCTTTGTGGAGAAACTGGAGGAGCCACGCGGCGATACCGTAATAATCCGCTTGCCGCGGATTAAACGTGTCTGTATCCCTCTGTCTTCGAACGTATTCTGCGATCTCGGGCTTAATATCCGAACCCGATCCAACCGCCTGGATAACAGTACGTATCACGCTGAAATTGTCTGCCTGTGGCACCTCTAGTGACGGAATAGTATCGGTGCGCTCCGGTTTCTCGAACGCACTCCAGAACGTGGGATCGAGTTCGTATGATTCGTCGTCTGTAACGACGCCGATACTGCTCTCGATCATGATGTCCGTGAGCCGGTCACCGTCGATCAGTCGGATGAAATCTTGGTCTGCGCTTGTCTCGGCTCCAGAAGTGAACGAGGACGTTGTGATCACCGTTCCGATATGATACTGCTGCTCTGAGAGTGCACCTTTAAATCCACGGAGGGTGCGGGCGCCGACGGTGTTTCCAGTAGCATACTGTTTTGCTTGTACGCCGAGCCGGGCATGGAATAGTTCTCGGTCGATGACCGCGTGAATATCGATGCCACCATCGCCACGGAACGGTGTTAGCTCGAGTTCACGAGTTGGCTCTGCCCGCTCGATCACCATTTTACAGAGCTGCTCGAACTGCTCGTGGTCGATCTGTAACCCTTTATCGAGCAGTTCCTCTTTCGCCGTCGATGCTTTCATTCAAGATCGAAGTTTTCACCGCTGAACAAAAATCCTCCTGCCAGAGCAACCAGTACGTTACAGCAGCTGGATCAGTCTTGCGTTGTAAAATCCAGTTCAGAATACTCGTACGTGTAATACTTGATCCCGCTCTCCTCACAGTGCTTCGAAAGCTCTCCCGGCGATACGTCCTTCTCCTCGAAATCACCCAAGAACGCGACTGCCACGTTGTCATCGCCACGCTCCTCAGAGCCTTCCACCACGACGGCCGTGTCCGGATCGCTGTGGCTGGTCTTGACCACCTGATCTCCTGGGACATACGGGTTGTCTGCGAATGCGAGGTTCTCGTGTTTGTACGTCCAGAGCTTGACGTCCTGGTCGTCACAGTACGACGCGAGGATCGCGGGGTGGTAGTCCCGCCACGCACCTGGTCCCTCGTCGAGCGAACTCGGGAACGCGACCCGCACCGCTTCCCCGTCCATTTCGTGTCCGAACGCGCCGGTGTTCTGCTCCGGCGGCAGTACCTCGATGACGATCCCCACTGACGCCTCCGAGTCGCCAGCCTTCACCACCCGATCCCCTGGTGAGAACGGATTCTCCGGCTTCTGATTCATGTGGGCGGTGTTAGGACCGAGGTCGATCAGTTCGTTCATCGGGCGGGCCGCGAGGTGGTCGAGTTTTTCCGGGGACTCGCCCGAGAACGCCTTTTCCGTTTCGACCTTCGATTTCAGCGTCTCGAGTCGCTCCCACCCGAGTAGCATTAGACTGTCCTCGTTGTCCCGATGCCAGACCATTACCACGATGTCGTCGTCGGGATCTCGTTCAACGAGCGACTCGGGAAGGAAGGCCGAGACGTCCCGCGATGACTTCACGTCGACCGTGTAGCCAAAAACCTCGAAGTCATGCCCAGAGAAGCTCTCGGAGTTACACCGCCGGATTGCTTCCTCGTTTTCCCACTCCCACATCTCGACGGGGAGGTACTCGCGACAGAACTGCTCGAACGCGAGCTCGCCGAGGTTCCCGATCCGCTTCACGTCCAGGTCGTCGGCTCCCTGAATGACCGCTTGGTGGTGGGCTCGCTCGTGATCGATTTCGTCCGGGGTGAACCGATACATTAGTTGAGTATCAGACACCGGACAGATATATTTTCAGTATTAAATATCAAATCAAAGAAAGAGAGGGCGAAGGAGCGTCGTGATTCCGGCCCCCGACGAGAGCGGCTGATTAATCGTGAAACCTCGAGCTAGACTAGCCTCGCACGACGAAACCACCAACCACCCAAGGACATTACCCCGACTCCGTCACGTGTATTTCACGAACCGCACGAAGGCGACGACCCCCGTCACGCTGCGTGACGAACTCAAACCCGTCACTGGGGGTTTGCCTTATATACACCCGGCCGCCGTCCTGTCAATTTGCCCCGTCAGAAAACGTGACGGGCGCGACGGGATTTGAACCCGCGGCATCTTGGTCCGGAACCAAGTGCTCTGTCCGCTGAGCTACGCGCCCTCACGACCGGGTATCCGCGGCGAGCGTTTAACGCTTCTGACTCGGATTCTCAGCAGGAGAGTGCGAGTCGGTCCGCCGCTCGAAGGCATCGTCCGGGGCCGGATCGTCGGGACGGACTGGACTCACAGCGACGGGTCTGAACGCCCCGCCGGCGGAAGCGCTCCCGACTGGCTGCGATCCCGACGTTGAACGATCGGTCGACGGAGACGGAACGGTTATCCCGCAGCTGTTAGTACGAAAGTACAGACAGATGACTGGCCACCGTGTGGCGGACGAACAGAGGTACGGATGAGGGGAGTCGACACCGTCGTCGACGCCGTGATGGACCACAGCCGCGTGGTGATCGCGGTGATGTTGGTGCTGACCGTCGCCATCGGAAGCGGGGCGGTGATGGTCGAGCAGACCTCTTCGCTCGACCAGTTCCAGACCGACTCGCCGGAGAGCGATGCGCTCGAGTACATCCAGGAGAACTTCTCGACCGGCGAGGAAAACACCACGACCGCGCAGGTGATACAGCGCGACGAGGACGTGTTCGACGAGGCGTCGCTCGTGGGGATGCTGGAGTACCAGCAGACGCTCCGGGAAAACGAGACCGTCAACGCGACGCTGTCCGGAAACGGGTCCACCACGAGCATCGCGAACGTCGTCGCGACCGCGGCGATCACAGCCGAGGAGGGCGAAGACGTCCAGCGGACCGCCGCCGAACTGCGGGCGCTCAACGAGAGCGTCAGCGAGGAGCGGGCGGCGATCCGGGAACGCAACGAGACGCTGAGCCGGACCGCGGGGCTGCTCCGTGAGGCGCTGACGACGCTCCGAGGGAACCCCGACGCGAGCGTCGGGGCCGAATTCGCCGGCGTGCGTGCGAACACGAGCGTCGAACTCGACGAGGAGGACGCCGCGACGTTCGAGCGCGCCGCCGAGCGGCTCCGGAACGCGTCCACCGAGGCCGAGACGCGGGAGGCTTACCGGCTCGGCACGCGAGGCGTGCTCGAGGATCAGTACGCCGCCTTGCGGGACCGTTCGGCGGCGCTTCGAGAGGACGTGGACCGCCTCCGGGAGCTCGACGACGAACTCGCGACCGAACGCCGGCAGTACGAGAACGCCTCGAACGCGACCATCGAGGAGCAACGGGAGCAGCTCCGCTCGATGAACGAGTCGGCTATCCACGACACCGTACGAACCGTGCTGGGCGAGGACGCCGGCGGGAACGGCGGCGACGGACTCGGACCGTTCGCCCTGATGCCGACCAGCTACGACCCCGGCACGACCGAGGCCAACGCGACGATGCTGATCGTGACGATGGAGGGCGAGGGCGCCGCGGCCACCGGCGCCGCCGGCGAGGACGTGATCGACGCCCAGCTGGCGATGCAGACGCTGGGAGAACGGGCCGGCGGCGGCGAGTACCTCGTGTTCGGCGCGGGGGTCATCAGCCACGAGATCACCAGTTCGATGACGGACAGCCTGCTGATCGTCGGGCCGCTGGCGGTCCTGTTCGTGCTGATCGCGCTCGCGGTCGCCTACCGCGACGTGCTCGACATCCTGCTGGGGCTGTTCGGCATCGGTGCCGTACTCGCGTGGACGTTCGGCTTCATGGGCTGGACGGACATCGCGTTCAACCAGATCTTCATCGCCGTCCCGGTGCTGTTGATCGGGCTGAGCATCGACTACGCGATACACATCTTCATGCGCCACCGCGAGGAGCGCGCCAACGGCGGCGGGGACGGGCCGCGAGGCTCGATGCGGACCGCGCTCGTCGGCGTCGGGATCGCGCTGCTCTACGTCACGGCGACCACCGTGATCGGATTCCTCTCGAACCTCACCAGCCCCGTGCCGCCGATCAGGGAGTTCGGGATCGTCAGCTCCGCGGGGATCACCGCGGCGCTGCTGGTGTTCGGCCTGCTGATCCCGGCGATGAAGGTCGAAGTCGACGACCTGCTCGAATCCCGCGGGATCGATCGGCGAAAGCGAGCGTTCGGCACCGGCGGCGGCGCGTTCTCGTCGGTGCTCTCCGTCGGCGCGATCGCCGCACGGAAGGGTCCCTACCTCGTGATCGTGTTCGCGCTGGTGCTCAGCGTGGCCGGTGGCTACGGCGCGACGCAGGTCGACACCTCCTTCGAGCAGTCGGACTTCATCGCGGAGGACCCCGCCGACTGGATGAAGGAACTCCCCGAGCCGTTCGCGCCCGGGGACTACACCGCGAAGGCCAACCTCGAGTACGTCAACGACAACTTCCTGCGACAGGACTCGCAGGCGCAGATCCTGATACGCCCCGACGGGGGTGATCTCACCGACGACGACGTGCTCCGGCGGATCGCCGCCGCCGAGGCGACCGCCGTCGATAAGCAGAACGTGACACAGACGCTCTCGAACGGGGAACCGCGGATTCGGAGCCCGCTATCGGTGATGGAGTCGGTCGCCGAGCGGAACGACGCCTTCGCCGAGCGGTTCGCCGCCGCGGACGCGAACGACGACGGCGTCCCCGACCGTAACCTCGAGGCGCTGTACGACGAGCTGTTCGAGGTGGCGCCCGACGGCGCCTCGGAGGTCATCGACCGCGACGACGGCAAGTACACCGCGGCGCAGATCACCATCTCCGTACAGGGCGGGGCGAGCGGCGACGCGGTGACCGAGGCGATGCGCGACGTGGCCGACGAGGTCGACGGCGAAGGGCTGCGGGCCACCGCGACCGGCGGTGCGGTCCTGAACACGATCGTCCAAGACCAGCTGCTCGAGACCGTCGTCGAGAGCCTGGTCATCACGCTCGTCGCGACGTTCGTCTTCCTGATGATCGCCTACCGGATCACCGAGGGGAGCGCGAGTCTGGGTGCGGTGACGCTGCTCCCGGTCGGGTTCAGCGTGACGTGGATCCTCGGGACGATGTATCTGCTCGACATCCCGTTCAACGTGATCACGGGGATGATCACCAGCCTCACCGTCGGGCTGGGGGTGGCCTACAGCATCCACCTCTCCGAGCGGTACAACCAGGAGCTGGAGCGCACCGGCGAGATATGGACCGCGATGGAGCGAGCGGTCACCGGCACCGGCGGCGCGCTGCTGGGGTCGGCCGCCACGACGGTCGGCGGCTTCGGCGTGCTGGTGTTCGCGATCCTGCCGCCGCTCCAGCAGTTCGGCCAGATCACGGGGCTGACGATCGTCTACGCGTTCCTCGCGAGCGTGTTGGTGTTGCCGTCGCTGCTCGCGGTCTGGACGCGGTTCGTCGGTCCGGACGGCGTGTTCCCCGAGCCGACCGACGGTGAGGACGGCGGCGACGAGGGTCCGGCTGGCGCATCCGACAGCGCGCCCGGCGGTACGGTCGACGGCGCGCCACGCAGTGCGCCAGAGGGCACGGTCGTCGGCCCCCGCGCCGAACGCCGCTTCGATCGCTCGGTCGTCGGCCCGGACGGTACGGTCACGGTGACTATCGAGACCGAGGGCGTCGACGGCCGTGCGGTCGTGTACGAGCGCGTGGACGGGACCCCCACCGTCGAGTCCGCGACCCCGGAACCGGTTCGACACGTCGAGGCCGACGGCGTGCTCTCGGTCGCGCTCGAGGGGGAGAACCCGACGCTCCGGTACACGACGACGGTGCCCGGAAACGTCACGGACGGCGAGACGATCGCGTTCGACGGTGCGGTCTCCGTCGACGGCGAGCCCTCCAAGACCGACGGCGAGTACGAGGTGGCGGTCGTCTCCGACGTGTTCGAGCGCGTCACCGCTTCGGGCTCGGTGTCGGCGGCGGACCTCGCGGACGCCTACGACGGCTTCGAGCGCGGGGAGCTCACCGAGGCGCAACTCAGCCGGATCAACCAGGCCTGGACCCGCGGGAGAGAGTGATGAACGACGCCGACGCGGCGGACGCGTTGACGGAACTCGGGCTGTCGGCGTACGCGGCCCGGACGTTCGTCGGCCTCCAGAAGATCGGCGTCGCCAGCGCGGGCGAGGTCGCACAGGTGACGGAGGTGCCGCGATCGCAGGTGTACGGCGCGACCGACGAACTGGAGGAGCTGGGGCTGATCGACGTACAGGACGGATCGCCCACGCGCTACCGCGCGGTCCCGGTCGACGAGGCCCGCGACCTGCTGTACGACCGGCTGCGGTCGACCACCGACGAGGCCTTCGATCACCTCGAGACCGTCCGAGGACAACACGCCCCCTCCGACGACCGCGAGGCAATCTGGACCACGGAGGGCCGAGAGAACGTGGCCGCCCGGATCACCTCGCTGGTCGCGGACGCCGAGCGGCAGGTGCTGTTCGCGACCAGCGTCCCGGCGCTTTTGAACGGCGACGTGGCCGACGCGCTCGTCGAGGCCGCGAACGATGGCGTCGGCGTGACCGTCGCCAGCGCCGACGCGGCCGTGCGCGAGGCCGCCGTCGAGGCCGGGCTCTCGGCCGTCGACGTGGAGGACGCGGCGCCGGAGCTCAGCGTCGGACGCGTGCTGCTGGTCGACGGCGACACGGTGCTGTTGAGCGTACAGCCGACCGAGGAGATGCCGACCGTCGCCGACGAGTCGGCGTTCTGGAGCGAGGGGACCGGCTTCGCACGCGTGCTGGCGGCGGTGATCCGGCAGGCGTTCGTCTCGGAGTGATCTCCCGCGAGGGGAGTGTCTCACGAGGGGAGTGTCTCACGAGGGGAGTGTCTCACGAGGGGACGGTCTCACGAAGGGACGGTCTCACGAGATGTGAGAAGCCGAGAGAACGTGACAGCCGCGCCCGACCCCGGATACGGCGATCGCTTGACCGCGAATTATCGCTGTTGATTCCGTCCGGGGACGGTTTTATCCCCTGGCGTCCGTACGGTCGACAGAGCCGACCGTGACCCTCCGTCCATCCGACACGTCGACGCCGGTCCGCGGCGCCGACGAGGGCGGCGCCGCCGATACCGGTGCCCCCGAAGCCGACGATCGAGCCGCGGTCGACGCGCCCGTCGATACCGGGGACCGATCGGTCCGTTCGGAGCATCGCGCCGACCTCGGTCGATCCCCGGGTTCCTCGGCCGAAACCGAGCCGGCGTCGGGACCCCTCGACGCGACGCCCGCGAAGGGCGAGCCGCGTCCTCCCGAGGCCGACCGCTTCCTCCTCGCCGTCGCCGTGGACGGCGAGGTGCTGTTCGCCGGGCCGTCCGCCCCGGACGTCGTCGGCGTCGAGCGCGACGCGCTCGTCGGGAGCGACCTCCTCGACCGCGTCCATCCGAGCGACCGAGAGCCGGTGGCCGACGCGCTGTCGGCGGTCGCCACGAGCCGAACGGTCACCCACCGGATCCGTCGCGCGAGCGGGGGGTACACGTGGGTCGAGTCGGTCGTCGACGAGGAGCTCGCCCCGGAGTTCGGCGGGCGGATCGTCACGGTCCGGCGCGTCGACGTCGACCGCACCTTCCCGGAGCGCTACCGCGCCTTCCTGGAGTACGGTAGCGATCTCGTCACCGTCGTCGACGGCGACGGCGTGGTCGTCTACGAGAGCCCCTCCGTCGCGGAGGTGCTCGGCTACGAGCAGGGGTCGACGGTCGGGCGCTCACCGCTCGGCTACGTCCACCCGGACGACCGGGAGCGCGTGACCGAGCGGTTCTACCGAGCGCTCAACGAGCCCGACGCGGCGCCGACGCTGGAGTACCGCTACCGCACCGCCGACGGCGGCTGGGTCTGGCTGGAGTCGCGGACCCGCTCGCTGCCGGCCGACAGCCCCGTCGGCGAGCTGCTGGTCAACTCCCGGGACGTCAGCGCGCGGAAGGCGCGCGAGCGGCGGCTCACCGACCGCAACGAGCGGCTCGATCGCTTCGCGAGCATCGTCTCACACGACCTGCGGAACCCGCTGTCCGTGATCCGCGGCTCGATGGAGATGGCGCGGCTGCGCGGCGAGACGGGTCCCCTCGAACGCGGCGAGCGCGCCGTCGACCGGATCGACCGGCTCGTCTCGGAGCTGCTCACCCTCGCGCGACAGGGGACCGGGATGGACGAGCCCGCGGAGTTCGCGCTCGCGAGCGTCGCCCGAGACGCCTGGGAGACCGCCGCCGGGGACGACGGGGACGCGCAGTTGGTCGTGGCTCGGGACGCGCGGATGTACGGGGACCGTGGCCGAACGCGACAAGCCCTCGAGAACCTGTTCCGTAACGCGACCGAACACGCGAAGCCGGGCGCGTCGACGGACGAGGGAGTCGGCGGCGGCGAAACCCGCAACGGCGACGAGAGCGACGGGGCAGACGACGCGCTCACCGTCCTCGTGACGGCGACCGAGAGGGGGTTCCTCGTCGCCGACGACGGGATCGGGATCGACCCCGACGACCGGGAGTCGGTGTTCGACTCCGGCTTTACCACCCGAGCCGACGGGACGGGATACGGCCTCGACATCGTCCGCGAGGTCGTCGAGTCGCACGGGTGGACCGTCGAACTTCGAGCGCCCGCGGACGGCCCCGTGAATCTCCCCGACGGACGGCGGCTCCGACTCCCGGACGGCGCGTGTTTCGAGGTGTGCGCCCCCGATCCGGCGGACGCCGACCCGGAGGAGCCCTGGATCGACGCGTGAGGGGGGGCGGCGCGTCGCCGCCGCGGCTCCCGTCGCCGCTGTCACCCCCGTCGACCCGGCGCGTTTATTCCCCGCGGGCCGCAAGCCGACCCGTGAGCGCCGCCGACGTGACGGTCCGAGGGGCCGACCCCGCCGACCTCCTCGCGGTGGTCCGGATCGAGCGGGCCTGCTTCTCGGACCCGTGGCCGCGCGACGCCTTCGAGCGGCTGCTGGACGAGCCGGCGTTCCTCGTGGCGGAGCGGGCGGGAGCAGTCGTGGGGTTCGTGATCGGCGACCGGACGCCGAACCACGGGCACGACATCGGCCATATCAAGGACCTGGCCGTCCACCCCGACGCCCGCGGCGAGGGGATCGGTCGGACCCTCCTCCGGTCGGCGCTGGTCCGGCTCCGTGCGACCGGCGTGGCGGTCGCTCGGCTGGAAGTGCGCGAGGGGAACGACCCCGCCCGGTCGCTGTACGCCGACGAGGGGTTCGAGCCGATCCGGCGGGTGGGCGGCTACTACCGCGACGGCGAGGACGCGCTCGTGCTCGTCGTCGACCTCGCGGCCTGGGCCGAGGGGGAGGACGGGGGCGGCCACGGAAGCGATGAGCCACGTTGACACGCCGCGAGTGGCGCCCGTTCTCACGCATATCGGCCCGCCGCGCGGGGTTTGCCAAGGCTTAGTGTGGGGGAGGCCGACCCGAAGGGTATGAGTTCGGTTCCCGAGCGGTCCGAGATCGACGCCGAGTACAAGTGGGACCTCGACGGCATCTACGCCGACGACGAGGCGTGGGAGTCGGCCTACGAGGAGGTATCCGACCGGATCGACGAGCTGGCCGCCTACGAGGGGCGCGCGGTCGAGGGCGCCGCCACGCTCCTCGAACTGCTCGAACTGCGCGAGGAGATCTTCCGCGAGCTCCGGCAGGTGATGACCTACGCTCGCCTGCGCAGCGCGGAGGACACGCGAAACCAGGAGTACCAGGCGATGTCCGCGAAGGCGTCGTCGCTGGGCTCCGAGGCGTCGAGCGCGATATCCTACCTCGAACCGGAGATCCAGTCGCTCACGGAGTCCGACGTCGCGGCCCTCGTCGACGACGAGCCGGCCCTCGCCGAGTACGAGCACTATCTCGACGACGTCCTCCGGAAGAAGCCGCACACGCGGTCGAGCGAGGTCGAGGAGGTGCTGGCGGACCTCTCGGAGGTCACCGACGCGCCGAGCGAGATCTACTCGATGCTGACGAACGCCGACATGACCTACGGCGTCGTTGAGGACCCCGACGGCGAGGACGTGGAGATCACGCAGGCGAACTTCACGAAGCTCCAGACGAACCCGGACCGCGAGTTCCGCGAGCGCGTCCACGAGACGTTCTACGACGAGTGGGAAGACGTGCGCAACACGGTCGGCACGTCGCTGGAGAAGGCCGTCCGCGAGCACGTCACGAGCGCCGAGATCCGCGACTACGACTCCGCGCGCGCCGCCGCCCTCGACGACTCGAACGTCCCCGTCGAGGTGTACGACACGCTCGTCGAGTCGGTCGACGACAACCTCGACGTGCTCCACCGGCACGCCGAGCTGAAGGAGGCGGCGCTCGGCGTCGACCAGCTCCGGAGCCACGACCTTTACATGTCGCTGACCGGCGATCAGGGCCCCGACGTGGAGTACGAGCAGGCCCGCGAGTGGGTGATCGAGGCGGTCGCGCCGCTGGGCGACGCCTACCAAGAGCGGCTGGCCGAGGGGCTCGACTCGCGGTGGGTCGACGTGTACGAGAACCGCGGGAAGCGCTCGGGCGCGTTCTCCTCCGGCACGTACGACACCCAGCCGTACATCATGATGAACTACCAGGACGACATCGCCTCGATGTACACGCTGGCCCACGAGCTCGGCCACTCGATACACTCGGAGCTGGCCGGCGACGCGCAGCCGTGGCACGACGCCAGCTACGAGATCTTCGTCGCGGAGATCGCCTCCACCGTCAACGAGACGCTGCTCACCCACCACCTGCTCGACACCGTCGAGGACGACGAGCTCCGCACCCACGTGCTCGACGAGTACCTCGAACGCTTCCGCTCCACCCTCTTCCGCCAGACGATGTTCGCGACGTTCGAACAGGAGATCCACGAGCGCGTGGAGGCGGGTGACGCGCTCACCCCCGACGCGTTCGACGAGATGTACGGCGACCTGAAGGGCGACTACTACGCGCCCGCCGAGCTGACGGGCGGCATCGAGCGCGAGTGGCAGCGTATTCCTCATTTCTATTATGACTTCTACGTCTACCAGTACGCGACCGGCATCTCCGCCGCGGCCGCCATCGTCGAGCGGATCCTCGACGAGGGGGAAGACGCCGCCGCCGACTACCGCGAGATGCTGAAGGCGGGCGGCTCGGAGTACCCGCTCGACGTGGTCGAACTCGCCGGCATCGACATGGCCTCGCCCGACCCGATCGAGTCCGCCGTCGGGATCTACGACGACTACCTCGACGAGATCGCGGCGCTGCTCGACCTAGAGTAACGGCGCCGCCCGGCCCACACAAAGCATATAGTTCGCTCGGGGCTATCCGCCCGGCGCGATGGACCGCAGGCTCCTCGCCGTCCCGGGCGCCCTCCTCCTGCTCGTCCTGATCGCGGACGTGAGCGTCGTCGGCTGGGAGGCGACGTTTCGGGCGGGCGCGGGGCTCGACCAGCACTCGGCCGTGAACGCCAGCGACCTCCCCGCGCGGTGCGCCGACGCCGCGGTCGCGCTCGCGGACGGCCGCACCGTCTCGATCCGCGGGTATCGGGTCGCGCCCGGATCGATCGACCTCCTGTTCGAACGCGCCTCGACCTCCGGAGAGTGGGCCTTCGGCGACGCGAACTGCGCGAACCGGCTCGGCGGCCTCGACAACCTGCGCGTCGACGGGGAGTCGTACAGGGTCCTCGGGGGGTACTCGCGCGAGCGCTTGGACCGGACCCCGTTGGCGGGACTGGCGAAGATCGGAAGTGGACTCGTCGGCGTCGGACTGCTCGCGATCGGGCTCCTCGCGACCGTTCACCGCGAGTCCGAGTGACGCCGACGAGCCCGCTCCCGACAAGGTTATTTAAATAATGCGCGGTGGCGCGTGCCTCCGAGGCCCCTTGCGGCCGAGGAGTACGCGCGAGGGAGCGGTGAGCGCTCGGAGAGCGCGAACCGCGAGGTTGGGGAGGCGTGAGGTGCGGGGCGGGGCGGGACTCAAAGGGGCAGTCGCGAGGACGAAGCACGCCGACGTAAGCACTGGAAGCAGCGAGCAACGCGAGCGACTGAAGCGCGCAACGAGGCGCGCGAGTCCTCGCGGCTGGGGCTTTGGAGTTGTACGCCGCAAATTCACGAGATCCCGGATATCGGTGAGCTGTTGACTTGATGGCGAGGTCCGCCACCGCGCCGTCGACCACTTATAAACAACCATCGTCCCGGCACCGATTTACCGCTCCCCCGCCACACACCGGATAATGGACGAACGCGTACGCGAGCACGCCGAGGTGCTCGTCGACTGGAGCGCGCGGGTGGAGGCCGGCGACGACGTCGTCGTCAGCGTCGCGGAGGACGCCCACGAGCTGGGCGTCGCGGTCGCCGAGGCGCTCGGCGAGCGCGGGGCGAACGTCACGACCCTGTACGGGTCAAGCGAGGTCTCCCGCGCCTACCTGAAGGGCGTCGAGGCCGGAACGGAGGGCGACGTCGAGGCCGACGACTTCGACGCGGACCCCGCGGTCGAGCGCGCGCTGTTCGAGGCGGCCGACGCCTACCTCCGGATCGGGGGCGGGCGCAACACCACCGCGACCGCGGACGTCGACCGCCCCACGCGGCAGGCGTACGCGAAGGCCCGCAAGGGCGTCCGCGAGGCGCGGATGGACACCGACTGGGTGTCGACGGTCCACCCGACCCGCTCTCTCGCCCAGCAGGCGGGGATGGCCTACGAGGAGTATCAGGAGTTCGTCTACGACGCGGTCCTCCGCGACTGGGAGTCGCTCGCGGAGGAGATGGCGCAGATGAAGGAGATCCTCGACGCGGGCGAGGAGGTCCGGATCGTCACCGAGCGCGACAGCGCGCCCGACACCGACGTGGCGATGTCGATCGCGGACCGCACCGCGGTGAACTCCGCGGCCTCCGTCGCGTACGACTCCCACAACCTCCCCTCGGGCGAGGTGTTCACCGCGCCGTACGACACCGAGGGCGAGGCGTTCTTCGACGTGCCGATGACCATCGACGCGACCCGCGTTCGGAACGTCCACCTCGTCTTCGAGGGCGGCGAGGTCGTCGACTTCTCGGCGGAGGCCGGCGAGGACGCGCTCGCGGAGATCCTCGACACCGACGAGGGCGCCCGGCGGCTGGGGGAGCTGGGGATCGGGATGAACCGCGGTATCGACCGATTCACCGACTCGATACTCTTCGACGAGAAAATGGGCGACACCGTCCACCTCGCGGTCGGCCGCGCCTACGACGCCTGCCTGCCCGACGGGGAGTCCGGCAACGACAGCGCGGTCCACGTCGACATGATCTCCGACGTGAGCGAGCGTTCCCGGATGGAGGTCGACGGCGAGGTCGTCCAGCGGAACGGGACGTTCCGGTGGGAGGAGGGGTTCGAGGAGTAAGTCGGGAGGACGATAACTCGGTGGGAGAAGGGGAGACTGTCGGCTCCGTTGGAATTCTCAACTCGTGATATGCTCTTGGAGGCGTGCTGAATGTAGACGGTGAGCGCGTATCGGACGTAACGCGGGTCGGTTGGCGTCGCCTACGCCAGCGCAATCCCCGCCCCGACGGCGAGACTCGTCAGTGCGAGGCCGACGAGCGCGACTGTCGTCCGGTCGTGGTGTCCGTCGCGGTCGTCGGAGTCGAACCCACGACCGGTCAGAACACCGAGGCCGACAGCAACCGCGGAGAGGCCACCGGCGAGCGCCAGCGTCGTCCAGAGTTCCAGTCCGTGCTGTGCGACTCCTCGTGTAGCCGTCCCGGCGAGAAGGACGCCAGTTGCTATCGGGGCCGCGGCTGTCGCTTTGTTGGAGGGCATCGGTCGAGTGTCCAACGGGCGTCTGAAAACAGTGGCGGTGCCGTTCCGCGGACAGTGGTCAGTACAGAGTCTGTGTTGAGCGATTGCCGCGGCGGGGCAATACAGGTACACCAACCGTTCTATGATGTCCTCAGTACGGTGGTTAGATTGAGAACGGGAACTGGTCTTTGACGGATTGAAACGCAAGGCGGCCGAGTAGTTGTGCTGGACCTCGCTTCGGGAGGTCACGAGTGATCTCCAGTTCGCTTGGCGGAGTGCTTCCGCCGAGTCCGAGGTCCCAGTCTGTCTCTGCGTCGAAACGTTCAACCGCAGTTTCAACGGCCTCACGTACACCGTCAGCATCCATCGTTTTGACGACGTTGTCCTGCATTACGATCTCACCGTCCACGATAACCGCCTCTACGTCAGCAGGTGCCGCGTTGTTCACGATGTGTGCGGGGATGTTCGTGAGCGGCGTGAATTTCGGTTTCTCCACGTTCAGTAGAATGACGTCAGCTCGCTTCTCGGGTTCAAGACTCCCGATTTCGTCGCCGATACCGAGCGTACGTGCGCCCTCGATGGTGAGCATCCGAACGAGTTCCATCGAGTTATACTGTCCAGTAGAACGTTTGAGGTTCGCCGCCAGCCGTGCCTGCCGTGCTTCACCGAACATGCTGTAGGAGTCGTGCCAGTAGTGGTCGTCAATGCCGATCCCGACATCGACGCCTGCGTCGCGGAGTTCCGGCACGGGTGTCCACTGTATGTCCCCGTCCGGGTTCCAGTACGCGAAGACTGACGGGCAGTGTGCGACAGACGCGTTCGCATTGGCGGTTCGCTGGATGTCGTCGTCGTCAGCGAGGCGGAAATGGGCAGCCACTAACTGCTCGTTGAGCAATCCGACTTCATCAAGGAGATCTAGCGAGTCCGACGCACCGTTCGACCGCGCCATCGTATTGCTCTCCTCTAACTCCAGCAAGTGCGTGTGAACCGGAAGATCGGGGTACTCGGTGGTAAGGGTGGCCGTCCGCTCCCATACGTCGCGGGTACACGACCAGTCGTCGTGCGGGCAGATCGTCGCTCGGATACGCCCATCGTACGTATTGTGGTGCTCGTCGATGAACGCACGGGCCCGCTCAAACTGTTCGTCAGTCGGGACGTCCCAGAACAGATCCGAGACCGCCACCCCGAAGAATCCACGGAGTCCGGCGTCACCGAACGTCTCAGCCCCGTAGCTCGGTCGCACGTCCATCGAATTGACGGTAGTGACGCCACCGTTGAGGAAATTGAGTGCGGCAAGTTTGTATCCAGCCTCAGTGAGGTAATCGTACTCACCGTCCGCGATATGGCCGTAGATGGCGGTCATCCCACCCATCATCTCCAGCAAACCAAGGTCGCTGAACGCGCCGATCAACGGCGTCAGTTCGAGATGCGTATGAGTGTTGACCAGACCCGGCATCGCTACCATCCCGTCACCGTCGATCACGTGGTCAGCGTCAGCGATAGCGTCCTCGTTCTCGGTTGTTCGAACGTCCGTGATGCGCCCATCGTCGATGCGGAGCGTCCCGCGTTCGTAGAGTTGGTTCGAATCATTAACCGTGAGAACGTACGCATCGTGGATGACTATGTCAGAGGGCATCTAATCATTCTCCTAATCATTCTGTATTCAAAGCTGGGAAAGTGGTGGGTAGACAACCCGCGTCTCTCGCCTTAGTTCGATAGCCCCTCCTCACCTCGTTCAGTTCGCAGGCGCATTTCACCGGCTGATTCAAGACGTGGATAGAGAAAAGAAGGCCTTTCACCTGCTGACTAGATCCCCTGTATCTCGCACAGGGTGTGTCAGTCCCCGAGAATTTCAACGGAACCAACCGTCGGAGGCGGGCGGACCGCGCTTACGCCGTCGCCGCCTCGATGGCGGCCTCCAGATCGGCGACGATGTCGGCGGGGTCCTCGATGCCGACCGACAGGCGCACCATGTCGTCGGTGACGCCCGCGGCCTCCTTCTCCTCGTCCGTCAGCTGCTGGTGCGTGGTCGACGCCGGGTGGATGACGAGCGTCTTCGAGTCGCCGACGTTCGCGACTAGGGAGGCGAGGTCCGCCTCCTCGACGGTCGCCCGCGCGGCCTCGTAGCCGGCCTCCAGCCCGAAGGTGAGCATCCCGCCGTACCCACCGTCGAGGTACTCGCTCGCCTCCTCGTGGGTCTCGTGGCTCTCCAAGCCGGGGTAGTTCACCCACGCGATATCGTCGTGGTCGTCGAGGTACTCCGCGACGACGGCGGCGTTCTCGCAGTGGCGGTCCATGCGCAGCGGGAGCGACTCCGTCTGCTGGAGCGTGTTCCACGCGTCGAACGGCGACTGCTGGTCGCCCAGGTCGCGCAGCCCGCGGGTGACCGCCGCGAAGGTGAAGGCGGCGTCGCCGAACCGTTCGGCGAAGTTGATCCCGTGGTACGCGGGGTTGTCCTGCGCGATCTCGGGATACTTCTCGGCGTGTTCGGCCCACGGGAACGAGCCGCCGTCGACGACGATCCCGCCGACCGTGGTGCCGTTGCCCGTCAGCCACTTCGTCGTCGACTCCCAGACGAGGTCGGCGCCGTGTTCGAGCGGCCGGCAGAGGTACGGCGTCGCGAACGTGTTGTCGACGAACAGCGGGACCCCGCGGTCGTGGGCGATATCGGCGATCCGCTGGATGTCGGGCGTGACGAGGGCGGGGTTCCCGATCGTTTCGAGGTGGACGTAGGCGGTGTCCTCGTCGATCGCCTCGGCGTACCCCTCGTAGTCGAGCGGGTCGACGAAGCGCGTGGAGACGCCACGGCGCTCGACGGAGTGGGTGAGGTAGGTGTAGGTGCCGCCGTACAGCGCCGACGAGGTGACGACGTTGTCGCCCGCCGAGGCGAGCAGGAACGTCGTCAGGTCGAGCGCGGCCATGCCCGAGGCGGTCGCGACCGCGCCGACGCCGCCCTCCAGCGAGGCGATCCGCTCTTCGAGGGCGGCGTTGGTCGGGTTCATCAGCCGGGAGTAGACGTTTCCGGCCTCCTCTAAGGCGAAGAGATCCGCGGCGTGGTCGGCGTCGTCGAACTGGTAGGCGGTCGTCTGGTAGATGGGCGTCGCGCGGGCCCCGGTCGTCGGGTCCGGGTCGGAGCCGGCGTGGACGCTTCGGGTGTCGAACTGGCGGTCGTCGTCCTCGTCGGATGGCATGGACCGACCTTCCGGCGCTGCGTATTTAAAGCCGGCCGGCCCGTGCCGGCGTTTCCGGTATCTCGGAGACGGTCTCGTGCCAACCGTTAACAGCGTCGGGCCGCAACTTCGGGTATGGGAACACAAGGTCCGCGCGGCGAGTCCGCCGAGATGGAGGATCTGCTGGCGGAGATCCCGGACGGGGTCTGGCAGTACCTCGCGCTCGGCGTCGCCCTCCTCGTCGGCGTCGCCCTCCTGGGGCAGAGCCTCGTCTTCGGCGTCGCGGCGCTCGCGGTGCTTCTGGCGGTCGTCACGGTCGTCAGCGCCGTCGAGATCGTCGACGCCTACGACAAGGAGGCCCTCACCGTCTTCGGCGAGTACCGGGAACTGCTCGAGCCGGGCGTCCACGTCATCCCGCCGTTCGTCTCGCGGACGTACGCGTTCGACATGCGGACGCAGACGATCGACGTGCCGAGCCAGTCGGCGATCACGCGGGACAACTCGCCCGTGACCGCCGACGCGGTCGTCTACATCAAGGTGATGGACGCCAAGAAGGCGTTCCTCGAGGTCGACAACTACAAGAACGCCGTCTCGAACCTCGCGCAAACCACCCTCCGCGCCGTCATCGGTGACATGGAGCTCGACGACACGCTCTCGCAGCGGGAGCTCATCAACGACCGGATCAACGAGGAGTTAGACGAGCCCACCGACGAGTGGGGGATCCGCGTCGAGGCCGTCGAGGTCCGCGAGGTGAGCCCCTCCCAGGAGGTCCAGCGCGCGATGGAGCAGCAGACCGGCGCCGAGCGCCGCCGCCGCGCGATGATCCTCGAAGCGCAGGGGGAACGCCGCTCCGCGGTCGAGCAGGCGGAGGGTGACAAGCAGTCGAACATCATCCGCGCGCAGGGGGAGAAGCAGAGCCAGATCCTCGAAGCGCAGGGGGACGCGATCTCGACCGTGCTCCGCGCGCGCTCCGCCGAGTCGATGGGCGAGCGCGCCATCATCGAGCGCGGCATGGAAACCCTCGAAGAGATCGGGAAAGGCGAGTCCACCACCTTCGTCCTCCCGCAGGAGCTCACCAGCCTCGTCGGCCGCTACGGCAAGGCGCTCTCCGGCTCCGACGTCCAGCAGATGGAGGGGTTAGAGAGTCTGGAGTTCGACGAGGAGACGGAGAAGCTGCTCGGCTTGGAGGACATCGAGTCCGCGTTGGAGGAGCTCGACAGCTACTCCGACGGGAACCTCTCGACGAGCCGGGACGGGGAGGAGGTCCCGGACGCCGAGGTAGAGGAGTTCGAGGTCGACGAGGCCGACATCGACCTCGAGACGGAGACGGAGCGGCCGAGCGACTGAGCGCTCGTCGCGCGGCGACCACCCGAACGCGACGAGGCTACAACCGCCAGCGGTCGGGATCGACGACTCAGAGCGGCCCGACGGCGGCCGCGCCGCCGACATCGCCCGAGTCGCCGACGTTTCCGGATCCAAAGATGTCGACCACGAGGCGGATCGGGATGTCGACCTGGAGTCGAAGACGGAGACCGGGACGGTATGCGAACCGATTACGAGTAGCGATCAGCTCTCACAGGCCCGACACTCGAGAATGTCTCGGCTGAACTTCTGCGCGGCGTTCACACTGTGCTGATAGTAGAGGCTCTTGACCCCTTTCTTCCAAGCCTCTATGTAGAGCTGATTGATCTCCTTGACGCTCACTTCGCTCGGGTCGATCGAGACGTTCACGCTCTGTGATTGGTCGATGTGTTTCTGCCTCTGTGCCGCCTGGTTGATTATCGCCATCTGCGGTATCTCGGCGAAGGTCTTGAACACCTCTTTCTCTCTGTCCGTCAGACAGTCGAGATGCTGGACGCTCCCGTCTTTATTCGCGATGCTGTCCCAGACCTCGCGGGTGTCCTTGCCCCGCTCGGCCAGTATCGCTTGAAGGAATCTGTTCTTCTGCGTCGACTTCAGCTTCGCACCGTCTCGCACGAAGTAGTTCGATTTCAGCGGCTCGATGCTCGGGCTGACCTGACCCAGAATGACGCTGCTCGATTTCGTCGGGGCCACGCTCATCGTCGTCGTGTTCCGCCTACCGTACCCTTCGAGAACCTCCGGCTCTCCGAACTCGTCGGCAAGCGCTTCGCTCGCCTCGTAGCTCCGTTCTCTGATCGTCCGGAATATCTCCTCGTTCTTCTCCATCGCCTCCATGCTGTCGAAGGGGATCATCTCGCTCTGGAGGTAGCTGTGCCACCCGAGGACGCCGATCCCGATCGCTCTGTGCCGCTTCGCGAACCGCACGGCCCGCTCCATGAACCGGACTCCCTCCGTGCGCTGGATGAACTCCTCCATCACCGCGTCGAGGAACCGGGTCAGCGTCTCCACCGCGTCGGTGTCCTTCCACTCGTCGTAGTGGAGCGCGTTCATGCTCGAGAGACAGCAGACGAAGCTCTCGTCCGCGGTGGCCGGCAGCGCGATCTCGGTACAGAGGTTGGACGCGTTTATTTGGTAGTCCTTGTCCTTGTACACCTGCGGCTTCCCCTCGTTCATGTTCCCCCGGAAGATGATGTACGGAACGCCGACGTTGATCCGGGTCTCGATGATGTCCGCCCAGGTCTCCCGCTTCTCCTCGTCGCCGTCGATCATCGCCTGAAACCAGTCGTCGCCGACGATGACGCCGTAGTAGATGTCCTGTACCGGGTCCCCCTCGGTTTTGATGTTGAGCCACTCCTCTAGGTCGTCGTGTTCGACGTCGATGTAGCCGGCGAACTGCCCGCGCCGGGTTTCGCCCTGACTAATGACGTTAATGATCGTGTCGAACAGCTCCGTGAAGCTGTAACTCCCGTTGCTCTTGCCGTTGTTCGTTATCTGACTGCCCCGCGGCCGCAGCTCGCCGAAGTACCCGCTCGTGCCGCCGCCCTGCTTGGTCATCTCACCCACCTCGGCTTGGGTGTAGAGGATACTCTCGATGTTGTCCTCCATGTAGCTGCCGAAACAGCTGATAGGGAGGCCTCTGTCCAGTCCGAAGTTGGCCCACACCGGGCTGGCGAGACTGTAGAAGCCGCGGCTCATGTACTCGTAGAACCTGTCCGCGAAGCCCTCTTCGCCGAGGATCTCTTCGGCGCGCTCCGCTATCTGTCTGACTCGCTCTTCCGCTTCGACACCCTCGATCAGGTATCCCTCTCTGAGGAACTCCCTGCTGTCCTCGTTCAGCCAGTAAAACGGTTCATTATGCTGTTCCGCAACGCCGTCGAGTGCTGTTTGTGCCATCGTTAGAACATGTCCTCCGCGGTAACGCTCTGCGTGTGTTTGTTGTACGTGGTCGACCGCTTGCTGAAGAAGTCGTTATCCTTCGTCATCATGATGTCCTCGTCGAACCAGCGCGTCTCTTCGAGCAGGTCGTCGTCCGTCTCGAATATCGGTTCCACGCCGACGTTCTCCAAGCTCTGATTGAACCGGTCTCGCAGGAACGCGTCGACCTGCGCCCTGGGGAGGAACTCCAGCTCGCCGTCGGCGAATATCCAGTCCAGAATCTCCGTCTCCGCCTCGTAGGCCTGCCGACAGGCCTCCTGGACGTCCTCCTCGAAGTCGTCGTCGAAGAGGCCCGGGTTCTCCGCTCTGATCGTCTCCACCAGCTCGACCCCGAACAGCCCGTGAATCTGCTCCTCCTTGCTGGTCGCTTCGACGGCGTTCGCTATCCCCGTGAACTTCTTTTCGTGCTTGTCGAAGCTCGTCATGATGAGAAACTGGCTGAACAGCGACACGTGCTCGACGAACGTGCTGAACAGCAGGATGCTCATCACGTACTCCCGCTCGTCGTCGCTCTCGCTCTTCTCCAGATACTCGTCGAGGTACTCGATCCGCTCTTTGATCGCCGGCTCCTCGGTCACCTGCTCGAAGTCGTCCGTGATCCCTAAGACGTCCAGTAGGTGACTGTACGCGTCCATGTGCCGCACCTCGCTTTCCGCGAAGGTCATGCCCACGTTCCCGACCTCGGCTTTGGGCATCTCCTCGTAGATGTCCGACCAGAACGTCTTCACCTGCACCTCGATCTGCGCGATAGCCAACATCGTCCGCTTGATAACCGTCTGCTCGGCGGGCGTCGTGTTGACCTTGAAGTCTTGGACGTCGCCGTCGAAATTAAACTCCGTGTGCACCCAGTAGCTGTTCCGAATCGCCTCGACGTAGTCGAGGAACTCGCTGTACTCGTAGGGCTTCAGCTGCGTTCTCTCCGAGAAAATGTCCGGCTCTGTATCTGCGCCTGTACTCGCGTTCGTGTTTGCGTTTTCGCTTTCACTCATCGCGTCTCAAACATGACCGATTGCGTTGGATTGCCGCTGCCACTGTCTATCGTCAGTCTGGTGAGTCCGACCGCTGTCGTGTCGCTCGGGAGACGGTCTCACAGCGCACCGTGTGTGTAGCCGTGTGAACCGTATCGGACCACACAGACTCCACTGGTATAAGTATTACCAACAAAATTGTAGTACAACAATTTCACTTTCATAGTGGGGAGCGGGGTTGTTCCTCCGATCCACGAACGGGCGGTACGGAGACGGGGACTAAGCAGTGATCTCCGGTTACGGGGGATCGCTACAGTTCTAAACTGGCGGCGTCGAGCCCCCCACGGTAGTCCAAGTGCGAGGACTCAGCCGAACGGTTCGGCGAGAAGCGCGAGCCCGGAGCCGGGCGCGAGCGGGCGACGAGACGTGAGACGCGGACAACACCGATCGCACCCGGAAGGAGGCGGCGACTCGCGGGGCCGACCGCGACATCGACTGGAGACGGAGAGCGATCGGTCGGGGAACTGATCGGGGGCGACCGGTCGGGAGTCAGTCAGGGCCGCCAGCGATCGGGATCAACCGCCCAGAGCACGCCGACCGCGAGAGCGCCGCCGACCCCGCCGCCGACCAGCGAGACGGGGTCCGACGCCCCCGCCGCGAGCGCGGCGAACAGCAGGACCGACCCCGCGAGCAGCGCGGCGGTGTCCTCGGCGATCGTCGCACGGACGATCGGCGCCACGGCGCCGCCGCCGACGGCACCGGTCGCGATGGTACCGGGAGGCCCGGAGGTCAGGGCCACCAGCGCGTCCGCCTCGGCGAGCGCCGGGAGGGTCGCCGCGGGCGCGGTGACGACGCCGGTGACGAGTGCGAACGCGGCGATCCCGCCGAGGACGGGCGCGACGAGCGTCGCGCGCGCCGAGAGGGTCGCGTCGGCGAACGCGGCGGCCCCGCCCACCAGGAACACCGAACCGAGCGCGAGGAGGGGCGGCGTCGCGATGAGGGAGTACGGCGTGGGAACGATGAGCGACACGGAGCCGGTCGCCGACTCGGACGGGACCGTGGGGGCGAGGGAAACCGTGGCCGCGATCGCGGCGACGCCGACGACGAGGAGGGCCGATCCGAGGAGCCGACTGCGGAGTGACATGGAGGGTCGGACGCGTTCCGATCACAAAACGATCGCGGGACCGAGTCGAGGAAGGGGCGCCTCGGGCCGAGCGCACTCACACCGTGATTCCGGCGCGCCCGTCGCCGATGACGACGATCACGCGCTCCGGCGGCCCGCGTTCGTCTGTGAGTCGCAACAGGAGCGTCTTCACGACCGGCTCGTCGGTCTCGACCTCGCCGCGGACGCCGCTCCGGTCGACGGCGATCCGGAGCGAGCGGTCGCCCGTGCGGCTGATCCCGCCGAGGCGGAGCCGGACCTCGGGCGCGGTGAGCCGCTGAGCGATCACGAGGACCGCGTCGCCGCCGTCGTCGACGAAGTCGGTGCGCTCGACGAACTCGCGGGACTCGGTCGCGTCGGGTTTGAGCGCGCCGCGGGCCGCGGCGGCGGAACGGAAGGAGGCCGCGTGCGTCACCAGCTCCTCGGGGCGCGCGAGCACGCTGCGGTCGTCGACCATCGGGTTGCCGTCGACGTACCGGCTCCGCACGCCGAGGTCGCCGGGCGTCGAGGCGGCGACGTCGTGGAGGCGGTCGACGCACCCGCCGGTGGCGACGGCGAGCGCGCCGGCGACGACCGCGCGACGGTACACGTGCCCGCCTCCGACGCAGCGAGGTAAAACCCCGTCGTCACGGTGACGCGGACTGAGAATCGGAGCGGGGCGGCGGCGGGCGTTCGCGGCGACCGCTACTCGTCCATCGCCGGCGCCGGGACGCCCTCGTCGCCCGCGTCGATCTCGAACGCGCGCCGCAGCTCCGCGATCCGGTCGCGGATGTCCGCCGCCAGCTCGAACTCGAGGTTGCTCGCGGCCTCGTCCATGCGGTCTTCGAGCACCTCGATCTGCGCTTCCGCCTCGTCTTCGCTCTCCACGTCGCCGACGCTCACGTTCGAGGTGTCCGTCTTCGAGCCGGGGAGGTTCGTCTCGCCCACCGGCTTGTCGATGGTGGTCGCCTCGTACCCGTGCTCCTCGTTGTACTCGAGCTGGATCTCGCGGCGGCGCTGGGTCTCCTCGATCGCGGCCTCCATCGAATCCGTCACCGCGTCGGCGTAGAGGACGACCTCGCCGTTGACGTTGCGGGCGGCCCGCCCCATCGTCTGGACGAGCGTTGTGGTGGAGCGGAGGAATCCCTCCTGGTCGGCGTCGAGGATGGCGACGAGGGAGACCTCCGGGATGTCGAGCCCCTCCCGGAGCAGATTGATGCCGACGAGCACGTCGATGTTGCCCAAGCGGAGGTCGCGGATGATCTCGTGGCGTTCGAGGGTGTCCGTCTCGTCGTGCATGTACGCCACGTCGATCCCGGCCTCCTCGAAGTACTCCGTGAGGTCCTCGGCCATCCGCTTGGTGAGCGTGGTGACGAGGACCCGCTCGTCGCGCTCGATCCGCTCGTCGACGCGCTCGAGGAGGTCGTCGACCTGTCCCGTGGCGCCCGTCACCTCCACCTTCGGGTCGACGAGGTGGGTCGGGCGGACGATCTGCTCGACGATCCGGTCGGAGGTCTCGCGCTCGTAGTCGCCGGGCGTCGCCGAGACGTAGAGGGTGCGGTCGGTCTTCGCCTCGAACTCCTCGAAGGTGAGGGGGCGGTTGTCGTACGCGGTCGGGAGCCGGAACCCGTTCTCGACGAGCGAGTCCTTCCGCGACTTGTCGCCCTCGTACTGGCCTTTGATCTGGGGGATCGTCTGGTGGGACTCGTCGACGACGGTGAGGAAGTCGTCGGGGAAGTAGTCGAGCAGGGTGTAGGGCGCGTCGCCGGACTCGCGGTCGTCCATGTGGACCGAGTAGTTCTCGATCCCCGAGCAGTAGCCGGCCTCCCGGAGCATCTCCAGGTCGAAGGTGGTGCGCTCCTCGATGCGCTGGGCGGCGACGAGGTCGCCCTGTCGCTCGAAGTAGCTGACCCGCTTCGCCATCAGCTCCTCGATCTCCGCGATCGCCTGCTCCAGTTTGTCGTCCGGGATCGAGTAGTGCTCCGCCGGGTGGAGCATGACGGCGGGCTCCTCGCTCACGACCTCGCCGTACATCGGGTCCACCTTGAGCATCCGGTCGATCTCCTCGCCCCACAGCTCGACCCGCACCGCGTACCGCCCGTACATCGGGTATATCTCGACGGTGTCGCCCCGCACGCGGAAGGTGCCCTGCGTGAAGTCCACGTCGTTGCGCTCGTAGTTCAGGTCGACGAGCCGGGCGAGCAGCTCCTCGCGGCCGACCTGCTCGCCGACTTCGAGGCGGAGCGCCATGTCGCGGTAGTTCCCCGGGTCGCCGAGCCCGTAGATGGCGGAGACGCTTGCGACCACGATCACGTCGTCGCGGGTGAGCAGCGAGCGCGTCGCGGAGTGGCGCAGGCGGTCGATCTCCTCGTTTATCGACATCTCCTTGTCGATGAACGTGTCCGTCTGCTCGACGTACGCCTCCGGCTGGTAGTAGTCGTAGTACGAGACGAAGTACTCGACGGCGTTGTCCGGGAACAGCTCGCGGAACTCCTCGTACAGCTGGGCCGCGAGCGTCTTGTTGTGGGCGAGTACGAGGGTGGGCTGGTCTAACTCCTCGGCGACCCACGAGACGGTGTTCGTCTTCCCGGAGCCGGTGACGCCGAGCAGCGTCTGCTTGTCCGCGCCCGACTCGAACCCCTCGACCAGTTGCTCTATCGCCTCCGGCTGGTCGCCCGCGGGCTCGAACGGAGCGTCGACGCGGAGCGGGCGGTCGACGGTCGGGCGGTCCTCCGAGAGGGGGGAGTCGTCGTCGCTCACGATACGCGTCGTTGGGCGGCGAGGCACTTGAGCGGCGCGGCTACGTCGGTGACTGCGAAGAAATCGGTCTCGCGCGGACGATTCATTCTGGGGGAAGACCGATTACCGATCGGGCTGAACACTCGATCGTGTCCCTCCTCACACCCGCCGTCGCGTTCGGCGCCGCCCTCGTCCTGTCCGTCTGGCTCGCGTCCGGCGTCTGGGTCAACTTCGACGCCCACGCTCGCGGGAGCGACTATCCGGCCGTTTGGGGCGTTCTCGCACCGCTCTCGGGAATTGTGTTGTTCTACTACCTGCTGTGGTGGCGTCGCGGTCGGTCCCGGGAGTGGCCGCCGCCCCGACTGGAGCGAGCCACCGCCACCGTCGTTATCGCCGGTCTCGGTGGATTGGTCGTCGGGAGTCTCGTGTCGCCGCCCGATCCGACCTCGCAGTTGACCACGTGGCCGATCGCGTTCGCCGGCTGTCTCCCCGTCGCGCACTGGGTGGTGAGAACGAGATTCGATGCGGTCGCGGGCTGAATTCCTCGGTCGGGAGAGGTGATCGAAGCATCCGGATCCCCGGCCGCTCGGCGATACGTGACTAGAACTGGATTCGGCGGTGAACGCCTCTAAAGCCCCGGCCGCGACGGCTCGGGGGCCTTGCTGCGCTCCTGGCTCGCGGTGCTCGGTACGGTGCTTACTTGCGGCCACCACCGCCCTCGCGGCTGCCCCTCTGAGTCCACCCGCTCCGCACAGCGACCGCACCTCACGCCTCCCCAGCCTCGTCGCTCGCTTCGCTCGCAACTCCCTCGCGCGGTGCTGTCGCCGGCGCTTCGCGCCGGCTTCCAGAGGGACCTCCGGTCCCTCGCGGCTCGGCCGCGAAGCGGCCTCGCAGGCACGCGCCACCACGAGGCGTTCGGCTTCCCGCTCCCGGCGACGGCCGGACGAAAACGTTTCCCCCTGTCCCCGCGAGTCGTCGCGTATGCGCATCGCCGTCCCCAACAAGGGCCGCCTACACGAGCCGACGCTCTCGCTGTTGGAGCGCGCGGGGCTCCACGTCGAGGAGACCGCCGACCGCCAGCTGTACGCCGACACCGTCGACGAGGACGTGACGGTGCTGTTCGCGCGGGCGGCCGACATCCCCGAGTACGTCCGCGACGGCGCGGCCGACCTCGGCGTCACGGGCCTCGATCAGGCGGCCGAGTCTGGCGGGGTGGCGGACGACGCCGCGTCCGCGGCCGACGGCGACCTCGTCGACCTGCTCGATCTGGGGTACGGCTCCTGTAAGCTCGTCCTCGCGGCGCCCGAGGACGGCGACGTGGCGGCCGTCGAGGACCTCGCGGGGCGGACGATCGCCACCGAGTTCCCGAACGTCACCGGCGAGTACCTCGACCGCGTGGGCGTCGACGCCGACGTGGTCACGGTGACGGGCGCGACGGAGCTGACCCCGCACGTCGACATGGCCGACGCCATCGTCGACATCACCTCGACGGGGACGACGCTGAAGGTGAACCGGCTGGCCGTGATCGACGACGTGCTCGACTCCTCGGTGCGGCTGTTCGCTCGGCCCGAGGTCGTCGACGACGCGAAGGTCGACCAGGTGGTGACCGCCTTCGAGTCCGTCCTCGCGGCGGACGGCCGCCGCTACCTGATGATGAACGCGCCGAAGGCGCGGCTCGACGACGTGAAAGACGTGATCCCCGGGCTCGGCGGCCCGACGGTGATGGACGTCGAGGCCGACGAGGACGGCAACGGGATGGTGGCGGTCCACGCCGTCGTCGACGAGCGCGACGTGTTCGAGACCATCTCCGAGCTCCGGTCGGTCGGCGCGACCGGTATCCTCGTCACCGAGATCGAACGGCTCGTCGAGTGAACGGGGTCGGAACCCTCAGCTTTCGCCGTCGCCCTCACCGTCCCCGCCGATCAGCCGCTCCTTCTCCGCGCGCGACAGCGACTTGATCGCGTGCTCCCTCGACATCGCCGCCGACTGCGAGGCGAACGACTCGACGTGGCGCAGGGTGACGGGGGTCCGACCGCGGGTGTACTTCGCGCCCTCGCCGGCGTCGTGTTCGGCGACGCGGCGCTCCACGTCGGTCGTGTACCCGGTGTAGAGGGTGCCGTCGGCGCACTCGATCACGTACACGTGGTGGTCGGCCACGGGCGACCGTGCGAGCGCGAGCGCAAAATGCGTGGGGATGCGCCCGAAGCCGGAAGACGGCGCCGCCGCTCTCGGTGCGCTCGGTCTTCGATCGGCGTTCGGCCGGTCAGTCCCCGGTTCGAGTCCGCTCGCGAGACACCTCGGCGATGCCCGCGTTCGCGGAGCATTTCGGGCACGCGTTCAGGTCGCCGCGCTCGTCCGCGAAAACGCGCGCGAAGCGGTCCGAGACGTGCGACCCGCAGTGGTCACAGCGTGGCATGTGGTGCCGACGTGCGTCGGCAAAATCGGTAGGGACTGGACGAACAAATACCCTTTCTCGGGCCCGTCGACTTCCGGTATTCGCGCGTTTAATGCGAGCCGAGGTCCCCGGCGATCGACGGGTCCGACGGGGACCGATCGGGGCCGTCGACCGGGGTCCCGAGCGACCCCCGACCGCGGCGGACGAGGGCGCTCACTCGGCCCGCGCCGCGTCGACCGCGCGGGCGATCAGGCCGGCCTGCGCGCCGGCGACGAAGCCGGCGTCGACGTTGACGGTCGTGAGCACGGAACACGACTGGAGCGCGCCCGCCAGCGCCGCGACCCCCTCGCCGCCGACGCCGTAGCCGGTCGAGACCGGGAGGGCGATCACAGGGGCGCCGACGAGGCCGGCGACGACGGTGGGGAGGGCGCCCTCGCGGCCCGCCGCCACGACGACGGCGTCGGCCTCGCGGATCCGGTCGACCTGATCGAGGATCCGGTCGAGGTTGGCGACGCCGACGTCGTCGACCCGGTCGACCGTCGCCCCGACCTCGCGGGCGACGACCGCCGCCTCACCGGCGACCGGCGCGTCCGCGGTGCCGGCGGCCACGACCGCGACCGCGGCGTCGAGCGACGGCGGTTCGAACCCGGCGGCGTGCGCGACGACGGTCCCGACCCGGTCGTCGCGGTCGACCGTCGCGTCCACGTCGACCGCCGACGCGACCGCCTCCGCCGTGGACTCGTCCGCGCGCGTCACCAGCGCTCGGCCCGTGGTGTCGAGCGCCGTCGCGGCCAGCGCGGCGACCTCGGCGGGCGTCTTTCCCTCCGCGAGGATCGCCTCGGGGATCCCGCGGCGGCGCTCGCGGGCGGCGTCGAACCGCCCCGCGTCCGTGGTCGCGTAGCCCGCCAGCCGCGACTCCGCCTCCTCGATCCCGATATCGCCCGCCTCGAGCGCCGCCAACGTCTCTCGCATGGACGACCGTCGACCGGGGAGCCGGTCGAACCTGTCGGTTCGGCGCCCGGGGACGCGCCGCGCGCGAAACCGAGCGACGGGGCCTGTACGCGCACCGAGCGCCACGCGACCCGAACGAGTGGGCTGCGAGGCGGCCCCGGACCGAGTTCGAGTCGACGCCGAGACGGGAATCTCACAAGATATATAAGTGGTTGTGTTCGCGGCCCTCCGCGAACCGGCGTCACGGCGCCCCTCGCGGTCGAATTCAGGAACTCTTATTAACTGTCGACGGATATCGTCGAGCGCATGGCAGACCTTATTGTCAAAGCGGCCGTCAAGGAAGCCCTGGACGACAAGAACGTCGCTTCGGACTTCTACGACGCGCTGGACGACGAAGTGGACGAGCTGCTCGAAGACGCCGCGCGCCGCGCCGAGGCCAACGACCGGAAGACGGTCCAGCCGCGCGACCTCTAAGACGGAACTCGTTTCCGTACCGCTTTTATTCGGACGCCGACCGCCGAGCGGCCGCGACGTCGACCGGTTCGCCGCGACGGCTCGGTCAGACCTCGTCGACGCGGACGCCCGACGCCGTCCCGACGTGGACCTCGTCCGCGAGCCCGACGAAGAGTCCGTGTTCGACGACGCCCGGAGTCGCGGACAGCGTCGTCGACAGGGCGGCGGGGTCGGTGATCTCACCGAACGCGCAGTCGAGGACGAGGTTCCCGTTGTCGGTCACCACGGGCCCGTCCTTCCGGTCCGCGCGTCGCAGCGTCGGCTCGCCGCCGGCCTCCCGGACCGCCACGGCGACCGCGGTCCGTCCCGCGGGGAGCACCTCGATCGGAAGCGATCGGTCCAGCCGCGGCGACTCCTTCGAGGGGTCGACGACCACGAGGAAGCGGTCGGCCGCGGCGTCGACGAGCTTCTCGCGGGCGTGAGCCGCGCCGCCGCCCTTTATCAGTACCCCGCCGGAGACGGGGGCGTCGCCCGCCTCGCCGCCGGTCGCCACCTGGTCGGCGCCGTCGATCGCGATGTCGATCCCCGGCCCGTCGGGACCGACCGCCTCGGAGAGGTCGAGGCGGGGGATCCCCTCCTCGGCCGCGAGTTCGCGGCTCGCGAAGGAGGTCGGGACGCCGCGGACGTCGAGGCCGGCGTCGACCCGGTCGCCGAGCCGCCGGATCGCGTGCGCCGCCGTCGAGCCGGTCCCCAGCCCGACCACGTCGCCGTCGGTCGCCGCCTCGGCCGCCGACTCGCCAGCGCGTCGCTTCGCCGCGTCGCTCCCGCCGCTCGTCTTCATGAGAGCGACTGCGTGCGGCGGCGTTGAAAAGGCGTCGGGCGGGAACCGACGCCGGTGCGGGTGCGGCCGGCGTCGCCGTCACTCCAGCCGGTCCAACACCGCCTCCGCGTCGTACGCCAGAGACAGCTCCCGCGAGCGGCCGCGGCCGTCGACGTCGGCGTACTCCGCGTCGATCACGCCGAGCTGGTCGAGCTTGTTGATGATCTCGGAGTAGCGGGTGTAGCCGAGGTCGGTCTCGTCGTTGAACGCGTCGTACACCGCGCCGGCGCGCTCGCCGTCGTGTTCGGCGAGGACGCGGACGAGGTCGCGCTCGGACTCCGAGAGCCCGCGGAGCGACCGCGAGAGGTGGACGTGCTTCGACTTGTCGTACGCCTCCTCGACGTCCGCCTCGGAGATCGTCTTCGAGGCGCGCATCTCGGCGTTGAGCCCGGCCCGGCGCAGGAGGTCGATCCCGACCCGGAGGTCCCCGCTCTCGGCGGTGAGGTCGGCGACGCGCTCCAGCTCGGCGTCGCCGATGACCCCCTCGTGGAAGCCGCGCTTGGCGCGCTCCGCGAGGATGTCGTAGATCTCGGTGGCGTCGTAGACGGGGAAGTACACCTCCTCGGGACGGAAGACGGACTGAACCCGGGTGTCGAGGTCGTCGATCACGTCGAGGCCGAGGTCGGAGGAGACGACGATGACGCCGATCTTCGCGCCGGAGTGCGCCTCGTGGGCGCGGAGCAGCGAGTACAGCGTGTCGGACGCCTCGTTCTCGTAGAAGAGGTAGTTGACGTCGTCTAAGGCGACGACCAGCACCTCGTCCTCCTCCACGAGCCGGTCGGTGATCTGGCCGAACAGCTTCTTGAAGGAGATGCCCGAGGAGGGCGGTTCGTACTCGAATATCCCCTCGAACAGCCGGGAGAACACCGCGTAGCGCGTCGAGTCGACCTGGCAGTTGACGCGTACCGTCCGCACCTCCGTCCGAGCGCCGAGCTCGCCGAACAGCTTCTGGACCGCGGTGGTCTTCCCGGTCCCGGGCGGGCCGCGGACCATCGTGTTGAGGGGGCGGGAGCCGCGGACCGCGGGACGGAGCGCGTACTTGAGGTTCTCCAACTGGCTCTCGCGGTGGCGGAACGTCTCGGGGACGTGGTCGATCTCGAACACCGACTCGTCGCGGAACACCGACTCGTCCCACGAGAGCATATCGCCGGCGTCCCCGGTCATGCGAGTACCACGAGAGGCCGCGCACTTAACCGTTGCCCGGCGGCGGGGCGAAACTGAAACTTGTCGCGCGAGCGCCCGATCGGAGCGATTCCGCCGATCGGTCGTTCACTCTCGGTCCGCTGGGACGGAGGGGTCGCCCGTCCGACCCGCCGCCTCCTCGCGGCGCAACACCAGCACGTGGCGCGTCAGCGACCGGTGGACCCGGCGCTCGAACGCGGCGTCGACCGTCCAGCCGGCGTCGCGGGCGGGGCCGCGCCAGTCGCGGTCCGCGACCAGCACCGCGCGCGGCGCGACCCGGGCGGCCTCGGCGAGCGCGCCCGCGACGAGGTCCGCGAGCTCGTGGCGCGCGACCTTCGACTGCCGGCCGTACGGGGCGTCGAACGCGACCCCGTCGACGGCGTCGTCCGGGAGGGGGAGCGCGGTCGCGTCGCCGCGCGCGACGTGCCAGTCGGACGAGCCGTCGGTGCCGGGAGCTCCGAGGTACTCGCGGAAGTTCTCCCGGGCGCCGCGAACCATCTTCGGCTGCGCGTCGCAGGCGACGGCGTCGCCGCCGACGAGGCCGGCCTCCAGCGGGAGGCCGCCGGTACCGCACATCGGGTCGAGCAGGGTCCGTCCCGGGGCCGCGCCCGCGAGGTTGGCGTAGGCGCGGGCGTCGGCCGGCGCCATGCTCCCCGGCTGGAAGAAGGGGCGGTCGGTGGGGTTCGGCGCGAAGTCGCGGGCGGCCTCGACCGCGACCCAGCCGAGCGCGCACAGGTCCGCGTCGCCGCCGTCCGCGCCGGCGACCGCGTCGTGCTCGGCGCGCGGGCCGGCCGCGAACAGCGCGCGGAGGACGTGGTCGGGGTCGTCGAGGTCGACGTCGAACCCGCGGTCGACGAGGACGCCGCCGAGTTCGCGCTCGGCCGCCTCGGTCGAGACATCGGCCGTCCCCCGGACGTTCCGGGCGCGGACCGCGACGCTCCCGGACCGATCGAGCGACGACGCTCGGAGGGCGACGACCGCGGCGTCGACATCGGCGTCGGTCCGGACGACCGCCTCGTGCGCGGCGCGGGTGTACGCGAGCCGGCGGACGCGGGCGGGGTCGATCCCGCCGGTGCGCGCGACCCCCGGCGCGAGGAGGTCGACGCCGGTCGCGGCGATCGCGGCCTCGCGGGCGGCGAAGGCGTCGGTCTCGCCGGCGAGTTCGAGCCAGTACACGCGGACGGCTCGGCGCGGCGACGGGAATAGCGTGGCGGTTCCGACCAGCCACCATTTAAGTGCGTTCGGGCGAGAATCGAGGTGATGACGGCCGACCCGAAGGAGACGATCACCGTAGAGAACGTCGTCGCCTCCACGGGGATCGGACAGGAGCTCGATCTCCAGAGCGTCGCGATGGACCTCGAGGGCGCCGACTACGACCCAGAGCAGTTCCCCGGCCTCGTCTACCGCACCACGGACCCGAAGTCGGCCGCCCTGATCTTCCGGTCGGGGAAGATCGTCTGTACCGGCGCGAACTCGACCGAGGCGGTCCACGAGAGCCTCGACATCGTGTTCGGGGAGCTCCGCGCGCTCCAGATTCCGATCGAGGACCCGGAGATAACGGTCCAGAACATCGTCACGTCGGCCGACCTGGGCGAGAGCCTGAACCTGAACGCGATCGCGATCGGCCTCGGCTTGGAACACATCGAGTACGAGCCGGAGCAGTTCCCGGGGCTCGTCTATCGGCTCGACGAGCCGGAGGTCGTCGCGCTGCTGTTCGGCAGCGGGAAGGTGGTCGTCACCGGCGGGACGAGCCCCGACGACGCGGCGGCCGCCGTCGACGTGATCGTCGAGGAGCTGAACGGACTCGGGCTGTTGGACTGACACACCGGACCCGAAACGACGACGCGGATTCGACCCGAAACGACGACGCGGATTCGGCGCGGCGGCACCGCGAGCCCGTTCCGCGACCACTTTTACCCCCCGCCCCGTAGGTCGACCATGCTCTTACAGACGGTGACGCCGGTCTCCGTGCTCGGGACGACCGTCCTGTTGGCGCTGTTCCTCTCCGTGACCGCACACGTCGCGGCCCGGAACGTCCTCGGCACGGTCGACCCGCGGCGCGCCCTCTACATCGGCCCGCTCCCGGCGGTGATCAGCGTTGCCGGCAACGCGCTCGACGCTCCCGGCGGGCTCATCGTCCTCGCCGCGCTCCTCGTCGACGGAACGATGTTCTGGTGGAGCTACGGGCAGCCGCGGCGGGCCGTGGCCGCGATGACGCTGATCCACGCGGTGGTCACGACGCTGCTCGGCATGGTTCTGTTCTTCGTCTCGATCCTGCTCGCGTCGATGCCGGGGTAGGCCGACGGCGACCCCACGCGAGACGGCGACCCCACGCGACCGCCTCACGGCGACGGCGGCGGGCCGTCGTAGGCGTCGTGGTCCCGATAGAAGTTCAGCATCGCGAACTTCAGCTTCTCGGGGTCGACGTCGAGCAGTTCCTCGCGTTCCTCCGGGGGGAACGCGGATCGGACCGAGTACTTCCCCATGTCGGCGGTCGTGTAGCGGCGGTCGGCCAGGATCCGGACGCCGAAGTCCTCCGGGCCGCGGATCACCCGACCGATCGCCTGCCGGGTCTTGCGGATCGTCGGGATCTCGACCGCGTAGGTCCAACCCGGATCGCGGGCGCGGTCGCGGTCCGCGAACGCCCGGTCGTAGGCGTCCTGAACAGCCTCGGTCCGATCGGAGAGGTGCGGGTACGGGACGCCGACCACGACGACCGTCCGGGCGTCGTCGCCGTCGAAGCTCACCCCCTCGCCGAGCGTCCCCCACAGCGACGTGAACAGCGCGGCGCCGTCGTCCGCGACGAACTCGCTGCGGAGTCGCTCCTCGTCCTCGCCGGGACCGTCGAGGTGGATCGGGCCGATGTCGGGGTCGTCGCCGCCCGCGGCGCTCCCGCCGCCCGTGAGCCGCTCGTGGTAGCGCTCGGCCTCGGCGTACGACGGGAAGAAGGCCAGCGTGTTGCCGGGCGTGAACCGGATCGCGTCCCGGAGCAGCGACGACACCGCCGCCTGCGTCTCCGGGTCGCTGCGCTCGGAGGCGAAGAGCGGGGGCACGTCGGCCGCGAACGTCCGGCGGTTCGCCTCGGGGTATCCCATCTCGTAGGCCATCGAGGCGGCGTCCTCCAGCCCCAGCACGTCCTCGGTCACGTCGAACGGGCGCAGCGTCGCGCTCATCAGGACGGAGGCGGCCACCTCGTCGAACAGCTCGGCGGTGACGTTCCGCGGGATGCAGGTGTACAGCTCCGCCCGCCCGTACACCTCGTCGGTGCCCGCGTCGCGCCGGACGGAGACCACCGGGTACTGGCCGAACTCCGTCCCCTCGTCCATCCACGTGGCGACGAACCGGGCGGCCGCGAGCGTCTGCGACTCCGAGCGGGTCGTCGCCTCCCCGTCGCGGTAGCGGCGCTCGTACTCCTCGTCTATCGCCTGTCCGAGCTGAACCGCGAGCTCGGTCTCGGCGTCGATCCCGTTCCCCTCGTAGTTTCGGAGGAACGCCAGCGTGAGGTCGTCTCGGCGGTCGTCGTTGGCGATCGAAACGTCCTCCCAGTTCTCCGTCACGGAGCCGGAGCCGCCGAAGCCGACCGCGCCCTCGTACGTCTCGACGAGCGCGTCGCGGAAGGCCCGGAGGACGTTCTCGGCGGGTTCCGCCCGGGAGTCGTCGCTGTCGGCGAGCTCGTCGAGCGCGGCATCGAGAGTGTTCTCGGTCAGCGTCCGAGTGGCGTGGTCGCGGGCGGCGTCCTCGATGTTGTGCGCCTCGTCGAACACAGTGATTATCTCGCTCGGGTCGCGGTCGATCCACCGGAAGAACTGCTCGCGGATGTTGGGGTCGAGCAGGTGGTGGTAGTTACAGACGACCAAGTCGACGCCCTCCATCCCCTCCTTCAGCAGCTCGTAGCCGCACAGCTCGCGCTCCTCGGCGTACTCGTACACGTCGTCGGGAGTCCGAACGTCGTCGAAGAGCCAGGCGAAGAAGTCGTCCGTGTCGCGGGTGAGGTTGTTACGGTAGTGCTCGCAGACGTTGGCGGCCTCGTACTCGTCGATCTCGCCCTCCAACTCGTCGAGCTCCTCCATGATCGCCTCGCGGGCCTCCGCGGCGCTCGCGTCGCCCTCGCGGCTCTCGGCCAGCAGTTCGCGCTGGCGCGACTCCAGTTCGCGGACCTCGGTCTCCGTCTCCACCATCTCGCGGGTGGTGTCCCGGAGGGTCTGACACTCCTGGTAGTCGACGTCGATGTGACACATCGACGACTTCCCCTTGAACACGACGGCGCGGATGGGCTCCTCGCGAGTTATCGCGCGCGCGTCCTCGACGAACTGCCGCATCTGCTGGTGGACGTTGGTCGTGATGACGACCGTGCGGTCGTGCTCGCGGGCGTGTTCGAGCGCGGGCACGAGCGCGGAGAGGGTCTTCCCCGTCCCGGGCGCGCCCTCGAACAGCACATCCTGCCCCCGGTCTAACGCGTTGGCGACCCTGTCCATCGCCTCGCGCTGGTTCGGGTAGGGTTCCTCGTACGGGAAGAACCGCAGGTGCGGCGACTCTGGCACGGGATGGGGTTCGGCGCCACCGGTCAAAAGGAGTCGGGTGGCGGGGCGGAAGTGGTCCGGCGCCGCGGGGATCTCTCCGGTCTTGACATCCTCCCCGCGCTAAAGCGCGAGGCTTTCGCCTCGAATTTTCCGTAATCCTCGATATCGTTTCAGGAATCAAATATAACTGCCGGGAGAGTGCGTCCCGACCGCACAATTCCGGCGTATTTTACCGCTTCTGGCGCCGTCGACCGAACGACATGGCGACCGAGACGGCTACCGCGACGAGCGAGGTATCGACCGAGACCGGAGACTGGAAGGCGGGCGTGGCCGGCGGGCTCGCCGGGAGCGCCGTCTTCGGACTCGTGATGACGTACGCGATCGCCGCTCCGCTCTTGGAAGTCGTGATCCCGTCGATGTACGGCCTCGCGCCGCCGGCGGCCCCGTTCGTCGGCTGGGTGATCCACATGGCGCACGGCGCGGTCCTCGGCGTCGGGTTCGCCGCGCTCGTCGGGCTGCGGCCTTCGGTCGGCGGGGACGTGTCGAAGTCGCTCGGCGCCGGCGCGGCCTACGGGATCGCGGTCTGGGTCGCGCTCGCGGTGATCGTGATGCCGATCTGGCTCTCCGCGGTCGGCTCGCCGGCGAACCCGCCGCTACCCAACGTCAGCGCCATGAGCGCGGTCGGGCACCTCGCGTACGGGGTCGTGCTCGGCGGGGCGTACGCGGCCCTCGCGAACTGACCGCGGGACCGAGTCGTCCGCGTTTCGGCGGCCGCGACGCACCCTGATTTATCACGCCGCGCCGACACCGCTCTTAGTAACGAATGTTCGACGAGATCCTCGAGAAGTTCGAGGGATCACCCAGCCAGCAGGCCGTGATCCGACTGTTCTTGGAGCGCGGCTTCTCCGTCAACGAGGAGGGGCGGGTCGTCTCGGGCGGGATCGAGATCCCGTACACCGGCATCGCGCGCGAGCTCGACGTCGACCGGCGTGTCGTGGACTCGACGACGGACGCCATCCTGGCCGATCCCGAGCTGAAGCGCATCTTCACCAACATCTCGTCGATCCCGAGCCTGATGGATCTGGCCCCGGTGTTGGACCTCACGGTCCTCACCATCGAGGTCGCGGCCGCCGACGAGGCCGGGATCGTCGCCGAGGTGACCGGAATCCTGGCCGACCGCGGCGTCTCGATCCGGCAGGTGTTGAGCGAGGACCCCGAGTTCACCGACGACCCGAAGCTGTACGTGATCACCGACGCCGACCTGTCCGGCGACCTGCTCGTGGAGATCCGCGACTTGGAGTACGTCCGCCGCGTCGGCTTCTGAGGCTCCGTCGGCCGCCGCCGCGACCGCTCGCCGACCAGTTTCACCGGTCGGTCCGAGCGCCCGTTCCGGCGAGCCCGTTCGAGGGATAGCGAGCCGCGACCGAGCGCCGGCGCCGCGTGCGTTTCACTTTCACTAGGGTGTAAACCAGCCTTTATACCCGATGGCGAACAAGGGTCGTGTACATGCCTGAAGACGAACTCGAGGACCTCCCCGGCGTCGGCCCGGCGACCGCGGACAAGCTCGTTGACAACGGATTCGAGAGCTACCAGTCGATCGCCGTCGCGAGCCCCGGCGAGATGTCCAACACCGCCGACATCGGCGAGTCGTCCGCCAGCGACATCATCAACGCCGCCCGCGAGGCCGCCGACGTCGGCGGCTTCGAGACGGGCGCGACCGTCCTCGAACGCCGCCAGGAGATCGGCAAGCTCTCCTGGCAGATCGACGAGGTCGACGACCTGCTCGGCGGCGGCATCGAGACCCAGTCGATCACCGAGGTGTACGGCGAGTTCGGCTCCGGCAAGTCGCAGGTCACCCACCAGATGGCCGTCAACGTCCAGCTCTCGAAGGAGAACGGCGGGCTGGAGGGCGGCTGCATCTTCGTCGACTCCGAGGACACGTTCCGCCCGGAGCGGATCGACGACATGGTCCGCGGGCTCGACGACGAGATCCTCGCCGACGAGATGGAGCGCCGCGAGATCGAGGGCACCCCGAACGACGAGGCGGCCTTAGAAGACCTGGTCGACGCGTTCTTGGACCAGATCCACGTCGCGAAGGCGTTCAACTCCAACCACCAGATCCTCCTCGCCGAGAAGGCGAAGGAGCTGGCCGGCGAACACGAGGAGACGGAGTGGCCGATCCGGATCGTCTGCGTCGACTCGCTCACCGCGCACTTCCGCGCGGAGTACGTGGGCCGCGGCGAGCTCGCCGAGCGACAGCAGAAGCTCAACAAACACCTCCACGACCTGATGCGGCTCGGCGACCTGTACAACACCGCCATCCTCGTCACCAACCAGGTGGCGTCGAACCCGGACTCCTACTTCGGCGACCCGACACAGGCGATCGGCGGCAACATCCTCGGGCACGCCTCCACGTTCCGGATCTACCTCCGGAAGTCGAAGGGCGACAAGCGGATCGTCCGGCTCGTCGACGCGCCGAACCTCGCCGACGGCGAGGCCGTGATGCGCGTCCAGAACGAGGGGCTGAAGCCGGAGTAAGTGGTTTTTCGGCGGTTTCAGTCGACATTGGCGGCGCGGCGCTGCCGGCGACTAACCGAGACGAACAGCTGATCGCGAAACTGGTTGACGAACGTCAATTTCTACCGAGACGGCCAGAAACTCCCGAAATCACGGGCGTCGGGCCGTATAGAGTCGTATCGCGAGACGGGAGGCTGGCAATACTCGCCAAAAGCCGCCGCGCACGGTCGTGAGAAGGGTTTTGACCGCGGATCACGCCGAAATAGACAGAAATCATACACAACATTCGTTGGTTTCGAGCGCAGCAATTGCCGCGAAATCTCCGAGGAAACGTCCTTATACACCATGGTCACGTCATTATATCGAACGCTCACCGTATTATCAAGCTGTTTTCTTGTGAAACTCAACTCTAACGTTTATGTATAGCCGTTCCCCCGAGTGGAAACGTGATTCAGCACATGAACACGAGAGAAGCGCAGTTTAAATTAGACGAGCGTTCAGTAGGGGTGGTCGAAGCGTGACGGGCGGCGTACTCGCCACGATCGACCCGAGCACGTTCACGTCCGCGATGAACGGGACGTGGATCCTGGTCGTGACGTTCCTCATCTTCTTCATGCACGCCGGCTTCGCGATGCTTGAAGCCGGGCAGGTTCGCTCGAAGAACGTCGCCAACCAGCTGACGAAGAACCTCCTCACGTGGAGTATCGGCGTGACGGTGTTCTTCCTGATCGGCACGGCGTTCACGAGCCTCGTGAACGGGTCGCCCGGGATCGCCTCCGCGGCGGGCTCGTTGTTCTCCGGCGGCGAACTCGCCGTCGAGGAGGGGGTCATCGGTCCGTACGTCAACTGGCTCTACGGCGCGGTGTTCGCGATGACCGCCGCGACGATCGTCTCCGGGGCGGTCGCCGGTCGCGCGAAGCTCCGCGCGTACGTCACCTACACGTTCCTGCTCGCCGCGGTCATCTACCCGATGGTCATCGCGTTCACGTGGTCGGCCTCCGGTGACGGGCTCGTCGCCCAGCTGACCGGGACCGCGTTCCACGACTTCGCCGGCGGCATGATCGTCCACGGCATGGGCGGTATCGCGGGCCTCACCGCCGCGGCCGTCCTCGGCCCGCGGATGGACCGCTACGCGGACGACGGGTCGACGAACGTCATCCCCGGCCACTCGCTGACGTTCGCCGTCCTCGGGACGCTCGTCCTCGCGTTCGGCTGGTACGGGTTTAATGTCGGCACGGCGTCCGTGGTCAGCGGCGGCGTGTTCAACACGCTGACGCTCAACCTCGTCGCGATGGGGACCACGATCGCGATGGCGGCCGGCGGGATCGGCGCCGCGACCGTCGTGTGGCTCCGCACCGGGAAGGTCGACACGCTGTACGTCGCAAACGGGCTGCTCGCGGGGCTCGTCGGCATCACCGCGATCCCGGACACCACGGCGTGGTGGGGCGCGCTGGTCGTCGGTCTCCTCGCCGGCGGACAGCTCCCCCTCGTCTTCGAGTTCGTCTCGGACACGCTGAAGATCGACGACGTCTGTGCGGTGTTCCCGGTCCACGGTAGCGCCGGCGTGCTCGGCACGCTGCTCTTCCCGTTCGTCGCCGCGCCGGGCGAGCTCAGCGCGGGCATCGGTGCCCACTTCGTCGCCCAGCTGACCGGCGTCGTCATCATCGGCGGGTGGACGCTCACCGCGACCGCCGCCGTCTGGTACGTCCTCAAGGTGAGCGGCGAGGCGCGCGTCACCGCGGAACACGAACAGGAGGGGCTCGACATCTCCGAGCACGGCGTCGAGACCTACCCCGAGTTCGGCGGCGACCGCGTCGCGACCGACGGCGGTCCGTCCGTGGTCGACGCGACCGACTCCGACAGTGAGTCCCCGCGCGCCGACGGCGGCGAGGAGGCGGGCGCGGAGATCAAGATGGTCACCGCGGTCGTCCGCCCCGACAAGCTCGGGGCGATCAAGCAGGCGCTCGCCGAGGTCAAGGCGCCCTCGCTCACCGTGACGAACGTCTCCGGCCGCGGCAGCCAGCCCGCAAAGAAGGGGCAGTGGCGCGGCGAGGAGTTCACCGTCGACCTCCACCAGAAGGTGAAAGTCGAGGTCGTCGTCGCCGACATCCCGGCCGACGAGGTCGCGGAGGCGATCGCCGACGCCGCCGAGACGGGAGAGCCCGGCGACGGCAAGGTGTTCATCATGCCGGTCGAGGACGCGCTCCAGGTCCGCACGGGCGCGACCGGGCCGGAGGCGGTGTAGCGGCCGGACCGGAGACGGTGGAGGCGCGTAGCGCGCGAACCGACGCGGTCCCTTTTCAGCGTCCGAACCGGTTCGCCCGGTTCGGCAACTACTTTCAGCCCGACGCTCCAACCGATCGGTATGAACCACGAGCGCTCGCGCGGGCTGTACGACCGCGCGCTGTCGGTGATGCCCGGCGGCGTCAACTCATCCGTCCGGGCGACGATGCCGCACCCGTTCTTCGTCGAGCGCGGCGACGGCGGCCACGTGATCGACGCCGACGGGAACCGGTACGTCGACTGGGTGATGGGGTACGGGCCCCTCCTGTACGGCCACGACCTCCCGGACCCGGTGGAGGCCGCGGTTCAGTCGCACGTCGCGGCGGGGCCGATGTACGGCGCGCCCACGGAGGTGGAGGTCGAGCACGCGGAGTTCGTCGCCCGGCACGTCCCGAGCGTGGAGTCGATCCGCTTCGTCAACTCCGGCACGGAGGCGACCGTCTCGGCGGTCCGACTGGCGCGCGGCCACACCGACCGCGACAAGATCGTCGTGATGCAGGGCGGCTACCACGGCGCGCAGGAGTCGACGCTCGTCGAGGGGTCGCCCGGGGACGCGCACCCCTCGACGAAGGGGATCCCGGAGGCGTTCGCCCAGCACACCCTCCCGATCCCGTTCAACGACGAGGCGGCCGCGAAGGAGGTGTTCGCGGAACACGGCGACGAGATCGCAGCCGTCCTCGTCGAGCCGATCCTCGCCAACAAGGGGATCGTCATGCCGATAGAGGGGTACCACGAGACGCTGCGGGACCTCTGTGACGACCACGGCTCGCTCCTGATCTTCGACGAGGTGATCACCGGGTTCCGGGTGGGCGGCCTCGGCTGCGCGCAGTCGAAGTTCGGCGTCACCCCCGACGTGACGACGTTCGGGAAGATCATCGGCGGCGGGTTCCCGGTCGGCGCGATCGGCGGGAAAGCCGAGATAATCGAGGGGTTCACCCCCGCGGGCGAGGTGTTCCAGTCCGGCACCTTCTCGGGCCACCCGGTGACGATGGCCGCGGGAAAGGCGACCCTGGAGTACGCCGCGGAGAACGACGTGTACGAGCACGTCAACCGCCTCGGGCGGCAGCTCCGCGAGGGGATCGCCGAGATCTGCGCCGAGCGCGCGCCGGAGTACACCGTCGTCGGCACCGACTCGATGTTCAAGACGATATTCACCCGCGAGGCGCCCGACGACGTCGACGCCTGCTGTCCGGGCGGCTGTCGGCAGGACCCCGACTGCGCCCGGTACGACGCGTGTCCGAAGACGGGCGCCGACGTCGCCGCGGCCGCGACCGACCGCTGGGAGCGCGTGTTCTGGCAGGAGATGAAAGACCGCGGCGTGTTCCTCACCGCGAACCAGTTCGAGTGCCAGTTCACCTCCTACGCGCATACGGAGGCGGACGTCGAGCGGACCTTAGAGGCGTACCGGGAAGCGATCTGAAGTCGGCGAGAGCCGTTATTTGAGGCTGCTGTCGTCGCGGCGGTCTTTGAATAAATGAAGTCGTAGCGACGATTACTCATAAAAGCGGTGCGGTGGCGCGTGCCTGCGAGCGGCCGCCCTCGGCGGCCGCGAGGAGCACCGCGCGAGGGACGCGGTGAGCGCTCGAAGAGCGCGAACCGCGAGGCTGGGGAGGTGTGAGGCCGTGCGGTGCTGTGCGGGGTGGGACTCAAAGGGGCAGCCGCGAGGCCGGCGCAGACGACGTAAGCACCGGAACGAGTGAGCGGAGCGAACGAGTGAGGAGCGCAGCGAGTGTGCGCCGGCCTCGCAGCTGGGGCTTTGGTGGCGTTCTCCATCGATCCGCCATGAGCCATTTATAAGCAAGCGGCTGGGGCTTTGGAGGAGTTCGCCGTCGATCCGTTATCGACCACGTATAGCGGAACAGTTTTATATCGGAGATCGGTACGTACACGCGATGACCGCAGCGGCTCGTCTCGACGCCGCCCTCTTCCGAGGTCGACGAGCCCTGCGACCGCGACGAGACGTCCGACCGCCGCGACCGGCTTCCGGCGCGGCGCGACGACGAGGCCCCTCGGGCCGATAACTTTCACCTCTCGTCGCGTTCGCGCCGTTCCGTTCCGAAGAGTCTCGACTCCGCGTTCCGCGAGCGACCGCCCTGCTACTTTCTTACAAAATTTAAACCGCTGAATTTAAGAGTGTAGACCGGGTGTACTCTGGTAATGACGAGCGTTGCACTCGCGTTCAGCGGGGGACTCGACACCACGGTCTGCGTACCGCTGCTGAAAGAGGAGTACGGCTACGACGAGGTCATCGGCGTCAACGTCGACGTCGGCCAGCCCACGGAGGAGTTCGACGAGGCGGAAGAGACCGCGGAGGCGCTGGGGCTCGACATCCACGTCGTCGACGCGAAGGCGGAGTTCGCTGACCTCTGTTTCGACGCCGTGAAGGCCAACGCCAGCTATCAGGGCTACCCGCTCGGCACCGCCCTCGCGCGCCCGGTCATCGCCGAGGCCATTCTGGGCGTCGCCGAGGAGCAGGGCTGCGACGCCATCGCGCACGGCTGTACGGGCAAGGGGAACGACCAGCTCCGGTTCGAGGCCGTCTGGCGCGGCTCCGACCTCGAAGTGATCGCCCCCGTGCGCGAGCTCGGCCTCACCCGCGAGTGGGAGATCGACTACGCCGCCGAGAAGGACCTGCCCGTCGAGGCCGGCGACGGCGGCGTCTGGTCCATCGACGAGAACATCTGGTCGCGCGCGGTCGAGGGCGGAAAGCTGGAGGATCCCGACTACGAGCCGCCGGCGGACATCTACGAGTGGACCGCCGAGCCCGAGGGCGAGACCACCATCGAGGTGGCGTTCGAGGCGGGCGTCCCGGTCGCCGTCGACGGCGAGGCGATGGATCCGGTCCCCCTCATCCAGCACCTCAACGAGTACGCCGGCGGCTACGGCGTCGGCCGCACCGACGTGATGGAGGACCGCATGCTCGGGCTGAAGGTGCGCGAGAACTACGAACATCCGGCCGCCACGGTACTACTCACGGCCCACCGGGCGCTCGAAGACCTCGTCCTCACGAAGAACGAGCGCTCGTTCAAGCAGGGGATCGAGCAGGAGTGGTCCGAGAAGGCGTATCAGGGGCTCGTGTTCGCGCCCGTCGTCGACGCCCTGAACGCCTTCGTCGACGAGACGCAGGACGTGGTGACCGGCACGGCGACGGTGAAGGTGTCTGGCGGCGACTGCCGCGTCGTCGCGCGCGACTCCGAGTACGCCGTCTACTCCGAGGAGATGGCCTCGTTCAACACCGAGGACGTCGCGGGCATCGCCCAGTCCGACGCGACGGGGGTCGCGAAGTACCACGGGCTCCAGGAGCGCCTCGCCAACGACGTGAAGGCGAGCGTCTCGAAGCCGGAACTCGCGACGGATGGAAGCGGAGTCGACGATAAGAGCGAATAGATGACGGACGACGACCCCGACGCGGCGGCGGACGACGCCGACGAGGCTAGCGACGGAATCGGCGGAGCCGCGGGAGGCGACACCGCCGTCCGCCGCGACCGCTTCAGCGGCGGCCCCGCCCGCGAGTTCCTGTCGAGCCTCGCGGCCGACGAGGCCATCTTCGAGGCCGACCTCGCGGTCGACCGCGCACACGTCGTGATGCTCGCGGAGCAGGGGATCGTCGACGGCGCGGTCGCTGGCGAGATCCTCGGCGCGCTCGATGACGTCGAGGCCGCCGGCCACGGGGCGCTTCCGGACGGCGAGGACATCCACGAGGCGATCGAGACCGCCGTCATCGACCGGGTCGGCCCCGACGGCGGCCGGATGCACACCGCCCGCTCGCGCAACGACGAGGTGGCGACGTGTATCCGCTACCGCCTGCGCGAGGACCTGCTGGCGGCGGTCGAGGCGACCCTCACCGCCCGCGAGGCGCTCGTCGACGTCGCGGGCGAGCACGCGGAGACGGTGATGCCGGGGTACACCCACCTCCAGCCGGCCCAGCCGACGACGGTCGCGCACTACCTGCTGTCGTACGAGGGCGGGCTCGCGCGCGACGCGGAGCGCCTGCTCGACGCGTACGACCGGGTGAACCGGTCGCCGCTCGGCGCGGCCGCGTTCGCGGGGACGCCGTTCGACGTCGACCGCGACCGCACCGCCGAGCTGCTCGGGTTCGACGGGACGGTCCGCAACTCGATGGACGCCGCCGCCGCGCGCGACTTCCTCGCGGAGTCGGCGGGCGCGCTCGCGACGCTCGCGACGACGCTGTCGGGGCTCGCGGAGGACCTGATCATATTCTCGAAGGAGGGGCTCGTCGAGCTCTCCGACGCGTACTCGTCGACCTCCTCGATCATGCCCCAGAAGAAGAACCCCGACACGCTGGAGCTGACTCGCGGCGTCGCGGGCGACGCGATCGGCGAGGCGACCGGCACGCTGAGCCTGCTGAAGGGGCTCCCGCGCGCCTACAACCGCGACCTCCAGCGCGCTCACGCGAGCGTCTTCGAGGTCGCCGGCGACGTACGCGAGGCGACCGAGGTCGCCGCGGGCGCGGTCGCGACCGCCGACTGGGACGAGGCCGCGCTCACGGCCGCCGCGGGCGAGGGGTTCTCCACGGCCACGGGCGTCGCGGACCTGCTCGCGATGGGCGGATTGCCGTTCCGGACGGCCCACGAGATCGTCGCGGCGGCCGCGGAGGCGGTCGAGGACGGCGATTCACCGGACGCGGCGGCCGCAAAAGTTGACGAGGCCGCTCGAAAGGTCACGGGTGAGCCCCTCTCCGCGTACGTGAGCCGCGAGGACGTGGAGTCGGCGCTCGACCCGGCAGCCAGCGTCGCGAGCCGCGACTCCGCCGGGGGACCGGCTCCCGAGGCGGTCGCCGACGCGCTCGCCGCCGCCGAGGCCGGGATCGAGACGGACGAGGACGCGCTGGCGGCCGAGCGCGACGCGCTCGCCGCCGCGAGCGAGACGCTGGAGGCGGAGGTCGATCGCTATGTCTGAGCCGCGACCGCGCGGCGGTCGTCCGCTCGGTCGACGCCGGGCGGACCGACTCCGGCCCGATCGGCGTTGCCCCGATCGACGCCGACGACCGTCCCCGTAAGGGGGACACAATTATTACCGGGATCTGATATCCGATCTCGAAACGGCTCGATTTTGCCTATTCTCTTCCGTTAGCGGCCGATCCGCTTTATGTAAAATTTCCAATAAGTTCGAAGCCTTTATGCTCGTTCACGGTCGAGTTGCTGGCACGATGACGAGCGACACCGACACGCTGACCGCGGAGGACCCGATCGCGGGCGAGGAGATCGAGATCCCGGCCGACGTCGAGGTCGGCGAGATCATCGACAGTCCGGTCACCGGGACCGAGCTGGAGGTCATCTCGCTCGACCCGGTCGTCTTAGAGGAGGCGCCCGAGCTCGAGGAGGACTGGGGCGAGTAATGGCGACGACCGCCACGGCCGCGACACGCGAGTGGTCGACATGCGCGTGAGCGCCGACGCGAACGGAGGGGAGTCGACGTGCGCGTAGGGATCCTCTACTCCCGGATCCGGAAGGACGAGAAGCTCCTGCTCAACGAGCTCCGCGACCGCGGCCACGAGATCGAGAAGATCGACGTCCGGAAGGAGCGGTTCGGACTGGAGTCGACGACCGCCGCCGTCGACGACCTCGATCTGGTCGTCGACCGCTGCCTGTCGACGAGCCGGTCGCTGTACGCGACCCGGTTCCTCGACAGCTACGGCGTTCCCGTGGTGAACTCACCCGAGACGGGCGACATCTGCGCCGACAAGGCGAAGAACTCGCTCGCGCTCGCGGAGGCCGACGTGCCGACGCCGGCGACGGAGGTCGCGTTCACGAAGGAGGCCGCCCTGGAGGCGATCGAGTCGTTCGGCTACCCGTGCGTCCTCAAGCCGGTCACCGGCTCGTGGGGGCGGCTGATGGCGAAGATCGACTCGCGCAACGCCGCCGAGGCGATTGTAGAGCACAAGGAGACGCTCGGCCACTACGAACACAAGGTGTTCTACGTCCAGGAGTTCGTCGACAAGCCCGGCCGCGACGTCCGCGTCCTGGCGGTCGACGGCGAGCCCGTCGCGGCGATGACGCGCTCGTCGGACCACTGGCTCACGAACGCCGCGAAGGGCGGCGAGACGAAGTCGTTCGACCTCGACGAGCGCGCGACCGAGCTGGTCGAGCGCGCCTCCGACGCGGTCGGCGGCGGCATGCTCGGCGTCGACCTGATGGAGGTGGGAGTCGAGGCGGACGACGACCCCGCCGAGGGCACCGCGGACGACTACACCGTCCACGAGGTGAACCACACCGTCGAGTTCAAGGCGCTCGATTCGGCCACCGACGTCGACGTCCCCGCGCGGGTCGTCGACTGGCTGGAGGCGAAGGCGGCCGAGCTGGCCGACGGCGCGGTCGCGGGGGTGGACGCGTGACCGCCGACGCCGAGTCGAGCGACGCGACCGCCGACACCTACACCGCGAGCGTCGTCGGCGGCACCGGCTTCACCGGCGGCGAACTGCTGCGGATCCTCGCCGGCCACCCGAGCTTCGAGGTCGTTCAGGCCACCTCGCGGTCGGCCGACAACATGACCGTCGGGCGCTCGCACCCGAACCTGCGCGGGCTCGACCTGCGCTTCTCGGACCCCGACGACCTCGATTCGGTCGACGTCCTCTTCGCGGCGACGCCGCACGGCGTCTCGATGGGGCGGATCGACGAGTTCTTCGAGGCCGCGGACACCGTCGTCGACCTCTCGGCGGACTTCCGGCTCCCCGAGGCCGACGCCTACGACGAGTGGTACGACGGCCACGAGTCGCCGGAGTACCTCGAACGCGCCGAGTACGCGCTCCCGGAGCTGAACCGCGAGAACCTCCCCGGCGCCGACCTGATCGCCGGCGGCGGCTGCAACGCGACCGCGACGATCCTCGGCCTCAAGCCGCTCGTGGACGCGGGCGCGCTCGGCCCGGACGCGGGCGAGGTCGTCGTCGACGTGAAGGTCGGCTCCTCGGAGGGCGGCGCCGGCGGCGGCGCGGCCTCCTCGCACCCGGAGCGCTCGGGCGTCGTGCGCCCGTACGCGCCCACCGGCCACCGCCACGAGGCGGAGATCGAGGCGTACCTCGGCCTCTCCGTCTCCTTCACGGTCCACGCGGTCGACATGGTCCGCGGCGCGAGCGCGACCTGCCACGTCTTCCCCGACGAGCCGGTCTCGAAGGGGGAGCTGTGGGGCGCGTACCGCGACGCCTACGCCGACGAGCCGTTCGTGCGGATCGTCTCGGGCGGGGGCGGCGTCTACCGCTACCCCGAGCCGAAGTCGGTCGCCGGGACGAACCACGGCGAGGTCGGCTTCGAGCTCGACCCCGGCAACCGCCGGGTCGTCGTGTTCTCCGCCATCGACAACATGACCAAAGGCTCCGCCGGGCAGGCGGTCCACGCGGCGAACGTCGCGCTCGGGCTGCCCGAGACCGCCGGCCTCGAGTTCGACGGGCTCCACCCGGTGGGGTCGCCATGACGGGGAGCGATTCCGAATCGACGACCGAGCCGCCCGTCGTCGTCAAGGTCGGCGGCGCGAGGGCGGTCGACCCGGCCGGCGCGGTCGGCGACGTCGCCCACCTCGCCGCCAACGGCCGCTCCGTCGTCGTCGTCCACGGCGGCTCGACGGTCGTCGACGAGACGCTCGAACGGCTCGGCATCGAGCCCGAGTACGTCGAGTCAGCCTCCGGCGTCACCGGCCGCTTCACCGACGCGGAGACGATGGAGGCGTTCGCGATGGCGATGGCGGGCAAGCTCAACACGGAGCTGACGGCGGAGTTCCGCTCGGCCGGGGTCGACGCGGTCGGCCTCTCGGGCGTCGACGGCGGGCTCCTCGCGGGCCCGCGCAAGTCGGCGGTCCGCGTCGTCGAGGACGGGAAGCGGAAGATCCGGCGCGGGGACCACTCCGGCAGGATCGAGTCGGTGAACGCCGACCTCCTGACCGGCCTCCTCGACGACGGCTACACCCCCGTCGTCTCGCCGCCGATGGCCGGCGACGAGGGCGACGGCGAGGTCACCCCCGTCAACGCGGACGCCGACCGCGCCGCGGCCGCGATAGCGGGCGCGCTCGGCGCCGACCTCCTCCTCCTGACCGACGTGTCGGGCGTGTACGCCGACCCGGACGACCCCGAGACGCGCATCGACGCGGCCGCGACGCCCGACGAGCTGGCGGCCGTCGAGGACGCCGCCGAGGGGTTCATGGGCAAGAAGGTGATGGCCGCCAAGGAGGCGCTCGAAGGCGGCGCCGGCCGCGTCGTGATCGCGGACGCCAACGTCCGTGACCCAGTCGTCGCCGCGCTCGGCGGCGAGGGGACGACGGTCGAGCGGTCCGCGCTCGGGGAGGGCGCAGACGGCGGCGAGGCCGAGGAGGCCGACGACGGCGACGCCGTCGAGACCGACGGAGGTGAGACCGCGTGAGCGGCTTCGTCTTCTCGGAGAAGCCGATCGAGATCGCCTCGGGCGACGGGGTCCACGTGACCGACACGAACGGCACCGAGTACCTCGATTTCGGCGCCAGCTACGCCTGTACGCCGGTCGGTCACTGTCACCCCGAGGTCGTCGACGCCGCGACGAGCCAGCTGGAGGAGCTGGTGTACGTCCAGGCGTCGTACCCGCACGCGGCGCGGACGGCGCTGTACGAGCGGCTGGCCGAGGTCGCGCCCGTCGACGTCGACAACGTCTGGCTCTGTAACTCCGGCACCGAGGCGAACGAGGCCGCGCTGAAGTTCGCCCGCCACGCGACGGGCCGCGAGAAGATCGTCGCGACCACGCAGGGGTTCCACGGCCGGACGATGGGGACGCTCGCGACGACGTGGAAGGAGAAGTACAAGGAGGGGTTCGGGCCGCTGGCGGGCGGCGTCGAGTTCGTCGAGTACGGCGACGCGGCGGCGATGCGCGAGGCCGTCGACGAGGAGACCGCCGCGGTCATCCTGGAGCCGCTCCAGGGTGAGGGCGGGATCAACCCCGCCTCGACCGAGTACCTCCGGGCCGTCCGGGTCGCGACCGCCACGTCGGGCGCGGCGATGATCCTCGACGAGATCCAGACCGGGCTCGGTCGCACCGGGTCGATGTGGGCGGCGGAGAAGCACGACGTGGTCCCGGACGTCCTCACGACCGCGAAGGGGCTCGGCAGCGGGCTCCCGATCGGCGCGACGCTGTGCCGCGACTGGATCGCCGCGGACGCCGGCGACCACGGCTCGACGTTCTCCGGCGGGCCGGTCGTCTCGGCGGCCGCGGGCGCCACCCTCGACGTGATCGAGCGCGAGGGCCTGCCCGCGCACGCCGAGGAGATGGGGGAGTACCTCCGCGGCGAACTCCGCGACCGCCTCGGCGACGACGTGCGCGACGTGCGCGGCGACGGCCTAATGATCGGCGTCGAGGTGCGCCGCGGGTCGAACCGCCTGCTTCGCGACCTCGCCATCGATCACCGGATCCTCGCGCTGCCGGCGGGCCGAACCGTGCTGCGGCTGCTTCCCCCCCTGACGATCGAGCGGGAGCACGCCGACGCCGTCGTGGACGCGATCGCGGAGGTGATCGGGTGATGGCGACCGGACAGGAGCGGGACCTCGCCGGGGACGAAGGGTCCTCGTCCGGCGACGCCACCGACGTCGTCGCCGGCGGCGGCTACCCCGGGGCCTGCGACACGCCGGCCCGGAAGCTGCTGTACGACATGGTCTCGATCCCCTCGCCGTCCGGCGAGGAGGAGCGGGCCGCGGAGCGGCTCGTCGACTTCTTCGAGGCCAACGGCCGCGAGGCGTGGATCGACGCGGTCGGGAACGTCCGCGCGCCGGCGGACGACGCCGTCCTCCTCACCTCCCACGTCGACACCGTTCCCGGCGATATCCCCGTCGAGGTGCGGCCGGCGCCGCCCGAGGGCGAACTGCCCGATCCCTCGGACGTCCGCGTCGGCGAGCCCGGCGACCCGGTGCTGTGGGGTCGCGGGGCGGTCGACGCGACGGGCCCGCTGGTCGCGATGGCGGTCGCGGCGGTGAAGACGGGCGTCTCGTTCGCCGGCGTCGTCCGCGAGGAGGTCGACTCCGGCGGCGCGCGCGCCCTCATCGAGGACCGCGACGCGCCCGAGGCCGTTATCAACGGCGAGCCGTCGGGCTGGCGGGGGATCACCCTCGGCTACCGCGGCCTGCTGGAGGGGACCTACGTCAACACCAGCGAGTCGGGCCACTCCTCGCGGCCGGAGCCGAACGCGATCCAGCACGCGATCGACTGGTGGCACGGCGTCGAGGCGGCGTTCACGCCGGAGGACCCGGAGACCGCCGTCTTCGACCAGGTGACGACGAAGCCCATCTCGGTCGACGGCGGGCTGAGCGACGACGGCCTCGCCGTGGAGGCGACGATGGACGTCCAGCTGCGGATCCCGCCCTCGCGCCCGGTCGACGAGGTCCACGAGCTCGCGGAGGCGGAGCTGTCGACCGGCTCGGTCCAGTGGGGCGAGCCGATGCCGCCGGTGATGGAGAGCCCGCGGACCGACCTCGCGCGGGCGTTCCGCGTCGCGATCCGGTCCGCCGGCGGCGACGTGCGCCTGCTCCGGAAGACCGGCACGAGCGACATGAACCTCTTCGCGGCCGCGTGGGACTGCCCGATGGTCACCTACGGCCCCGGAAACTCCGATCTCGACCACGCGCCCGACGAGCGGCTGCCGCTGCCGGACCTCGACCGCGCCGTGCGCGTGCTGACCGACGTCTGCCGCGAGCGACCCTAACGCGCCTCGTCACCCCTCGTCAACGCTCGTTTTCGAACGACACCACGACACACACTCACACTACACACGATGCCACTCGCCACCGACGACTTCCTCGACATCGACGACGTGACGCCAGCCGAACTAGACGCCCTGCTCGACCGCGCCGCCGCGATGAAGGCGGGCGAGACGGACCCCCGACTGGCAGACGCGACGCTCGGGATGATCTTCGAGAAGCCCTCGACGCGCACCCGCGTCTCCTTCGAGACGGGGATGACGCGGCTGGGCGGCCACGCGATGTTCCTCGGGCCCGACGACATCCAGCTGGGTCACGGCGAGCCGCTGCGCGACACGGCGCGCGTGCTCGGGCGGTACGTCGACGGCGTGATGGCGCGCCTGTTCGACCACGCGGACGTCGAGGTCCTCGCCGAGTACGCCGACTGCCCCGTTATCAACGGGCTCACCGACGAGGCGCATCCCTGTCAGACGCTCGCCGACCTGCTCACGATCCGCGAGACGGTCGGGGAGGACGCGACGGTGGCGTGGGTGGGCGACGGCAACAACGTCGGCCAGTCGTTCGTCGTCGGCGCCGCGATGGCCGGTATCGACGTCGAGGTCGCCACGCCGGCCGACTACGGAATGAACCAATCCGTCTTCGACCGCGCCGCCGAATTCGGGCTGGACGTGGCCCCCACCACGGACCCGGAGGCCGCGGTCGAGGGCGCCGACGTCGTCTACACCGACGTATGGATCTCGATGGGGCAGGAGGACCAGCGCGAGGAGAAACTCGCCGCCTTCGACGGGTTCCAGGTGAATCAGGAGCTGCTCGCCGGCACCGACGCCGAGGTGATGCACTGCCTGCCCGCGCACCGCGGCGAGGAGATCACGGACGACATGCTCGAATCCGACCGCGCCCTCGTCTGGGACCAGGCGGAGAACCGGATGCACGCGCAGAACGCGCTGCTCGTCGAGCTGCTCGGCGGGGCGTGACACACCGCAAGGGACCTACGATTTAATTGGTCGGGAAGCGAACCCTCGGACCGCGAACCGATGAACGTGCCCTCCACGCGGTCGATAGACGCAGTCGCAGTGGGAACGATGGCCCTCCCGCTCGTCGCGGCGGCCCTGCTCTGGGGGTCGCTGCCGGCGGAGATGGCGATTCACTGGAACGGCGAGACGCCGGACACGGTCGTGGCGAAGCCGCTGGCGACGGTCGGACTGTTCGCGTTCGGCGCCGCGAGCGTCGCCTTCGTCCGGATCGCACCGGATTCGGCCACCAGCACGCCGGGCGGGACGACCCTCTCCGTGCTCTTCCTCGGCGTCACGTTCGCCTGGGTCCAGGCGACGGTGCTCGTCTGGAACCTCGGGTACCGGTTCGACGTGGGGCGCGCGGTCCTCCCGATCCTCGCGTTGGCCGGCCTACTGGTGGCGTACGCGGTCCGATCGGGTCGGTTCTAGAAGACCGCGGCCGGACGAATCTCGGCCACGGCTACCGCGGCGTCACGGGCGCCGCGGCGGGTCGCGGTCGTCCATGAGGAAAACGCTGTCCTGGTTCGGGTCGAAGTAGACCTCCAGCGCGCGGAGGGCATCCACGTACGCCGCGACCGCAGCGAACACGAACGAGATTGCGGCCGGAACGACGAGACCGAGGACCATATCGGTGGGACTTGCCGTTTGAATATAAATACGTGTGTGCTGTTCGTGAGGAGTATCACTTGCCACACTCCCTTATAAACCGCCGAAGTGGTGGCGCGTGCCGGTGAGCGCCGCACCGCGGCGCGAACCGCACCGCGCGAGGGAGTCGCTGGCTCCCGGAGCGAAGCGGAGGGTGCCAGCGACGAGGCTGGGGAGGCGTGAGGCTGCGGTCGCGGTGCGGGGCGGGGCAGGGCGGGACGCAAAGGGGCAGTCACCGGCGGCTCCGCCGCCGGTTGCCCGTGGCGCGTAGCGCCTCGCGGCTGGGGCTTTGGGGGCGATCACCGTCGATCTGTTGTCAGCGGTTTATGAGCGAGCGGCTGGGGCGTTGGCGGAGATCGTCGGAGATTCGCGGGTGACTAGTTACAAACGACCGACGGGGACCGGGTCTAGTTCCCGGTCCAGCGCAGTATCGCGAGCGTTCCCTCGAAGAGCGCGATCATCGTCAGCGTCACGATGATCGGCGCCATCCCGGTCGGGTCGGGACTGAACAGGAAGGCGATCCCGAGGAACGTCCCCCAGAAGATCAGCCGTTTCGCCTCCAGCCACTGCCGCGTGACGAGGTTCATCATGATCGCGAGCATGATGAACAGCGGGATCTGGAAGACGATCGCCATGAACGCGAGCATGATGACGATCAGGTTGAACGTCTCCGCGAGGCCGAAGGCGATCGTCGCCGCGTCGGAGGTGTAGGTGGTGAAATACGAGAAGATCGCGGGCAACACGAGGAAGTGCGCGAACGCGATCCCGACCCCGCCGAGGATCAGGCTGGTCGGGACCGCCGCGAGGTAGTAGCGCCGCTCCGTCTCGTAGAGCCCCGGTCGCATGAACCGGTACGTCTGGTAGACGAACGCCGGGAGCCCCACCACGACGCCAGCGAGTCCGGCCACCTTCAGTTGGGTGAGCGGGAGTTCGAGCGGGCCGTACAGCCGCGGACGGTTCTCCATCGGCGCCGGGATGTGGTAGCTCCAGAAGTAGTTGATGAGCTCCGTCGACTCGGTGATGACGACGAGCGTGGCCAGGCCGCCGATGAGGAAGACGACCGCGAGCCGGCGCATCATCTCCTCGATGTGGGCCGCCAGCGGCATCTCCTCGTCCGTCTCCGGCCCCTCGATACCCTCGAACGGATCGTCGTCGACCGCCGTCGGGGCGTCGGCGGTCGCGGCGTCCGGGGTCGTGGCCGGAGTGCCGCCGTCGCCGGCGGCCTCGGTATCCGCGGTCGCGCCGTCGTCCGCCGTCACGGAGTCGCCTTCCGTCGCGGCGCCGTCGGGAGACTCCTCGTTGCGTTCGCTCCCGTCGTCGAGGGCGTCCGACCGACCGGCGTCCTCGGCCTCGACCACCTCGTCCGGGCCCGAGAGCGCGTCCGGCCGCTCGTCGCCGGGCCCGTCCGCGTCGCTTCCGGCCGACCCCACCTCGGGTTCGACCTCGGCGGTCACCTCGGACTCGACCGCCTCGGACGCCTCCGAGTCGGCGGATTCGTCGGCCTCGGACCCCTCGTCGACGGCGCCGTCGCTTTCGGGTTCGGCCTCGTCGGTCGACCCGTCAGCGGCGGCCGAGTCGTCGTCGCGCGACCGGTCCGAGTCGTCCATTCAGTTTCCCTACGCGACCGGGCGGTTATCAACCTTTTCGGATAGCGGCGCCGCGCGGGGTCGATCGGCCCCCTCCCCGACCGTCCGAGCGCGTCGACGGCGGAGTCGTCCGCGGTCGAAAAGGTTGATAACGGCGACGGCCTTCGCCCTCCGTATGGCGAGCGCCCTCGACGAGGACACCCAGCAGTCGATCGCGGAGGGCCGCGAGACGGCGAAGGCGTTCCTTCGATCGATCCAGAAGGATCTCCAGAAGGTGTTCGTCGTCTTCCTGATCGGTTTCCTCGCGACGTTCTGGGCGCTCCGCGTGTACATCTGGGACCGGCTCCGGGAAGTCACCGAATCGAGCATGAGCGCGGCGGTCGCCGCGGAGGCGGACATCATCGCGACGACGCCGTTCGAGGTGATCCTCCTCCAGGCGAAGATCGGACTGATCGTGGGTGCGGTCGCCGCGATTCCGCCGCTGATCTACGTCACTCGCGACGAGCTGCGGCGTCGCGGTATGTGGCCGCGATCCCCGATCGCTCGGTGGAAGCTCGCGCTGCTCGGGCTGCTCGCCGCCGGCCTCTTCTCCGCCGGGGTCGCCTACGGCGTGTTGGCCTTCTTCCCGCTGATGTTCGGCTTCCTCGCGGAGTTCGGCCTGGAGGCCGACATCCAGCCCACCTACGGGATCGTGATGTGGACGGAGTTCATCGTGTTCCTCTCGCTTTCCTTCGGGCTCGCCGGGCAGATGCCGATGGTGATCACCGGCCTCTCGTACGCCGAGATCGTCCCGTACGAGACGTTCCGTGACAAGTGGCGCCACGCGGTCGTCCTCATCTTCGTGTTCGGCGCCGTCTTCTCTCCGCCGGACCCGTTCACCCAGCTGCTGTGGGCGTTCCCGCTGGTCGCGCTGTACGGCTTCAGCCTCTACCTCGCGAAGCTCGTCGTCACGGCCAACCGGAGCGCCGACCGGATCGACGTGCTCGGGGCCGTCCGGAACCACTGGAACGTCGTCGTCGGCGCGACGGTCCTCGGCGGCGCGCTCGTGTACGGATTCTACGAGTACGGCGGCCGAACCGCGCTCAACGACCTCCTGCGGCTCGCTGGGAGCGACCGGCGGTTCCTCGCGCCGGGCGAGGGGTTCGGCCTCGACCCCGCGACGACGCTGGGGATCTACGTCGTCGCGTGGGCGCTCGCGTTCACCGCCGTCGCGACGCTGTGGGCGGTGTACACCGACCTCGACACCGCGAGCGCGGGTCACCGGTACGGCGACCCGACAGCCGTCGACGTGAGCGAACTCGACGCCGCGGGCGTGCGGGCGGCCCCCGCGGATGCGTTCGCGGAGATGGACGAGGAGGAGTCGCTCGCGCTCGCGCAGGCCGCGATAGACGACGACGACGCGGAGAAGGCGCAGGCGATCCTCGACCGCTTCGACGAGGTGAACGAGGGCGGCGACGGGGACGGGGCGGAGGGCGACGCGGACGACTCCGCCGCGAGCGCGGGCGGGGCGGGCGACGCCGGCGAGGACGGGCTGGTCGGCACCGTCCAGAACCGGACCTCGCGCGCGAGTTCGACGTTCCTCGCGGAGCTCACGGACGGTAACGAGGAGGCGGCCGAAGACGACATCGGCGGCTACTACAAGGACCTCAAGTTCATCTTCGACTCGCTGCGCACGCGGTCGTTCCGGATCGTCGCCGTCTTCGGGGTCGTGATGGCGGCCGCGTTCACGTGGCTGTACCTCGGCGGACTCGGAACGGTTCGCGGCGACCTCGAACGGCGCGTGCCGGCGGAGATAGAGGGCGGGATCAACATCATCACGCTCCACCCGGTCGAGGCGCTGATCTTCATGGTGAAGTTCTCGGTGATGCTCGGGATCCTCGCGGCGTTCCCCGTGGTCCTCTACTACGCGTGGCCCGCGCTCCGCGAGCGCGGCTTCGTCGCCGGGCGGATCTACCAGGTGTACCTGTGGGCGGGCGCGCTCGGCGCCGGCATGATCGGCGGCTTCGCGCTCGGCTACGCGTACATCGCGCCGGGGCTCATCGGGTGGCTCGTCACCGACGCGCGCCTCGCGGACATGATCATCACCTATCGGGTGAGCGACTTCCTCTGGCTCGTCATCTACACGACGATCGGGATCGGCTTCCTCGCGGACGTCCCGATCGCGATGGTCCTGTTGAACAACGCCGGCGTCCCGTACCGCGTGTTCCGGGAGCGCTGGCGCGAGGTGACGATCGGGATCATGCTCGTCGCGGCCGTGTTCACCCCCGCCGACGTGATCACGATGCTCCTCGCGACGGTCCCGCTGATGACCGCGTACGGCGTCGGCGTCGGCGTCCTCTTCCTCGTCACATTCGGGGGCCGGCGCGACCTCTCGCCGCCCGCGGAGTTCGTCGGGCGCTGAGCCGTCCGGCGCGCGGTTCCCGCTCCGCGGCAACAGCGCGGTTTCCCGAATGTCACCCCCGAGACCGACGGGTATTCCCGCGCGCGCCCGCAACGGAGGAGTGAAATGAGCAAGGAGTACATCGAGGTCCGCGGCGCCGAGGAACACAACCTCAAGGACCTCGACGTCCGGATTCCGCGGGAGGAGTTCACCGTCGTCACCGGGCTCTCGGGGTCGGGGAAGTCGTCGCTCGCGTTCGACACCGTCTACGCCGAGGGGCAGCGCCGCTACATCGAGTCGCTGTCCGCGTACGCCCGCAACTTCCTCGGACAGATGGACAAGCCGCAGGTGGAGTCCGTCGAGGGGCTCTCGCCCGCGATCTCGATCGACCAGAAGAACGCCGCGAACAACCCCCGGTCGACGGTGGGGACCGTCACCGAGCTCCACGACTACCTCCGCCTTTTGTACGCCCGGATCGGCACCCAGTACGACCCCGTCACCGGCGAGGAGGTGGGCGAGCAGTCCGCCCAGGACATGGTGAACCAGATCCTCGAGCTCCACGAGGGCACCCGCGCGAAGGTCGCCGCGCCGGTCGTCCGCGACCAGAAGGGCGCGTTCGAGGACCTCTTCGAGGAGCTCGTGAGCGAGGGGTACAGCCGCGTCGAGGTCGACGGCGAACCGGTCGACCTGACCTTGGACGACCCGGACCTGGACGAGAACTACGACCACACGATCGACGTGATCGTCGACCGCGTGCGGGTCGCCCCGGACGCGCGCTCGCGGATCACCGACTCCGTCGAGACCGCCCTCGAGGAGGCCGACGGCGCCCTCAAGCTGATCGTCCCCGACCCGCCGGAGGACGTGCCGTTCGCGTCGAACGCGCGCTCGACGGGGTCGCTCGCGGCCGACGCCGACGGCGACGACCGGCTCGTCGTGGAGTTCTCCGAGGAGCTCGGCAACCCCAACTCCGACGTCCAGTTCTCCGCGATCGAGACGCGCTCGTTCTCCTTCAACAGCCCGTACGGCGCCTGTCCCGAGTGCGAGGGAATCGGCTCGACGAAGGAGGTCGACGAGGAGCTCGTGGTCGAGGACCCCTCGAAACCCCTCAAGCACGTGTTCGAGCCGTGGAGCTACGACCGCACCTACTACTCGCGCCAGCTCGACAACGTCGCGGAGCACTTCGGCGTCGACCTCGACGCGCCGTTCGAGGAGCTCGACGAGTCGATCCGGCGGCAGTTCCTCTACGGCACCGACGACATGGTCCACTTCGAGTGGACGACGAAGAACGGCACCCGCGAGAAGACGGAGCGGTTCGAGGGGGTCATCCCCAACTTAGAGCGCCGCCACGTGGAGACCGACTCCGAGCGCGCCCGCGACCACATCGAGGAGTACATGGCCGTGACGACGTGTCCCGAGTGCGAGGGGACGCGCCTGAAGGAGCAGTCGCGGCACGTCCTCGTCGCGGACACCGCGATCACCGAGGTCAACGAGCTGTCGATCGCGGAGGCTCGCGAGCACTTCGAGGGGATGGAAGCGGAACTGAACGAGCGCGAGACGACGATCGCCGAGGAGATCCTCAAAGAGATCCGCGCGCGGCTCGGCTTCATGGAGGAGGTCGGCTTGGAGTACCTCACGCTCGACCGCGAGGCGTCGACGCTGTCGGGCGGCGAGAGCCAGCGCATCCGGCTCGCCACGCAGGTCGGCTCCGGGCTGGTGGGCGTCCTCTACGTCCTCGACGAGCCCTCCATCGGCCTCCACCAGCGCGACAACGACCGCCTGCTCGACACGCTCGAAGGGCTCCGGGACCTGGGCAACACCCTCATCGTCGTCGAACACGACGAGGAGACGATGCGGCGCGCCGACGAGATCATCGACATGGGCCCCGGCCCCGGCAAGCGCGGCGGCGAGGTGGTCGCGCAGGGCGACTTCGACGAGGTGGTCGCGGCCGACGAGTCGGTGACCGCCGACTACCTCGCGGGCCGGAAGGAGATTCCGGTGCCCGACGAGCGCCGCGAGCCGGACGGGGAGCTGACGGTTCGAGGGGCCCGCCAGCACAACCTGAAGGACCTCGACGTGCCGATCCCGCTCGGCACGCTGACGACCGTCACCGGCGTCTCCGGCTCCGGGAAGTCGACGCTCGTCAACGACATCCTCTACAAGGGGCTCGCCCGCGAGATGAACGACAACACCTCGGTCGACCCCGGCGAGCACGACGCGATCGAGGGGCTCGACGAGGTGGAGACCGTGCGGCTGATCGACCAGTCGCCGATCGGGCGGACGCCGCGCTCGAACCCCGCGACGTACACCGACGTGTTCGACCACGTCCGCGAGCTGTTCGCGGAGACGAAGCTCTCGAAGCGCCGCGGCTACGAGAAGGGCCGCTTCTCGTTCAACGTGAAGGGCGGGCGCTGCGAGGAGTGCGGCGGACAGGGCACCGTCAAGATCGAGATGAACTTCCTCTCCGACGTGTACGTCCCCTGCGAGGAGTGCGGCGGCTCGCGTTACAACGACGAGACGCTCGACGTGGAGTACAAGGGGAAGACCATCGCCGACGTGCTCGACATGAGCGTCACGGAGGCCCACGAGTTCTTCGAGAGCCACCGCGGGCTCGAACGGCGGCTGAAGCTGCTGAAAGACGTCGGGCTCGGCTACATGGAGCTGGGCCAGCCCTCGACGACCCTCTCGGGCGGCGAGGCCCAGCGCGTGAAGCTCGCCGAGGAGCTGGGCAAGCGCGCGACCGGCGACACGCTGTACCTCCTCGACGAGCCGACGACGGGGCTCCACAAGGAGGACGAGCGCAAGCTGATCGACGTGCTCCACCGGCTCGTCGACGCCGGCAACACCGTGGTCGTCATCGAGCACGAACTCGACCTCGTGAAGAACGCCGACCGCGTGATCGACCTCGGTCCCGAGGGCGGCGACGGCGGCGGCGAGCTGGTCGCCAGCGGCACCCCCGAGGAGATCGCCCGCGAGGAGGCGTCTCACACCGGGCGCTACCTCCGGGACATGCTCCCGAAGGTCGACCTCGACGGCCCCCGCGACGACCGCCGGAAGCCCGCGGTGGCGGACGACGACTGAGGCAGGAGCGCTTCGGCGGGGTTCCGCGCCTCGGATCGAACGGAGACACAACTGATATTTCCGGTCGTCGAGCGATAGCGAGAGGAAGTATCGCGGATCGGCGTTGACGACTCTGTATTTAAACGGCCGTGAGCGACGGCGGTGATCACTTATAAATGACAATGCGGTGGCGCGCCTGCGAGCGGCCGCCATCGGCGGCCGCGAGCTAGCCCGCGAGGGAGTCGCTGGCGGCGTCTGCCGCCAGCGACGAGGCTGGGGAGGCGTGAGGTGCCGTGCGGGGCGGTGCTGGGCGGGACTCAAAGGGGCAGTCGCGAGGGCGAAGGCGCGGGACGCAAGGACCGCAGGAGGGTGCGAGCGAAGCGAGCGACCGACGAGGACCGCAGCGACCGCACCGAGCCCTCGCGACTGGGGCTTTGGAGGCGTCGTCCGTGGGCTTGCTAGCAGCTATTTATAAACGAGCGGCTGAGGCTTTGGATACCGGCACCCCAGCAGCGTCGGTCGTTTATAAACAGCCGACAGCGACACCACGGTCTAACTTATAAAGGACACCCTGCGGTCGGGCGGCGACCGGACGATCCCGTCGCGCTCGCAACGACGAGGAGCGCGATCAGGTCGGCCGTGAGCGCCGCGACGGCGCCGAAGCGGAACAGGACCAACAGTCCGAGCACCGCGACCGCGAGCCCGACCGCGGCGCGACGAGCGCGGCCGGTGGTCGAAAGCGAGCGAGACACCTGAGCGCCGACGCCGACCTGCGCCGCGAAGAGGAGGACGCCGAACGGGGACACGGCTGGCATACGGCTCGATTCCGACCGAGCCTGTATGAATATGTCGGCGGGGCGAAGAGCGTCCGGAGCGGTCGGGGTGACCCCTGCGACCCGCATCTTGATACCGCGGCGCGTCGTCCTCCGAGCAATGCGAGAAATCACGACGGACGACGTGCCGGAGGCCCTCGGTCCGTACTCACAGGGGATCGTCTCCGGCGACACGGTCCACGTCTCGGGGAAGACGGGCGTGGACCCCGACACCGGCGAGGCCCCCGAGTCGGTCGCCGAACAGACGACGCAGACGCTCGAAAACGTCGCCGCGATCCTGGAGGCGGCCGGGACGACCCCGGACGCGATCGTGTCGGCGACCGTCTACCTCACCGACATGGGCGACTACGACGCGGTCAACGAGGCGTACCGGGCGTTCCTCTCGGAGCCGTACCCGGCGAGAACCTGCGTCGAGGTGTCTCGGCTCCCCGCGCCGCTCGACGTCGAGATCACGGTCACCGCGGAGCTCGACGGCGACTGAGCCGACCGATCCGAGGGCGACTGAGCCGACCGAACCGACGACGACGGCGAGTAGGGTCGGCGCCGACGAGCCGCCCCTCAGAACTTCTCCAACAGGTCGCCGTAGAACTCGCCGCCGCGGTCGTCCGCGAGCTTCTCGACGATGAGCTCCGGCGTCGACCGCGCGAGGTGACCCTTCTTCGGCGAGCGGTTCACCCGCAGCTCGCCGTCGACGAGCCCCGCGGCCTCGATGCCGTCGACCGCGACCTCGAAGTCCGCGGCGTCGCGGATCTCGCGGGCCAAATGGGAGACGAAGACGGCGGTCGCGTCCTGGTCGTCGAGCGCCTCCAGGATGCCGGCGATGATCTTCGCGGAGGCGCCCGGCTCGGTGATCGACTCCAGCTCGTCGACGAGGACGAGCCGGCCGTCCGCGCCGTCGACGAGGTCGCCGAAGTCGCGGAGCGTCGCCTCGAACGCGCCCGCGTCGAGGGTCCCCTGCGACTTCGCGTAGTAGTGGACCTCCTCGAAGCGCTCGACGGTCGCCGACTCGGCGGGCACGGGCATGCCCATCTGCGCGAGGACGACGACCAGGGCGACCAGGTCGAGCGTGGAGGTCTTCCCGCCGGAGTTGACCCCCGACAGGAGCGTCGCGCCCGAGACGGCGTAGTCGACCGGCTCGACGTCCGCGAAGTCGACGTCGAGCAGCGGGGAGCGGCCGCCCTCGATGCGGAAGCCCGCGACCGCGTCGCCGCCGGCCTCGGCGTCGCCTCTCTCCGGCCCGACCACCTCGGGAATCGTACAGTCGAAGTCGCGGGCGAACCGCGCGATCGCCAGCTCGACGTCGAGCTCCAAGGCGTCGCGCACGAGCGCCTCGACCGGCTCGCGGAGGTCGCCGAGGTCGCTCGCGAGGTCGGCCTTCAGCTTCGCCGCGCGGCGGTCGCGGGCCGCGGAGAGCTCGGTCCGGAGCCGCGAGACCGCGCTCTCGTCGTGCTCGACCGGGAAAGAGGGGTCGCCGCCGAAGACGCGGTCGGCCAGCTCCGCCTCCTCGGGCTCCAAGCGGAGCGCGTCGGCGAGGTGCTCGCGGGCGGCGTCGACCGCCGCGTCGTACTCGTCGGCCAGCTCGCGGTCGAGCAGCGAGTCGACGCGGGCGCCCTGTTCGACTAAGGAGAGGAAGTCGGTCCCCTCGATGGTGACGTCGCGCTCGCGGATCGCCTCGCGCAGCCGGTCGTCGGCGACCGAGGCCGCCGTCGACACCGCGGCGTCGAGGTCGTCGACGGCGCCGGTCAGCCGGTCTAACTCCGCGTCGCCGGCGATGGTGCCGTCGTCGTCGAGCCGCGAGAGCGCGTCACGCAGGCGGTCGAGGTCGACCGGAGGGCCGGCGTCGGAGTCGCCCTCTTCGGCCGAGTCGCCGCCAGAGACCGGGTCGCCGGCCGCCGCGGCCGCCTCGTGGACCGCCGCGGCCGCCTCCAGCCGCTCGCGGTTCTCGGCGAAGAACGCGAGCAGGCGCTCGGGGACGGTTTCGGCGGGAGTTTCGAGGGCGTCCGGCCGCACGCTCACGTCGCCCTCCACGTCGAGCCCGGCGAACGACTCGTCTAAGACGATCACGGAGGCGTACGACCGGCCGAGCTCGGAGACGTCGCGGGCGTCCTCGACGGTCTCGACGGAGAGCTCGGGGACGGCCGACTCGGCGCGCGCGAGCGTCTCGGCGTCGGCGGTCGCGAGGCACCGGTCGCGGACGCGGACGGTCGGGGGGTCCGACAGGGGCGCGCAGTCCGCGAGCGCCTCGCGGACCGCCGGGTCGGGATCGCGGTCCGTCGCGTCGGCCGCGAACGCCTGCGCCTCCGCGATCCGCGAGGCGGACGCGCTCGGGTAGAAGGTCTCCAGTCGCTTCGCCGCGTAGTCGGTGACGGTGCGCTCGCGCAGCAGGTCTATCGCCTCCCGGTACAGTTCGCGGGCGCGGTCGGTGGCCAGCACGCGCCCGTCGTCGCCGTGGCGGCGGCGGATCGCCCCGCGGGCGATGCGGGCCGCGCGGGCCTCGTTGACGCCCGGCGCGCGGGCGATGGCGGCCACGTCGCCGGACTCGACGGTCGCGGCCGGGTCGTCCAGTTCGCGTAAGGCCGCGGCCGTCTTGGCGCCGACGCCAGGGATCGCCTCCAGCTGCATCTACTCGCCGGTATCGCGGCAACGGTGTAAAGCGTGCGGGTCGTTCCCGCGGTCCGGCGCGGCGGGGCGCGACCGGCCGGGTCGATTCCGCGTGCGACGCCCTTTTTCGCGCCCGCCGCCAACGCCGGCCATGAGCCAGACGGCGCGAGGCGTCGGCGACGAGTCGCTCGCCTCCGAGACGGCGGCGAAAGCGGCGGCGGCCCGCGACGCGCTCGGCGAGCGCGACGGGGTCCTCGTCGCGTTCTCGGGCGGGGTCGACTCCGCGGTGGTGGCCGCCTTGGCGGCGGACGCGCTCGGCGACGACGCCGTGGCGTGTACCGCCCGAAGCGAGACACTCCCGGCCGCCGAACTCGACGACGCGAGGCGAGTGGCCGAGGAGATCGGAATCGCTCACGAGACGGTGACGTTCTCCGAGTTGGACGACCCGAACTTCGTCGCCAACGACGGCGACCGCTGTTACCACTGCCGGACGATGCGGCTCGGCCGGATGTACGAGACGGCCAGGGAGCTCGGCATCGACACCGTCTGCGACGGGACGAACGCGGACGATCCGGGCGAGGGACACCGGCCCGGGCTCCGCGCGGTCGAGGAGCTCGACGTGTTCTCGCCGCTGCTCGACGCGGGGATCACGAAGGACGAGGTCCGCGCGATCGCGGAGTCCTACGGCCTCTCCGTGGCCGACAAACCCTCGATGGCGTGTCTCTCCTCGCGGATCCCGACCGGGCTGGAGGTGACCGAGGAGCGCCTGACCCGCGTCGAGAAGGCCGAGCGCGTGCTCCGCGAGTGGGGCTTTTCGGGGTTCCGCGTCCGCGACCACGACGGCCTCGCGCGCGTCGAGATCGCGCCGGAGGAACTGGAGCGCGCGCTCGACCCCGCCTTCGCCGACGCCGTCCACGAACACCTCACAGACCTCGGCTTCGAGTACGTCACCCTCGACATGGCGGGCTACCGGACCGGGAGCGTGAGTCCGGGCGGCGAGGAGGAAGGGGACGCGTCCGCGGAGGCGGAGTCGGCGGGAGACGGCCTCGACATCGGCCGGCAGTACCCGCGCTGAGACGGGCGGGCGGAGCCGCGTTTCGCGTTCTCCTCGCCCGCCGCGACGGCGTTATCACCCGAGAGAACCCGGGAGGAACGCTTATAACCCGTGTTACTGAATCGACACCTATGCGAGAGGCCCAGACGCTCGCGGTGATCGCCGGCGGCGTCGGCGGGTCCGTCGGGGCGTTCGTCGGCGTCGCGGTCGGCGGGTCCGCGATCTCGGTGACGCTGACGACCCTCGGAGTCGCGACCGCCGTCGGCGTCGGCGTCATCGCGAGCGCGGTCATCGCCGGCGACGTGGAGTTCCTCGCCGACGCGGAGGGCGAGTGACGGGATCGGCGTGGGAAGGGGTTACAACGGGGCTGAGCGGGTTGATTTCGGAGAAACGTTCAAATACGAGCTTCTCGTGGTCGCACGTGATGGACGCTGCGGCGTCGTTCTGGGAAGAGTGTGACCGCTACTCGCGGAGCGGTTCCAGCGCGGCATCGAGATCACTCACCCCGATCGGCTCACCGGGCGGAGCGGCTACTACAGCGAGTGCGGGTGTTCCTGGTGTGCGGAGGAGGTCACCTACGTCGAGTACCGCGGCGAGCGGCCGTAAGGGGGCGCTTCGGAGGGCGCCGTCCCGACGACGTCGCGGCCGACCGCGCGCTTCAAGGCCCCGCCGCGACGAACGGACGTCATGAGTCTCATCGCGTTCGACTTCGACGGGACACTCTCCGACTCCGAGATGACGGTCCTGCTCGCCGAGCGGGCCGGCGTCGCCGACGAGGTCGCCGAGATCACCGAGCGGGCGATGAACAACGAGCTCAGCTACGCCGAGAGCCTCTATCAGCGCGCGGCGCTGCTCGAAGGGCTTTCGGCGGCGGACGTCGCCGACGCGTTCGACGCGGTCCGGATCCGGCCCGGCGCCGCGCGCCTCATCGAGCGCCTGCGGGAGGAGGGCCACCACGTCGCCGTGCTCACCGGCGGGTTCGAGCACGGCGTCGAGGCGGCGCTCGCCCGGGAGGGCGTCGCGGTCGACACGATCGTCGCGAATCGATTACCGACCGGACCGGACGGGGCGCTCACCGGCGAGGCCGAGGGACCGCTCATCGAGGGAACGAAAGACGACGCGCTGGCCGACCTCGCGGCCGAGGTCGGGGTGCCGATGACGGAGACGGTCGCGGTCGGTGACGGCGCGAACGACCTTCCGATGCTGGAGGTCGCGGGGCTCGCTGTCGGCTTCGTCCCGAAGTCCGCGGTGCGACCCGTCTGCGACTCGGTCGTCGCGTCCATGTATCGGCTCGGGAAGGTGCTGGCGGCGCACGGCGTCCTCGCGGCGGACGAGTGACGCCCGAACGCGTTCGGTCCGGCGGTACCTGACGACGTTCGGCTGAAGGGTTAAAGAGAAACGGAGCGTAAGCGGAGGTATGAGCGTCTTCGTTGGGGTGAGTCGATGCTGCCGACGCTGACGTATCTCCAGTTCCATCTCGTCTTCAGTCTCCCGGTCCTCGCGCTCCTGTGGTACCTCGCGCCCCGGTACGAACCGACGCGGCGTCGGCGCGCGGCGGTCGGGATCGCGATCCTGGTCGCCATCGCGTACGCCTACACCACGCCGTGGATCAGCTACATGATCCGACGGGGGGCGTGGGGATACGCCGACGGCGCCGTCGTCGCGCGGGCGCTGTCGATCCCGCTGGGGGAGTACCTCTTCTTCACGGTACAGACGGTCGTCGTCGCGCTCGCGCTCCACCGGATCGGCTTCGACCCGACGTTCCGGGAGGGAGACTTCGACCGCGCGCCGCGGGCCGCCGGGGTCGCCGTCGGCCTCGCGATGGTGCCGATCGGGCTGACGCTCGTCCGGCTCGACCCCTCGTTCCTGTATCTCGGCGGGCTGATCGCGTGGGTCGGGCCGGTTCTCGCGCTCCAGTGGAGCGTGGGCGGGGGGTACCTCGCGCGCACGCCTCGGCTGTGGGTCACGGCGACGCTGGTCCCGGCAGCGTACTTCTGGGTCGCCGACCGGATCGCGATCGGGATGGGGACCTGGTACTTGTCGCCGGAGCTGACGAGCGGGATCACGGTCCTCGGACTTCCGATAGAGGAGATGCTGTTCTTCGTCGCCGCGGGAGTGATGACGATCAACGGCCTCGTCTTGTTCGAGTGGGTCCTCGACTGGAACGACCGGCGGCGGGAGACCGCGGAACCGGCGCCGTCCGGGAGAACCGAGCGCGACGTCCCCGGTCCGGACGCGCCGGCCGACCCGGACCCCGACGTGGTCGATGACTGAGGCGCCGGCGGCGTCGACGGACGCGAGCGAGTCCCGTTCCGCGGCGGCCCGCGAGCGCGACGCCGGAGCGACCCCCGCGGACGCGCAGACCGAACCCGAGTCCGCGGCCGAGCGGGTCGACCGCTGGTTCGCGCGTCGCCCGGCGCTGGCGTTGGCCGCGCTGCTGCCGATCGGTGCCGTGACCCCCCTGTTTCCGGTCGAAGTCGGCGTCGCGACGTTCGCGCTCGGTACCCTCGCCGTCGGGATGGCGCACGGCGCGGTCGACCACCTCGTCCCGCTCCGAGCCGCGCCGGGCGTGTCGCTCCGGCGGTCGATCGCGGTCGTCTCGGTCGTCTACGCGGTCCTCGGCGGGGCGGTCGTCGCGGCGTTCTTCGTCGCGCCCGTCGCGGCGTTCGTCGGCTTCATCGCGCTCACGTGGCTCCACTGGGGACAGGGCGACGTGGCGACGCTCGCGATCGCCGGCGTCGAACACCTGCCCTCGTCGGCGGAGCGGTGGCTGGCCCTCGTCGTCCGGGGCGGGCTCCCGATGGGGGTTCCCCTCCTCGCGCACCCCGAGGAGTACCGGCTGGTGGCCGAGTGGATCGTCGGGCTGTTCCTCGTCGACTCGGGCGCGGCCACGAGCGCGGTCGCCCCGCTGTTCGTCCCCGAGGTCCGGTTCGCGGTCGGCCTCGGGATGGCGGCCGCGACGCTGGCGTCGGTCGCCCTCGGCTACCGGCGGGTCCGAAGCGGCCGGGGTCCCGACGGCTCGCGGCGTGACCCCGGCGGCTGGCGGCGCGACGTCGGCGAGCTCGCGGTGCTGTGGGCGTGGTTCCTGCTCGCGGCGCCGGTGTTCGCGATCGGGGTGTACTTCGCGCTGTGGCACGCGCTCCGGCACGTCGGGCGCCTCGTCCTCGTCGATCCCGGGGCCGCGAGCGCGGCGTCGGCCGGCGATGCCGTCGGAGCGCTCGCACGCTTCGGTCGCGACGCCGCGCCGCTCACGCTCGGGGGGTTCCTCGTGGTCGGCGCGGTCGGCGCGAGCGTCCCGGCCGGCGTGGCGGCGCCCGGCGACCTGCTGGCCGTGTCGCTCGTCGCTATCGCCGCGATGACGCTGCCGCACGTCGTCGTCGTGGCGTGGCTCGACCGACGGCAGGAGGTCTGGCGGCCGGGCGCCGGGAGCTGACGGGGACCCCCGCTTCCGACACCGAACCGCTCTTGCTCCGCCGCGGCGTCCGTCCGGTAGATGACGGAGTTCGCGATCCGAGACCCGCGGCCGGGCGACGCCGAGCCGCTAGAGGAGCTGATCACCGCTCACTTCAGCGAGGGAAGCACCTACGGCGTCGACCTCGGACTCGACGACCCGACGTACCACGTGCTGGTCGCGGTCGAGTCGGGCGACGACGCGAACGTGGCCGAGTCGGGCGGCGACGCGAACGTGGCCGAGTCGGGCGACGACCGTAGCGAGGGCGACCGCGGCGACGCGGTCTGCGGCGTGATGGCGCTCCGCGAGTTCGCGGACCCGGCCGAACTCGCCGACGAGATGTACTTCTTCGACGACCGCGATCTGCTCCCCGCGGCCGACCGGTACGGCCACCTCGAGATGGGATACGTCGGCGAGACGGCGACCGGTCGGGGGATCGGGAGCCGACTGCTCGAACGGCTACACGCGGTCGGCGCGGCGCGCGGCGTCGACCTGTTCCTCGCGGACTCGTGGTACCACGGCGGCGACGACTCGCCGGAGAAACTGTTCGACGCGCACGGGTACGAGACGGTCCACCGCGACCCGATCGAGCGATCCGCCGAGGAGTGTCCGAAGTGCGAGGGCGAGTGCGTCTGCGAGGGGGCGCTCGCGGTGCGACGGGTCGCGGGCGACGAGGACGACGCGGAAGCGGGGACGTCGTGACCGACGCACGGAGGCCGGCGTGAACCACGACCGCGTTCACGCCCGGGAGCCGGCGCATCGGGTCGACCGGTGGTCCGTCGGCGTCGTCGAGTCGATAGGGAAGCGCGACGGCCACTGCGTCGTGACGGTGCGGCCGGTCGCGTCGGGCGACGCCGGCGGCGAGCGAGACGCTGCCGAGTCCGACGCCGCGCCCGTCGAACTGGTGATCACGTTCGCCGTCAGGGACCTGTTCGTGAGCCGGCTCCCGATCGGAGAGGGCGAGTCGCCGGTCGGCGAGCGCGTCTGGTACCGGAAGCGGGGCGGGTGAAGGGAGGAGGCGAACGGTCGCGGTCCCCCCTCCCGCGGTCGGCGTTCATCCCTCAGAACTCCACCCCGGCGTGCCCGGCGCGCCGGCGTCGTCCTCCGTCTCACGGACGAGCCGGTCGCGCGCGTCGCGGTCGAGGGCGACGCGATCGCCGTCGGCGCCGGCGCGCTCGGTCCACGCCTCGATCGCTCGGCCGACCCACGAGTCGGCCTCGCGGGCGCGTTCCCGGGCCTCGGCCATGCGTTCGCGGGTCACCGACAGCGACCCGGGGCGGGAGCCGACGGCGGCGCCGGCGAAGCGGGCGCGGTCGGCGGCGGTCCCCGCCCCGTCGCGGAGACGGGCGACGACGCCGTCGAGGTCGTCGGGGTCGGGATAGGCGAAGACGGTCGCGCCGAGCGCCTGCGGGCCGAACGCCGGCGCTGGGAGGTCAGCGGGCGGCGCGTCGTCGAGGAGCCGGTCGCCGCCGCCGGCGGCCTCGACGCGCTCGCACTCCGTCTCGGCGCCGAGCTCGAGGGTGTGCTCGGGGTAGCTCGCACAGGTTCGCGGATAGCGGTCGGTGTCGTGGATCCGGCACTGGAGCGTCGTCGGGTCGAGGAAGACGCACGCGTCGAGCCAGCGCGGCTCGTCGGTGCCGATCGGCGCGACCGGCTTGGGTGGGTTCCGGAGGCCGACGACGAAGACGGGTCGACCGTCGACGGCGGCGAGGTCGGTCCCGTCGATCCGGACGCTGTCGTCGCGCTCGGCGGGTTCGAAGAGTCGGGGTACCAGGGCGTCAGCGAGGCCGCCGTCGACGAATCGGGCCACCTCGTCGCGGGTGAGCGGCACGAGGTCGTAGGCGTCGTCGAGCGGGGGGCGCGGGCCGGTGCGGTCCGAGCCCGCCGCGGCCGGGTCGAGCGGGCGCCAGTCGACGCAGCAGCCGGCGCAGCCCTCGCAGTCGAGTTCCATGCGAGCGTGTCAACGGTTCGCGCAGTGATAAGTGGTCGGCGGAGCACGGGGGATGCGAGCGGGCCCGGAGCGTTTTGTCGGGGCGGGCCGAACGGCGTCACGAAATGGATCCGAAAACGGCGGAGCTCCGACAGCTCGCGGTCCGGATCGTCGAGGAACACGAGGCCGCGGCGGTGACGCCGGGGATCGTCGTCCAGCGGCTCGCGGTCGAGTACGACCGCGACCGCGGGTACAGCGAGGTGTTCGACCTGCTTCACGAGCTGGAAGACGAGGGCGAGCTCGTCTACCACCACGGGGAGTACAACGAGTTCGCCGCGCCCGAGTGAGGGGACGCCGGGAGGGCGCGCGCCGCGAGCGCGGGCGTCGCGTCAGAGTTCGCCCTTCGTGCTCGGCGTGTCGCTGCGGCGCTCGTCGAGGCGGGTGGCGTCGTCGAGCGCACGCGCCAGCGCCTTGAACAGCGCCTCGACCTCGTGGTGGGCGTTGTCGCCCGTCTCGACCGTCGCGTGGAGGGTCAGCCCGGCGTTGTGGGCCAGAGAGAGCGCGAAGTGGTCGGCCATGACGCTGGTGAACTCCCCGACGGACTCCTGAGAGAACTCGCCGGAGAACTCGTAGTACGGCCGCCCCGCGACGTCGACGACGACGCTCGCGACCGCCTCGTCGAGGGGAACGCGGCGGTCGGCGTATCGCCGTATGCCGCGCTTCTCGCCGAGCGCCTCGTCGAACGCCTCGCCGAGGCAGATCGCAACGTCCTCGACGGTGTGGTGGTCGTCGATCGCGAGGTCGCCGTCGCAGCGGACCGTCAGGTCGAAGAGGCCGTGTTTGGCGAACGACGCCAGCATGTGGTCGTAGAAGCCGATCCCCGTGTCGACCTCGCTCTCCCCGTCGCCGTCGACCGCGAGGGTGAGTTCGATCGTCGTCTCGCTCGTCTCGCGGGTGACGGCCGCGGTCCGGTCGTGCTCGCTCATACGGGCCCGTCGCGGGGGATTCGTAAGTCGGTTGCGGGTGTGAGGGCGTTCGAGTCCGCGAGAGAGAAGCTGATGTGATTGAGGAGTTCAGAGTGTACTTATAAATAGGCGGTGCGGTGGCGCGTGCCTGCGAGCGGCCGCCCTCGGCGGCCGCGAGGAGCACCGCGCGAGGGACGCGGCGACCGGAGCGAAGCGGAGGGAGCCGCGAGGCTGGGGAGGCGTGAGGCTGCGGTGCCGTGCGAGGCGGGACTCAAAGGGGCAGCCGGGAGGGCGGCGCAGGCGACGTAAGGACCGCAATGAGGGAGCGAACGCAGTGAGTGACCGAGTGAGGACCGCAGCGAGCGTGCGCCGCCCTCCCGGCTGGGGCTTTGGAGGTGTTCGCCGATGATCCGAAGTCAGTTATTTATAAGCGATCGACGACGACCCCGCGCTCCGTTTTTAACCCTCGTCCGCGGCCTTCTGCGCCTCTCGGAGCGTGAACTCGCCCTCGTACAGCGCGGTGCCGACAACGACCGCGGCCGCGCCGGCCTCTTTTAAATCGACAACGTCCTCGACGCTCGCCACGCCGCCGGAGGCGATGACGGGTATGTCCACGGCCTCGACGACGCTCGCGACCGCCTCGCGGTCGATCCCCTCTAACTGCCCTTCCACGTCGACGTTCGTAAAGAGGATCGCGCCGGCGCCCAGCTCCTCGTAGCGCGCCGCGGCCTCGGCGGGGTCGAGCCCGGTCCCCTCGGTCCACCCCGACACCACGACCTCGCCGTCCTTCGCGTCGAGGCTGACGACGACGGTTCCGGGGTGGGTGTCGTCGACCTCGCCCACGATCTCGGGCGTCTCGACCGCCGCGGTGCCGAGGATGACGCGGTCGAGGCCCAACTCGAGGAGGTCGCGCGCGCCCTCCGCGGTCCGGATGCCGCCGCCCAGTTGGAGGCCGGTCTCGTCCGGGACGCTCTCGACGACCGCCTCGATCGCCGCCGCGTTGACGCGCTCGCCCTCGAACGCGCCGTCGAGGTCGACGAGGTGGAGCGTCTCGGCGCCCGCCTCGATCCAGCGCTCGGCGGCCGCGACCGGGTCGCCGTAGCGCTTGCCCGTCCCGCGCTCGCCGCCGACCAGCTGGACGACCTCGCCGTCCTGAACGTCGACGGCGGGGATCACCTCGAACTCGGGGAAGTCGCTCATACGGAACGAGAGTCGAGGACGCCGATTAAACTGGTCGGTTCGAGACGAAACGGAGGGTTGCGCGGCGAACGTCTCCGAAGGCTCAGTCGCTCGTTTATAAATAGCTGAGACTTGATCGACGGCGACCACCGCCAAAGCCCCAGTCGCTCGGCTGTACGTGGGTGGCCGCTGATCGACGGCGAACACCGCCAAAGCCCCAGTCGCGAGGACGCCGTACGCTCGCTGCGCTCCTCGCTCAGTCGCTACCGCTCCTTCGCTGCGGTGCTTACGTC
>NZ_SGTU01000188.1:0-748 GCF_005435195.1 Halorubrum sp. SP3 | reverse complement strand
GGAGCGAGTGTAACGAGCGACGGAGGAGCGCAACGAGCGTGCGCCCGCCTCGCGACTGGGGCTTCGGTGGTGTTCACGTCAGTCAGCGGTTTATAAGCCGAGTCGTACAGCCTCGGGACTGGGACTTCGGCGGCGTTTGTGGCGACCGCTAGTACATAAATGGAATCAGCATTAGGCCGAGCTTCCGGGGCTACAGGGACGGTCGCCCGTCGTCCCACGCACCGCCGTGTACAGCTGAGCGGCTGGGGTATCACGGTAATGCCGCCGTTGAGATCCACGACGGAAGAGCTGGTCGCGCCCCGTCGCGATCGACTGCTGAATTCACGAATCGTACGGTGTAGAAAAAATTATTTACACAGACATATTTCCATTATTATCTATGCCCTCCACGAGTCCCACCTGGTTCCACGGGTACGTGGACTGGTACGTCCGGGGCGTGATCTGGTTCGTACAGAGTGCGCTCGTCGGAGTCGTTCTACTAGCGGTTCTCGGCACCGGCGGACTCTCCGGGGTCGTCAGCACGGCGTCAACCGGACTGATCACGGCGCTCCTCCTCTTCAGACAGGTCGATAAGCACATCCGACAAGAGATGAAGTGACAGGAGCGCGCGCACCGCCGAAATCCACCACGTGTGGCCTATCTCGATCCGACCGTAATCGCTGCGTGCCTACCGCTCGGCGAGTTCCAGGGCGACCGCGCTAACCAGAATCGCGCCACCGATGCCGATACCGGCCAACGTGACGGAGTT
>NZ_SGTU01000187.1:0-751 GCF_005435195.1 Halorubrum sp. SP3 | reverse complement strand
CGAACTGTGGGTCGGGATGACCCATCTTCTCGGTGAAATACTGGTAGTTCATCCCCGCAGGGATCTCGTCCAGTAGTTCGGCAGTCTCCTCGTCGGGGTGCTGGAGATCCTCGTCGGACACGTCTACGGTATTGAGAACGTCACCCGCACCGACCCACGGTGATTTAGTCATCTGCCGTGACACCCGTCTGCGCGGACGTATCCACACTCGGTGCCTCGATCTCGCTGGCGGGGGCGTGCGTTGGTTCGGGGAACTGGGGTTCCGTGTCGGTATCTGTGCGCGTCCCGATGAAGAACACACGACGACGCTTCTGTGGGACGCCGTAGTCCGCGGCGTTCAACGTCATGTGTTCTACGTTGTACCCCGCCTGCTGGAAGTCCTCGTACAGCAGTTCGATGGTTTCACCGTCATCGATCGACTCGATCCCCGTGACGTTCTCCATCACGAACCAGTCGGGCTGGAAGTAGTCTACGTACTTAGCGTATCGGAAGACGAGATTGTTCCGCGGGTCGTCTTCGTTGCGGTCGTGGTTCGCCGTCGAGAAACCCTGACAGGGCGGCCCACCGACGATCCCGTCTACGTCTTCACGATAGATAGTCGTCTCTACGGCGAAGGTTGCGGGTTCCGTTTCCGCGAGGTTGTAGTTGTACGCAGGATGCTCAAAGTTCGCGGCGTACGTCTCAAGCGCCTGCTCGTCGTTGTCCACACCCGCGATTACGTTCGCGCCAGCTCGCTGGACGCCGAGGGTGA
>NZ_SGTU01000185.1:0-754 GCF_005435195.1 Halorubrum sp. SP3 | reverse complement strand
CGAGCACAGGAACGGAGACATCGGCTCGGTCAGCGAGGTCTTCCCTCGGTACGCCGTCGTCCAGATGGTCTTCGATAGACCAACGGCGGATCGGATGCGGACTGTAATTGACGGGACATTCCGACGCCATCGAGTCTTTGGCTGCGTCACACTCGTTGATGTCTCGGTTCTGAGGACATTCATTCGAGAAGGCACACGGTCGAGTCATCTTATACAGATCCCGACGGACCGTCGTTGTCGAAGGACGACCGCCGTTCCTGTTCCGTAGTAAGGGTTTTCGACCAAATTTGTCCGTCCCCTCGCCGTTTCGTTCAGGATGTTCGAGGTACTCGTTGATCAGCTCGCAGAGGTGACTCGGGACGTTGATGTTCCTCTCTCCGTCGGACCCGTTTTTTAATGGTGTCCCCTTCCCACCGTATTCTTCCTCAGGTCTATGCCGAAGTTCGATCTTCTGCTCGTCAGGGTAGTAGTCGTCCTCGTCGATACTGACGAGGGCACCGAGACGAATCGTCAGTTCCTTCGGCAGAGCAAATTCGATATGACGGCGGGATGCGCGGTCGTACTTGTGAAAGTACGCACTGATCGCTTCTACTGCCTCGTCGTCCGGTTTCCGATCACAGACTTCTTCGTCTTCATCGATGCTCGCCTGAGGCATCCTGTCCGGTGTGTTTTCGGAGACAACTTCGATGCGTTCACAGAACACCAGAAATCTCCGGACGACCGCAAGATACCCGTTGAGGCTGACGTTGTTGGT
>NZ_SGTU01000184.1:0-755 GCF_005435195.1 Halorubrum sp. SP3 | reverse complement strand
CACGACCTCTCGAACTGTTGGCTCCACTCCACGATGTGCCGAGACACCTTGTGGAGTCGGTCGCGGACGAACCGTTCCTCACGCCCTTCCAGCGTATCGTGCATACTGTCTTTCCCCGCGTTCTGGACGCGCTTCCGCATCGTGAAGTACCGATGGCGCTCGAACTTGATTTCGGGGAAGTCGATGACCAACGTATCTTCGACACCATCCGTTGAGAGTGCGGTGAGAGCCACGTTGTCCTCATTCACGTCCACGCCGACAACCATCCGTGAGTCCTGCTTGTCTCGAACGGTCTGCTTGGTGTTGCGGATGTTAACGTGAAGTTCTGGCTCACCGTCACGCCACAGCGTCTCCGACGTTGAGACCTTCCACTCGTCACCAGTGAGCGCAGTCTTGAGGAGGTCAAGGTGGGCGTCACTTCCTTCGAGGACGCCCTTGACGTGCTTGTAGGGTGCCGCGCTGATGCGGAACGCCACGTCGCCGTCGTCGGTGAGTGACAGGTTGTACCCCTCCTCGTAGTTCGCTCGGAGCGGGTAGGTGCCGTCCTTGGTGTGACTGGGTTTCCCGAAGTCGTCGTACTCGTAGTAGTTCTCCATCGCCCCGAGTGCCTTGGCCACGATTCGTTGAGTCGTGTTCTTCACGAGGTCGGCGTCGTCTTCGAGGCGTGGGGAAATCGAGTTCCAGTCCACACCATCCTTAGCGAATCGGATGGTCTCGTTGTACACCCGACGGGCTTCGAGTGTGGCGTCGTACAG
>NZ_SGTU01000183.1:500-756 GCF_005435195.1 Halorubrum sp. SP3 | reverse complement strand
GTCGCGCCCGCGACGGGCACGACGAGCATCGCCGCCACGAGGATGACGCCCATGATCTGCATCGCGCCGACGACGACCATCGCCGTCAGCATCACCATCACGCGGTTGTACCAGTTGACGGAGATGCCGGAGACGGCGGCCGCGGTCTCGTCGAAGGTCACGTACAGGAGCTGGTTGCGGGTCACCGCGACCGTGCCGACGATGACGACGAACAGCACGAGCAGGATCCCCGCGCTCTGGGGCGACACCGTCGAGA
>NZ_SGTU01000183.1:0-461 GCF_005435195.1 Halorubrum sp. SP3 | reverse complement strand
GGAACTGGTTCACCCCGACCGCGAGCCCGCCCGCGTTGAGGCTGATGAGCGTCGTCCCCAGCGCGAACCCCGTCGAGAGGACGATCGCCATCGAGACGTCGTTGTACGCGTCGGTCGTCTCGGAGATGAGCTCGATGAACAGCGCGGCGATCATCGCCACGACGACCGCGGTGAGGTACGGCGACACCCCGAGGTCGATGACGGCGTTGAGGAAGAGCCCGACCGCGACCCCGGCGAACGCCGTGTGCGCCAGCGCGTCCCCGATCAGCGCGAGCTGGCGGTGGACGAGGAAGGTGCCGATGAGCGGCGCCATCACGCCCACGCAGAGCCCGACGAGCACCGCCCGGTGCATGTACCGGTAGCGCGGGTTCAACATCTCCAGGCCGGAGAGGTAGTACGCCCAGTCCATCAGCCAGTACCACTGCGCCAGCACCCAGCGGAGGGCGGCGAAGAGGGCCTCC
>NZ_SGTU01000182.1:0-759 GCF_005435195.1 Halorubrum sp. SP3 | reverse complement strand
AGAAACGCTGACACGGGAATCTGTCGACGCGGTGTTGACATCGTCGACGACGCCGACGCCGACTCGCGTCGATGACCTGATCGAGGAGGCCAAAGACCCGATTTCCGGTACAGACACGTGGGAGCGCCTCAAGTACGCGGCGGATGAACTGCGGGAAGAGCTCCCGAACGCCGACATCACACAGACAGTGACGAGAATTGTCGATGCTGACGATCGGCCGGGTGAAGAGCGAGCGGAAGAACTGCTACGGGAAGCGAACGACTTGCTTGACCGTCTCCGTTCAGTGAACGAACGGTTGGACTCCCTCGACGAAGATAGCATCGTAATAATCGAGGACCATCCCGGGTAACTTTCCTCCTCGCTCGTGTAAGTGTCTATAGATTCGGGACAGGGATTCGCAGGAAACGACTTAGTGCTGGGTATGAATAATCAGCCAGCATGACGAACCCGCTCTTCTCGACGTATACGCAGGGAGAGAACCGCGTGACGTCGACATTACTTGCGGTGCTCGAACACGTCAACAGTCGTCTGGGCGAGGACATCCTCGAGGCACTAGTCGATGAATCTGACCTCTCACTCGTCGCATTCGACAACCAGGTGACCGGCGTGGAATCTGTCCCAGACGCGGCTATTCGTGGGTCGACGGCCCTTTGGTTCGAAACAAAGACGAGCCCAAACGCCGTCCGGCAAAGCCAGCTCGAGGACCATCTCAAGGCTCTCGATCAGGACCCATCAGACCTTCAGCGCTTGATCGTGCTC
>NZ_SGTU01000181.1:0-763 GCF_005435195.1 Halorubrum sp. SP3 | reverse complement strand
ACTAGTATGGCCCGGGGGATCCTTGGACCGTTAATTCATATATCGAAGTAGCAGGTTGTTGCCCCGCCTGATGTTGCCACTACTTGCTCATGACAGTTTTTTTAGGCAATGCAAACTACTATTTGATATTTTTTTCCAAGTACAGTTGTAGGGTACTCCTTATACTGATTCTTCTGAGCCTGTACGGGGAGCATTAGGTACTGATGTAGTAGGAGTTGAGCTTCACAAATTCACCAGGTAAGCCCAAATTTATTTTCTGCTTGGACAGGTCCACCTCACATGGGTCTGTCTAATATATTAAAAGAGGGATTTTCTTTGCTGTATTGCAGCCCAGTATATCTGTTACTTACAGTAGTAGTCCATTATTGCTGGCCTAGGGGCTTTTGCTCCTACACGAACACCACTCTGTAAAATTTGAGGTCGTCCTTAGAGTCAAACCATTCATGGAGCGCTCTGTGCATCTACCAACTATCGCTAAGCATTCACTTGGTTGGTTTAAGTGGAGGCAACTCCATTATCTTCTAGCATACCCTTCCCAGGCTACATGTAGAAAGAGATCTGTTGGGCCCCACTATTTTTTCACCCAGGGAAGCCTACTTTAGTTATAGCTTGCCAGAGATTTTCTGTGTCATGTAGAAGTCATCCACTTTTAACACCAGGAGGTGGATGTGGGGCCAGGAAATATGTCAATAACGATACGGGACTTCTAACAGTGACTCGCGGCCGCGATATCCTGCAGATGCATCCAGTACTAGTATGGCCC
>NZ_SGTU01000180.1:0-769 GCF_005435195.1 Halorubrum sp. SP3 | reverse complement strand
TCGTCAGCGATATTACGAAGCGTTCCAATACTGATTGAGTCGTGGGCCGGGACCGTCACGGTACGTATCTCTGTGTTCTCATGGCCTTCTGGCGGATCCCAGCGAAGAATTAGGTGATCCCCCGTGGTACGAACGTGCTGGAACCCACCAACGTTTACCAACACTTTGTACACGTCTTCACCCGAAAAGTCCCGCGTTACCATCGCTACTGTAAGACATCGGGAAGATTATCGCTCTGTGACCGAGCGACTTCAGGATCAACACCGAGGTCACGTATTTCCTCGTCGGTTGGAGAGCGCCCGCCATCGCCTTCGACCGCCGCAATGACGGCATCAAGAGTATCAAGTGCTTCGTCCCGACTTTTCGCTTGCGCAGTCACTCCAACACGGAGATCACGAGCCGTCCACTGGCCATCTGGGTTCTTCACTAAGCGGATTTCCCGTTCAGGGGAGTCCGAATTACCAGAATCGGCTCGTGCCATACTAATTGGTATTTCACCGAGAGCAAAAACGCTTCGGGAGACCTACCATCCTACCCATCTGGAATTGTATAGTTCCAGCCACCGTGCTTGTTTTCTGGCGGATTTTGATCCCGGAGCGGAGAATCTAACGGCCGCTTAGTGTGCTACTGTGTTCAGTTTCTCTGGTGCCCCGAGGGGGTGGCCACCATGTCCAATGAGGCCACTACCCCGGATTCAGCCGGGACCGACGACAGTTGTACCGAGACCGTTGAGATGACCACGACCGATCAAGTCGCGCAGTATCTGATC
>NZ_SGTU01000179.1:0-773 GCF_005435195.1 Halorubrum sp. SP3 | reverse complement strand
TCTTATCTGTTCCGTCTTCTCAATCGCCCGGTCAACCGTGTAGAGTACAGCGGCGATCTTACGTTGTTCAGAGATCGAGGGATATCGGATATCAACCTTACCAGTGAAGCCCCGATTGATTCCCTCTTGTGCGGAACCAGTGATTGTTCCATTAATCTGCTTCCACCCTTGATGAGACAATAGAAAGTAGAACAGATATGGCGAATTAATAGTTGAATCTGCCCGAAGTGTAAATATGTGTTCGTTCGTTACAATACGGTCGTCAGATTCCCACGCAATAGCTACGTCACCGGTGTTCGCACCATCTTTAACGACCAGAATGTCGTGTTTCTGTAATTGAGTCTCTTGAACCTGTGTAAAGTAGCTTTCAGGAATGTACACTAAGTCGCGAAGATCAATATATCCCTCTGAATCAATCTGAGTTCCACCAATACTGATATATTGCCCATCATCTAAACCTCCGCCTGTCGGGCGGCTTCCAGTTAGCAGATCAGAAAGAAGATAATCAAGTTTTGACTCTTGCCATTCGGATTTGGAGTTCTCTCCGGGCTTTACTTGCTGAAACTCATCCAGAGTTAGGTCTTCACTCATAGTCCAACACCTCCATATGTTCGCTCATCGTTGCTTCAATCTCGTTGCGTTCAGTCTGTAGTTCCCGTAGCTTCGCCAGTTCCTCTTTAACATCTATGTCCTCTTCAGGCTCAGTCGTGTCTACGTACAGAGCGACATTGAGATTGTAGTCGTTCTCCCGAATCTCATCCAACGAGACAGTT
>NZ_SGTU01000017.1:19553-73645 GCF_005435195.1 Halorubrum sp. SP3 | reverse complement strand
TCCCCAGCCTCGTCGGCCGGCCTCCGCTTCGCTCCGGCCGCCCGACTCCCTCGCGCGTGCGACTCGCGGCCGCAGGCCGCTCGTCGGCACGCAGTGAGGCGCGACGCGCCTCTTGCAGCCGGTGGCAGAGCCGCCGGCGACGCCACCGCAGTTCTATTTATAAGTGAAGCCGCGGCCAACCCCTCGCGTGACCCTCGTCCCGTTCAGCGACCTGGCCCGCGCGGCGTACTGCCCCCGGCAGCTCTACTACGTCCGGCGCGACGACGAGCGAAGCGTCCCACCGAAGGCGCGCGAGCGGATCGACCTCGCCTTCCGGTACGACGAGCTGGTCGACGCGCCGGACCGAGCGCTGCGGCAGCTGCCCCTCCACCGGTCGCCGGCCGCCTACCGCCGAAACCTCGACCGGCTCCGCGAGCGCGACGAGTACGGCGCCCTCGTCGACCCCGCGAGTGAGCGCGGGTTCCTCTCGGGCAAGGACTGTCACGGGACCGTTCACAAGGTACTGGAACCGGACGGGGGGACCGAGGATCCGGCCGGTACCGAGCCGTCTCCCCCGCCCGTGCCGACGCTCGTCTCGTCGGGCGAGCCGCCGGAGGACGGCGTGTGGGAGCCGCAGGCGGTCCGCGCGGTCGGAATCGCGAAGGCGCTGGCGTGGGAGCGCGAGCGGGAGATCGAGCGCGCGCTCGTCGAGTACCCGGCGGTCGGAGTCGTCCGAGAGGTCCGGCTCACGCTCCGGAAGAAGGCGGCGTATCGCAAGGCGCTCCGCGCGGCGCGCTCGATCGACGGCCCGCCGTCGCGCGTCGACGACGGCCGGTGTGACGCCTGCGACTACGCCGCCGAGTGCGGCACCCGGCGGCGGTCGCTCCGGTCGCTGCTGGGGTGAGGCGGAAATTCCCGTCTTCGGGCCGTCGAAGGCGCGTCGAGGGATCGTCACCGGATCGGCGGTCTCGGCGACGATCAGTTGGCCATACCTGACGCGACCCGACAGTTTATCCGTGTGTACACAGTTCGCACGGGTACGAATGACGCGAGACGAACGCGTTCGTTCGGAGGATAGAGGAAGTCGCCTCACGGCGGCTGGCCGCGAAATTCTCCGGCGATAACGACGACGGGGCACGACCGCCCCGCGGCGGCACCGACCCCGAGACCACCGCAGAGCCGACGGACCATCTTTTGACCCGAACCACACTCACCGACCTCGACGAGGTACAGCTGTTAGACACCACGCTGCGCGACGGCGAACAGATGCCCGGCGTCTCCCTGACGCCCGGCGAGAAGGTCGACGTCGCCCGCGAACTCGACGCCGCCGGCGTCCACCTGATCGAGGCCGGCTCGGCGTGTACCTCCGAGGGCGAGCGCGAGGCGATCCGCCGCGTCGCCGACGAGGGACTGGACGCGACCGTGACGAGCTTCGCCCGCGGGGTTAAGCGGGACGTGGACCACGCGCTCGACTGCGGCGTCGACGGCGTGAACCTCGTCGTCCCCGCCTCCGACAAGCACGTCGAGACGAAGGTGGGGTCGACCCGCGACGAGGTCGTCGAGACGACGGTCGAACTCGTCGAGTACGCGAAAGACCACGGGCTGTGGGTGGAGGTGCTCGGCGAGGACGGCTCGCGCGCCGACCTCGACTACCTCGACCGCCTGCTCGGCGCCGGCCTCGACGCCGGCGCGGACCGGATCTGCTACTGCGACACCGTCGGCGCGGCCGACCCCGAGCGCACCGCCGCCGTCGTCTCGCGGCTCGCTGCCCTCGGCCCGACGAGCCTCCACACCCACGACGACCTCGGGTTCGGGCTGGCGAACGTCCACGCGGGACTGAAGGCGGGCGCCGACACCGTCCACGGCACCGTCCTCGGCGTCGGCGAGCGCGCGGGCAACGCCGCGCTCGAAGAGGTCGCAATCGCGCTCGGCGAGTCGTACGGCGTCGACACCGTGGAGCTGGATCGGCTCTACCGGCTCTGTCGGACCGTCTCGGAGGCGACCGGCGTCGCGCTCCCCCCGAACAAGGCGGTCTGCGGCGCCAACGCCTTCGCCCACGAGTCGGGGATCCACACCGACGGCACGCTGAAGGACGGGACGATGTACGAGCCGTACCCGCCCGAGACCGTCGGCCGCGAGCGCCGGCTCGTCCTCGGCAAGCACGCGGGACGCGCCGGCGTGAAGGCCGCGCTCGCGGAACACGACGTGGCGGTCGACGACGACGAGCTGCGCGAGGTCGTCGCCCGCGTCAAGGAGCTGGGCGAGCGCGGCAAGCGCGTCACCGACGCCGACCTGCTCGCGGTCGCGGACGACGTGCGGGGCCGCGAGCGCGAGCGCCACGTCGAGCTCGTCGACCTCTCGGCGACCTCCGGGGGCAACCTCCCGACCGCCTCCGTCCGACTGCGCGTCGGCGACGAGGAGCGCGTCGCCGCCGGCACCGGCGCCGGCCCGGTCGACGCGGGACTGGAGGCGGTCCGCGCGGCGCTCGCCGGCGACGAGGGCGGACGCGGGGGCGGCGACGGCGAGCGCGAGAGCGGGAGCGCGGAGCGCGAGGCCGGGAGCGACGGCGTCGCCTTCGACCTCGACTCCTACCACGTCGACGCGATCACGGGCGGCACGGACGCGGTCGTCACCGTCGAGGTGGACCTCTCGCGGGGCGACCGCTCCGTGAGCGTCTCGGCGTCGGACGCGGACATCACCCGCGCGAGCGTCGTCGGGATGGTCGACGGGCTCGACCGCCTGCTCGCGGCGGAGGCGGACGCCGCGGACGCCGAACCCGGCGCCGTGGCCGACGACTGAGCGCCCGCGTCTGACGAGGTTTTTAACTGACGGCGCTCGATCCCCGGGTGTGAGCGTCGTCGTCGCGATCAAGCCGTCGGCGCGGAAGCGGAACGCGAAGGTGGGGCGGCTCGTCTTCGAGGACGGGACCCGGCACGCCTTCGAGAGCCGCGCGGCCGCCGAGCGGTGGGCGGACGACCTCTCGGCCGGTGACGGCCACGTCTGGGTCGCGAGCGCGCACCCGCGCGACGGCGACGACGCGGACTGTTACCTCGTCTCGCGCGCGACGAACGCGAAGCTGGAGGCCGCCTACGACAAGCGCCGGCGGCGGCTCAGGGGCGACGCCGGCGCCGAACAAGAGTCGCTCGGCGGCGAGCCGTAGCGGACCGGGAGCGGCGCGACCGAAATCGGGAGCCGCGGTCGTCGGCAGCGGCTCCCCCTACGAGGAGTCCTCGTCGGGCACTGGATCGGGCGCCGAGTCCGACCCCGCGTTCGACTCGGCGCCCGGACCGGACCCGCGCGCGTCCATCATGTCGGCGGCGCGGGTCGCCCATCCGGAGTAGTGGAACCCGGCTGCGACGACGAGCGCCATCCAGACGTAGGCGGCGGACACCCCGACGTACGCGCCCGCGGGACCGAGTCCCGCGGTGCGACCGAGCAGCCAAGAGAGCCCCAAGAACAGTCCGAACATCCCCGAGACGCGCGCGACGAGCGGAACCCGGGTCTCGCTCGCGCCCTGGAGCGATCCGGACAGCGCGGAGAAGCAGGCGAGCGCGGCCCCGGCGATCCCGTACACCCGCGCGAAGTCGACGGCGTAGCCGATCGTGGCCGCGTCGTCGGTGAATATCGGAACGAGCCGGGACGCTCCGACGACCAGTCCCGCCCCGATCGCGCCGACCGTCAGCACGCCGAGGCCCGCGACCGCCCACCCGTTGAACCGCGCGGCCTCCGGGTCGCCCTCGCCGAGCGCCTGGCCGACCAACACCGACGCCGCGACGTTGTAGCCCCGCGAGAGCGGCCCGGTCACCTGCTGGTAGACGCGGCGGCCGATCTGGAAGCCGGCGTTGACGGCCTCCCCGAAGCCCAACAGGAGGGCGTTGAACGGGAACTCCGCGATCTCGGAGCCGAACCCTTCCAACACGCGGGGCGCGCTCACGACGAGGAGCTGCTTCGCGACGGTGAGGTCGCGCGGCCACGCGAACTCCGCGTCGGTCCACGACCCCCAGATCGCGGCACAGAGCAGCCCGGCCGTGAGCACGTTGGCGCCCGCGGTCGCGAGGCCGACGCCGAGGACCTCCAGTCGCGGGAGGCCGAACAGGCCCAGCCCGAGGACGACCGAGCCGACGATGTTGACGGAGTTGGCGGCGATGTTGACGTACATCGGCGTCCGGGTGTCGCCGGTCCCCTGGAGCGCGCGGGCGCCGACCAAGGCGACGTGGCGGGCCGGGGCGGTCGCGAACACGATCGCGAGGTACGTCGATCCGAGGTCGACGACCGCGGGCGAGGTCCGCTCGCCGACGAGCCGGCCGAACACGCCGATCGCGAACTCGCCGTAGAGAAAGCCGAAGAGGACGAACGGGACCCCGGCGAGCGCGCCGAGCAGGATCGCCTGCGTCACCGCCTCGTCGCGGTTCTCCGCGGCGTCCGCGCCGGTGTCCTGCGAGGAGAGCGCGATGGCGCCGCCGCCGAGGCCGAGCCCGATCCGCAGCGGAAACCGGGCGTAGAGGTCCGCGAGGCCGATGGCGACGACCGCGGCCGGCGAGAACAGCGCGGTGACGAGGATGTCCGTCGTCCGCATCGCGGTGCGGAACGTCTGCTCGGCCATGACTGGCCACGCGAGCGAGAACACGCGCTTCCAGACGCGCCGCAGCCGCGGGAAGTCCATGCGTCACACCTGACGGTCGCCCGCGGTTTCTACGTATCGAAGCCGGCCGAGTCGGCCGGTGCGTGCGGGAGCGTCACCGCGAACCGCGCGCCGCCGAGATCCGACTCGCCGGCCTCGAGGGAGCCGCCGTACGCGTCGGCGAGCGTCGCGACCAGTCCCAGGCCGCTGACCCCTCCGTCCCGCGATCCGGCGCCGTCCCGCGATCCGGCGCCGTCCCGCGATCCGGCACGCCCCTCGTCGCGCCCGTCGTCGTCGGGGAACGATCCGTTTCGAATCTCGGGCGGGAGTCCCGGGCCGTCGTCCTCGACGACCAGCGCGACCTCGTCGTCGCCCACCTCCTCGGTCGTGTCACCCTCGCCGACGCGGACCGCGACGCGGACGGTGACGTCCGGGCCGGCGTGTTCGATCGCGTTCTCGACGAGGTTGTGGACGATCGACCGCACGCCGTCGTTGGCCGCGACGGACGCCGACTCCGGGAGATCGGTCTCGACGGTCACCGAGTCGCCGTCGTCGACGCTCGACAGCACGTTCCGGGTCGTCGCCGCCAGGTCGACGCGGCTGGAGCCCGCGTCGCCGAGGATCGCGTCCGCGACCGCGCTCGTCGCCTCGATGCGTTCGAGTCCCTCGCCGGCCTTCGCGGCCACGGTCGCCGCGTGGTCGGACCCGTCCGTCTCATCGACGAGCAGGTCGGCGTAGCCGCGAATCGTCGAGAGGTCGTTGCGGAGGTCGTGGCGCAGGAGGTGGTTCACGAACGAGACGGCCCGGACCGCGTCCCGCGCGCGGCGGGCGTCGGCGGCCTGGCGGACCGCGTAGTACCCCGCGACCGCGCCGCCGAGGCTCCCGGCGCCGGCGGCGACGAGCATCGGGAACGCCGGTTCGACCAGCGGGCGCCCCTCGAAGACGCGGACCGCGAGCGTCGCGGCGAACGCGGCGAGCGCGAGGACGGCCCCGGAGGCGGTCCACCGCGCCACGCGCCACTCCTCGGCGGGAGAGAGTCCACGACGAGCGATTCGGCGGCCGGCAGCGAGGATGGCGACCGCGATGCCGCCGTCGAGCGCGAACGCCAGCAGCGGCCCCCCCACGTTCCCGACGGCCTCGACCTCGGTGCCGTGGTGGACCGCCGCGGCGACGAGGAGGCCGGCCCCGATCAGGGAGGCGACGTGGTGGCCGCGAAGCGTCGGCATTACGAAACCAACCGACGATGCGAGTAAAGTCGTTGCGGTCGATCGAGAGACCGACTACCGCCCGGACGTGAATCGACTGCGCGAGGTGAAGCGACGAGAACGAGGACGCGAGGAGCGCGAAGAGCGGGAGGAGTGAGACGGGGCCACGGGAGGGAGAACCGTCCGAACGTTGAAATCCGCGAGCGACCCACGGGGGCCCATGGACATCTTCGTGTACGGCACGCTGACCGAGCCGGACGCCGTCACCGAGGTGGTCGACTCGTTCGTCTTCGTCGGCTCTGCGACGCTCGACGGCCTCCGGCTCGTGGAGGGGCGGTACCCGACGCTCGCGCCGGGCGGCGAGACCGCGGGGCGGCTCCTCCGAACGGAAGAGATCGACGCGCTCGACGCCTACGAGGACGTCGACGGCGGGCTGTACGTCCGCGAGGCCGTCCCGCTCGACGCGCCGGGCGAGCACCCGGAGACCGCCGCGGTGTACGTCGGCGACCCCGACAGACTCGACGCGGACGCGACGTGGCCGGGGTCCGGACCGTTCGCCGCTCGGGTGCGATCGGTCCTCGACGAGCGCGACGTGCGGGTGCGGCTGACCCCCCGAGATCCCGTCTGACGGGCGGATGACGGGCGCGCAGTCGTGCGGTTTCACTTTCGCTCTGGTAGCCCCACCTTTTTGTATTCGCGTCGCTTGGTTTCACTCGCACGTCACACGCGTGCATTCCCCCCTTCACCAACGCCGAGCCGCTCGCTCGTCGATCGGACGGGCGCGGCGAACGCGACGCGGCGGACGCGGGCCGGCGACCGTGGTCGACCGGTCCGTCGGCCCCGACCGGAACCGATTAGCGGCCGGCGCGGCGACGGCGTGGCATGCTCACTCTCTCCGACATCCGCGAGGCGCGCGAGCGGGTCTCGGGCGTCGCCCGGCACACGCCCCTGGAGCGGTCGCGCTCCTTCTCCGAGATGAGCGGCGCCGACCTCCACCTCAAACTGGAGAACTTCCAGCGGACCGGCGCGTTCAAGATCCGCGGTGCGATGAATCGGATCCGGACGCTCTCGGAGGCGGAGCGCGAGGCCGGCGTCGTCACCGCGAGCGCCGGCAACCACGCGCAGGGCGTGGCGCTGGCGGCCAGTCGCGCCGGGGTCGACGCCACCGTCGTGATGCCGAAGTTCGCGCCGGTCTCGAAGGTGAAGGCCACCCGCGGGTACGGCGCGAGCGTCCGCCTGGAGGGCGTCGACTACGACGAGGCGCAGGCGTACGCGCACCGGCTGGAGCGCGAGGAGGACCGCACCTACGTCCACGCGTTCGACGACCCCGTCGTGATGGCCGGGCAGGGGACGCTCGGCTTAGAGATCGTCGACGACTGCCCCGAGCTCGACACCGTCGTCGTCCCGATCGGCGGCGGCGGGCTGATCTCGGGGGTCGCGGTCGCGATCAAGGAACAGCTGCCCGACGTGCGCGTCGTCGGCGTTCAGGCGGCGGGCGCCGCCTCGGCCGCGAAGTCGCTGGAAGCGGGCGAGGTCACGGAGATCGACAGCGTCGACACGATCGCCGACGGGATCGCGACGCGGTCGGTCGGCGATCGGACCCTAGAGGTCATGACGGAGTACGTCGACGAGGTCGTCACCGTCGACGACCGCGAGATCGCCCTGGCCCTCACGCTGCTCTTGGAGCGCGCGAAGACGCTCGTCGAGGGCGCCGGCGCGGTCGCGCTCGCCGCCGTCCTCTCGGAGGCGTTCGAGTACGACGACGGCGAGACGGTCGTCGCCGCGCTCTGCGGCGGCAACATCGACCTCAACCGCCTCGGCACCGTGATACGCCGGGGACTGGTCCAGATGGGCCGCTACCTCAAGATCACGATCGACCTGAAGGACCGCCCCGGCGAACTGGAGCGCGTCTCCAGCATCGTCGCGCGCACCGGCGCGAACGTGTACGCGGTCCACCACGACCGCACCTCCCGCGACGTGGCCGTCAACGCCGCCGAACTCGAACTCGAACTGGAGACCGACGACGCCGAACACGCCGCCGACATCGTCGACGCGCTCGAAGCCGAGGGGTACGACGTCGAGGTGCTGTCGTGAAACGGGTAGCGACCATTTATAAATAGAACCGCGGTGGCGCGCGCCTGCGAGCGGCCGCCCCCGGCGGCCGCGAGGAGCACGCGCGAGGGAGTCGGCCGCCCGGAGCAACGCGGAGGGCGGCCGACGAGGCTGGGGAGGCGTGAGGCTGCGGTGCCGTGCGGGGTGGGACTCAAAGGGGCAGCCGGGAGGCGGGCGCAGGCGATGCAAGCACCGCAGGAGCGAGTGAAACGAGCGACGAGGAGCGTGGTTCGAGAGAGCGAAGCTCTCTCGTCATCACGAAAGGCGCTCCGCGCCTTTCGAACGACAGCGAGCGTGCGCCCGCCTCCCGGCTGGGGCTTTGGAGACGTTCACCGTCGATCTACGGTCAGCTATTTATAACCGAGCGGCTGGGGCTTTGGAGACGCTCACCGTCGATATACGGTCAGCGATTTATAACGGAGCGGTCGGGGCTTTGAACTCGTTCACCGCCGGTGGAACATCAATTTCCGGATGCGTTCGCGGAGCCGTTCGTTTGTGCCGGGGCCGAAACGCTTCCGCTCACGCTCGTCGAGCCGCCGAGGAGGGAGTGGTCCGAGTCGCCGCTGAACGTCGTGACCGTCTCGCCGTCCTGTTTCACGATCAGGGTCCAGGGGTCGTCGCCCGCGGGGATCCGCATCGTCCCGTTGTAGCGGACGACGCCCGAACACGGCCGGGAGGCGTTCCCGGCCTCCTCGATCGGAACGTCGAGGACGTAGGCGGACTCGTTCAGTCGCTCGAAGGTCGGCCCGCCGACGGCGTACGAGGGGCCCGGCAGCGAGACGTTTCGAGCGTACGTTATCTCCGTGTTTCTTGGGCCGGCGGCCACCGAGGTCGAACCGTTGGCCGCGAACTCGTCGGGACAGCGGACCCCGTCGGTGTCGAAGTGGACCAGCGCCGGCGGATCGCTCGGTCCGCCGAAGAGGCCGCCGGGCCCTCCCGACACGGGACCGGCGAGGGCGACGGCGCTACCGGTCACGAACAACGCGAGCGCAACGGCGACGACGGCCAGACCACGTCTGCTCATCACGTTTCGGACGACGGGAGGGTCACGGATAGTACCGCGTATAACGCAAAGAGGGGTTTGCGTCACCGAGCGTATCAGGGGTGCGGACGGGAGCCGTCGGGACGGTGACCCGGACGCACCCGAAACGACGAACCGCCTCTCAGTCGTCCGCGGCCGCGGCGTCGATCTCGGCCTCGTACAGCTCGCCGGCGCGCTCGCGCTCGGAGAGGTACTCGTCGGCGTCGAGCGCGGCCTTCACGCCCATCCCGCTCGCGGTGGCCGCCTGCTGGTAGTGGAAGTCGACCACGTCGCCCGCGCCGAACAGGCCCGCGACGCCGGTCCGGGTCTGCCCGCCGCCGCGGCCGCCCTCGGTGATCAGGTACCCGTCCTCGTCGGTCTCGATGCCGGTCCCCTCCAGGAAGTCGGTGTTCGGCGTGTGGCCGATGGCGTAGAAGACGGCGCCCACGTCGAACGCGTACTCGTCGACCTCGTCGGCGGTCGCGGGGTCGTCGAGCTTCTCCTTCGGGTGGCCGTCGGGGTGTTCGACGAGGGTCACGCGGTCGATGCCGTCCTCGGGGGTGCCGTGGATCTCGGTGAGCTCGGTGTTGAGGAGCAGCTCGATCTCCCCGTCGTCGACGGCGTCCATCGTGCGCTCGATCCACACGTCCTCGGCGCGGAACTCCTCGCGGCGGTGGGCGACGTAGACGGTGTCCGCGAACTTCGTCAGGAAGTTCGCCTCCTCCATCGCGGCGTCGCCGCCGCCGACGACGAGCATGTCCTCGTCGCGGAAGAACGCGCCGTCGCAGGTCGCACAGGTCGAGAGGCCGTACCCCATCAGCTCGTCCTCGCCGGGGACGCCCAGCGTGCGGGCGCTGGCGCCCGAGGCGGCGATGACGGCGTCGGCGGTGTAGACGTCGCCGTCGGAGAGCGCGACGCGGAAGTGGCCCGCGGGCTCCTTCGCCACGTCCTCGATGACGCCGTTGCGGGCCTCGGCGCCGAACTTCTCGGCCTGTTCCTTCATGTCGTTGATCAGGCCCGGACCGGAGATCCCCTCGGGGAAGCCGGGATAGTTCTCCACGTCGGTCGTCAGGGTGAGCTGGCCGCCGGGCTCGTCCCCCTCGATGAGCAGCGGGTCGTTGTTCGACCGCGCGGCGTAGATAGCCGCCGAGAGACCAGAAATACCGGTGCCGGCGATGATCAGTCGACGGTGTTCGACGATGTCGTCGGTCATGTGAGTGAGTTCGCCGGCGCGCCGTATGTACGTTGCGACCGGTGGCGTCGCGCTCGCACAAGCGACGGCGACGACCGGGGGACGAGTTCGCTACCGGGCCGCGACGAACACGCTCCGATCGTCTCCGGGGCCGTATCCCTCCGCGACGTCGACGCCGGCGAACCCCGCCGCGGCGAGCGCGTCGGCGACCCGCTCGTCGGCGAACGGCGTCATCCGGCGGCGGTCGACGAACGGGTCGCCCTCGGGCGTGAACGTCACTGCCCGCCAGTCGAGCCGGCCGTCGTCGGTCGCGACGTGGTGCGCGACGCGGACGTACTCGGTCGCCCCCTCGGCGTCGCGGCCGACGTCGAGCCCCGGTCGGTTCCCCTCGGCCGGCAGCGGGGAGTTGTCGAAGACGAGGACGCCGCCCGGCCGCAGCCGGTCGCGGAGCGCGGCGAGGGCCGGGTCGAGGTCGCCCGGCGGTAGGTGGTTCACGACGCCGCGGACCGCGACGGCCGCGTCGAACGGCCCCGCGTCCCCCAAGTCCGGGTCTGGAAGGCCAGTCAGGCGGAACTCGACCGCTCCGGGGGCGTCGCCGTCACCGGAGCCGCCGTCGAGGTCCCCGCACTTCTCGCGGGCGACGGCGAGCATCCCCTCGTGAACGTCGACCGCGGTCACGTCGACCCCGCGCTCGGCGAGCCGTCGGGTGTGCTCGCCGGTGCCGCAGCCGACCTCCAGCAGGCGCTCTGGGTCGACCCCGCGCTCGGCGAGCGCGTCGAACACGAAGGCGACGTCGCGGTCGTAGTCCCACTCGGACTGGATCGCGTCGTACAGCCGGGGACGCTCGTCGTAGAGGCCGTCGGACATGGCGGCGACTACGAGGGGATCGGCGGCCGGCGAAGAGTGTCTTACGCCGCCGTGCGACAGATTCGCACGCCCCGGACTCAGTCCGTCGGGAACTCCGGCGGGAACCCGGTCGGCTGGGCGGGCGCGTCGTCGAGCGCCTCGAAGAACCGCCCGGCGACGAACGCCTCGACGACGTCCGACAGCGACTCCGACTCGGGGACCTCAGAGAGGATGCCGAGCGGGACCTGCGCGCCGGCCATCACGGCGTGGCCGCCGGCCGATCCCACCGGGTCGAGCGCGTCGCGGAGCAGTTCGCCGGCGTCGAGGTCGGCGCCGCGGGCGCGGGCGGAGCCGTAGATCACCCCGTCCATATAGCCGTAGACGAACGTCGCCGTCACGCCCTCCAGGTCGAGCAGCCGATCGGCCGCCTGCGCGAGCGCGTCGCGGTCGGCGATCTCGCCGACGCAGGAGGCGGCCACCGACCCGCGGACGTCGCGGTTCTCGATGGCGGCCGCGAGGACGCGCAGCGTCTCGGGGCTCACGCTCGGGCTCTCGACGCGTTCGAGCGTCGACTCGTCGGCGTGCGCGAGCAGCGCGGCCGCCGCCTCGAAGTCGTCGGTCGCGGTCGCGCGCGTGAAGTCCTTCGTGTCGATCCGGATCCCGTACAGGAGCGCCGTCGCGAGGTCCCGTTCGGGCTCGATCCCGTACCGCGAGAGGTACTCCGCGATCAGCGTGCTCGTCGCGCCGATCCCGGGGCGGATGTCGACGAACGACCCCGCGACGGGCCCCCGCGGCGGGTGGTGGTCGACGACGACCTCGACCGGGTGGCCCTCGGGGAGGCTGTCGTTGATGCCGGCACGGGAGTGGTCGACCAAGGCGATCCCGTCGTACGCGTCGAGGTCGACCCCGTCGAACGACCGGAGGTCGATGTCGAGGAGGTTCACCATCGCGCGGTTCTCCTGGTGAGCGATCTCGCCGCCGTAGCAGGCGTCCGCGTCGACGCCGATCGATTCCGCGACCCGCGCCAGTCCGATCGCGCTGGCGATGGCGTCCGGGTCGGGATTGTCGTGCGCGACGACCAGCAGCGGCCCCGAGAGCCGTCGGAGCGCCGCGAGCAGCCGGGCCGGCCTCTCGTCCTCGCCGTCGTCGGTGCGGGCGAACTCCGCGTCGGTATCGGCCCCGCGGCCGCGGTCGAGCCCGACCGCCTCGAAGACGCGGCCGGCGACCGCCGCGACCGGGTCGACCACGCGGTCGGCGACCGCCGCGACCGCCGCCCGCTGCTCGTCCGTCGGTGCCGTTCCGAGGTGCGCGACGATCATCGCGTCCGGGTACCGTTCCCGGGCCGCGCGCGCGGCGGCGACGTTGCGGTCGGGGTCGTCGCTCGCGATCAGCACGACCGCCGCCGCGTCCGGGTACGTCCCGGGATCGGTCGGGTCGGCCTCGACGGTGGCGACGTTGCGGTCGCGCAGCGTCGACGCCCAGCCGGTGTCGTCGGTGATCGCCACCAGGTCGTCCCTCCCGCCGCGCTCCTCGCGGGTGCGCTCGACGAGCGCGTTCCCGACCGCGCTACAGCCGAGCAGCAGGCGCCGGGTCATACGGACGCGACGGGGTCGCGAGGCAAAACGCTGCCGTCGACCGCGCGGTCGCTCCGGGCCGCGGCCGTCACGCTCCGTCCTCCGACCCCTCCGCGGGGTCGCCCCCGTCGCGGAGCGCCCCGTTCACCGCGGCGGCGACGTCGACCGCGGCGCGGTTCTCGGCGACGTCGTGGACCCGAACGATGTCGGCGCCGCGGTCGGCGGCGAGCGCGGTGCCCGCGACCGTCGCGTGCTCGCGGTCGTCGGCGTCGCGCCCGACCGCGCCGTACAGCGACTTGTGCGAGTGGCCGACGAGGACCGGACAGCCGAGCGCCGCGAACTCCCCGCAGCGCGCGAGCAGTTCGAAGTCCTCCGCCGGCGACTTCCCGAAGCCGAGCCCGGGGTCGACGATGACGCGGTCGCGGTCGATGCCGGCCGTGTCCGCCAGCGCGAGGCGCTCGCGAAGCGCGTCGACCGCCTCGGCGACCACGTCGTCGTACTCGGGGTCGGCGTCCGGGTCGACCGGCGCGTCGAGGCTGTGCATCACGATCACCGGGCAGTCCGCCTCGGCGACGACCGACCGCATCTCGGGGTCCTCTAACCCGGTCACGTCGTTGATGACGTCCGCGCCCGCGTCGAGCGCCGCCTCGGCGACCGCGGGCTTGCGCGTGTCGACCGACACCAGCACCTCGCCCGACCCCACCGCCGGCACCGACTGGATCGCCTCGATCGTCGGCACGACGCGCTCGATCTCCGCCTCGACCGGGACCGGCTCCGCGCCCGGCCGGGTCGACTCCCCGCCGACGTCGACGACGTCGACCCCCGCGTCCACCATCCGCTCGACGCCGGCCACCGCGTCGTCGAGGTCGGCGTGGCGCCCGCCGTCGTGGAAGGAGTCCGGCGTGACGTTGAGCACGCCCATCACCGCGGTGCGGTCGCTCCACGGGAAGTCGGGAGTGGCCTCGTCGGCGTCGCTCTTCTCCTCCGTTCCGCCGATCCCGTCGGTCTCGATTCCGACCGCCGCGGCGAGGTCGGCCGCCACCCCCCCGAGCCCGCTGCCGTCGGCCGCGTCGAGGCGGTCGACGAGCGCCCGGATCTCCGCGACCGTCCCCGCGACGGTGACCGGGACCTGCTCGCCGCCCGCCCCGCGGTCCTCGCCCGCGCCGAGGCCGCCGAGCGCCGCGTCGCCGCCGACCGCCCGGGCCTCGCTCACGACGCGCTCGGCGCGGTCGCCGCGCAGTCGGAGGGTGAGGACCCGGTGGTCGACGCCGTCGCGGTGAGCCGCGACGCCCTCGGGCGGGACCCCGGCCGTGTCGAGCGCGTGTTCGGCGTCCTCGGCGTCCCGAACGGCCCGCTCCCGGACCGTGCGCATCTGAGCCGCCCGGGCCTCCGCGACCGCGAACAGCGAGCCGACGAGCAGCACGCAGTCGCCCTCGTCCGCGCGGTCGACCGCCGTCGCGAGCGCGTCGGTCACGTCGTCGCCCGCAGTCACGCTGTCGACGCCCGCCGACCGGAGCGCGGCCGCGAGGACCGCGGGGTCCTCGGCGCGGTCGATGGCGGGCCGGCAGGTGACCGCCGTCGCCGCGTCGGGCAGCGCCGCGGCGGTCTCGGCGTGGTCCTTGTCGTGCATCGCGGCGTACACGAGGTGGAGGTCGTCGTAGTCGTACTCGTCGAGGGTCGCCGCGAGCGTGCGGGCGGCGGCGGGGTTGTGCGCGCCGTCGAGGACGGTCAGCGGCGCCGTGTCGACCACCTCGAACCGCCCGGGCCACGTCGCTCTCGCGAGGCCGTCGCGCACGGCGCGGTCCGCGAGGTCGGTCCCCAGCGCCGCCGCGGTCCGGTCCGCGAGCGCGACGGCGACCGCCGCGTTCGCCGCCTGGTGGCGGCCGACGAGCGGGAGCCGGTACGTCCCCTCGCGCTCGCCGGCGAGCGAGACCTCGGCGTCGGTGGCGCTGACCCGACCCTCGTAGGTCGCCGCGAGCGCGGGCGGGTCCTCGGTCTCGTCGGCGTCGTCCGCCGAGTCCCGCTCGTCCGCGTCGCCGTCGCTCCGACCCGCGGCGTCGCCGTCGCCGGTCACCCGCGTCACCGGCGCGCCGGCCTCGCCCGCCACCTCGCGGACGACGTCGAGCGCCTCGCCCTCGCAGGCGGTGACGAAGGGCGCGTCGGGGCGGGCGATCCGAGCCTTCGTGCGGGCGATCTCCGCGACCGTGTCGCCGAGGACCGCGGTGTGTTCCAAGGAGACGTTCGTCACGGCGGTCGCGACGGGGTCGACCGCGCTCGTCGCGTCGTACTCGCCGCCGAGGCCGACCTCCAGCACGGCGACGTCGACCTCGCGGCGCGCGAACTCCCGGACCGCCATCGCCGTCACGACCTCGAAGAAGGTGAGCGGCTCGCCGGCGGCCGCGCGGTCGATCAGCCACGGGCGCACCTCGGCGACGAACTCCGCGATCGCGGCCTCGGTCATCTCCCGGCCGTCGACGCGGACGCGCTCCGACAGCGACGAGAGGTGCGGCGAGGTGTACAGCCCCACCGACAGCCCCGCCTCGCGGAGGACCGACTCGGTCATCCGCGCCGCGCTGCCCTTCCCGTTCGATCCGGCGATCTGGACGAACGGGACCGCCTCCTGCGGGTCCCCGAGGTGCGCGAGCAGCGCCTCCACCCGCTCGGTGCCGGGCTTGACCGAGAAGCGGCGGAGGTCGAAGAGGAACGCCGCCGCCTCGTGGTAGTACATACGCCGTAGGTCGGGAGCGGGTCGCTTAGGGGTAACGGACCCGACCGGGTCCCGGCGACCGCGTCGACCGAAAAGCAACCCTTACGCGCGCCGCGGCCGCATCCGATCGCATGGACGAGACAGCGACCGCCGACGCGGGCGACGCCCCTGCCGAAGGGGCGACTCCGGGCGGCCCCGACGGCGGCGACCCGGTCGTCGTCGGCGAGGGGGTCCGGAAGTCGTACGGCGACGTCGACGCGCTCGACGGGGTCGACCTCGACGTGGCGGCCGGCGAGGTGTTCGGGCTCATCGGCCCCAACGGCGCCGGGAAGACGACGCTGGTCCGCGCGCTCACGGGGACCACCGAGGCCGAGGGCGGCCTCCGCGTCTTCGGCGAGCCGCCCCGCGAGGTCGACCCGAGCCGGATCGGGCTGCTCCCGCAGTCGTTCGACCCGCCCGCGCGGCTCACGGCCCGCGAGCTGGTCGACTACTACGGCGGCCTCTACGACGCGGCGCGCGACACCGAGGCGGTCCTCGACGACGTGGGGATGGCCGACGACGCCGACGCCTGGTACGAGACGCTCTCGGGCGGCCAGCGGCGCCGCACCTGCGTCGCGACCGCGGTCGTCAACGACCCCGACCTCCTCTTCCTCGACGAGCCGACGACCGGGATCGACCCCGCCGGCCGGCGGGCGATCCACCGGCTGATCGAGCGGCTCGCGGCCGACGGCACGACCGTCTTCCTCACGAGCCACGCGATGGACGAGGTCGAGCGGCTCGCCGACCGCGTCGCCATGCTCCGCGACGGGCGGGTCGTCGCGAGCGGGGCGCCCGATCGGCTGGTCACCGAACACGGCGGCGCGCCGCGGCTCGACGCGGCGACCGCGGCGCCGACGACGGAGGGAGTCGTCGAGGCGGTCGCGGCCGGCGTCCGAGACCGTCTCGGGACCGACCCGACCGTCGAGGCGACCGACGACGGCCTCCGGGTTCGGGGCGTGCGACCCGAGGCCATCGGCGACGCGGTCGACGCGCTCGACGACGCCGGGGTCGCGTTCGACTCGCTCTCGTGGTCGGAGCCGTCGCTCGAGGACGTGTACCTGCGGCTCACCGGCGAGGAGTACGCGCGCCGTGGGGACGGCGGACCGCCGGACGAAGCGGCCGGCGAGGGGCGTCGCGCAGCCGACGACGCGACGCCGGGCGGGGGTCGCGCAGCCGACGACGCGACGCCGGACGGGGGCGACCGATGACCCGCCTCGGCCGGATCCGGACGGAGGCGGTCGCGGCGGCGCGCTCGTTCACCCGCCGCCGGACGGCGGTGTTCTTCACCTTCTTCTTCCCGGTCATCCTCGTGGTCATCTTCGGCGCGCTGGTGCGGACCCAGCCGACCGGCGGCGGCCTCTTCGCGGAGCCCGCGGGCTACTACATCCCGGGGTATCTCGCGGTCGTGGTCCTGTTCACGCCGCTGTCGCGGGTCGGCTCCGAGATCGCCCGCCACCGCGACGGCGGGCGGTTCGAGAAGCTGGCGACGACGCCGCTCTCCCGCGCCGAGTGGCTGCTCGCGCACACGCTCGTCAACGTCGGGATCATCGGCGCCGCGAGCCTGCTCATCCTCGGCTTAGTGCTGGCGGTGACGGACGCGACCCTGATCCTCTCGCCCGCGCTCGCCGCCCTGCCCCTGTTCGTCGCGGTCGCGGTCGCGCTGTTCTGCGGGCTCGGGGCGGTCCTCGGTTCGCTCGCGGACTCGCAGGACGGCGTGATCGCCGCGAGCAACACGGTCGCGCTCCCCCTGCTGTTCCTCTCCGAGACGTTCGTCACCCCGTCGCTCCTGCCGGAGTGGTTCCTGCCCGCGGTCGCCGCCTCGCCGCTGACGTACTTCGCGCGCGGAACTCGGGCGATCACCTTCGAGGGGGGCGCGTGGACCGGCGACCTGCTCGTGTTGACCGCGCTCGCGGCCGGTTTCCTCGCGGTCGGCGCGTACGCGGTCCCGCGGACGGAGTGAGCGGACGACGGGCGGCGTCGCCCCGGAGCGGACGGCGACCGCCGCCCCGGAACCGTCCATTTATGTTCGCAGCCCGCGTCCGGAGGAAACGAGAGGGACCCCGTTGACCACCGTTCACTTCACCTGTCCGGACTGCGAGCAGACCATCGAGGTCAACGACGCGATGCGGGAGACGATACTCGACACCGGCTGCCCGGTGTGCACCGCGGCCGCGACGGCCGAGGACTTCGCCGCGACCTGCGAGTAGCCGTCGCCGCGACCGCCGCCGGCCCACGGGGGCGTTGCGGCGCGTTCGCACACCGCATCCGGTTGCTGTGGCTTTTTGCGTCGACCGCGACAACGGTCGAGCGATGACACCCGAACTCGAGGAGATCGATCTGGGGACCGTGCCGCTCGGCCGGACCGGCCTGCGAACGAGCGAACTCCAGTTCGGCACGTGGCGGTTCGGCCGCGTGACCGAGGCGGGGAACGTGGAGATCGACGAGGACCGCGCCCACGAGCTGCTCGACGCCTACGAGACCGCCGGCGGACGCTACATCGACACCGCCGACGTGTACGGCGGCGGGGACTGCGAGCGCTGGATCGGCGACTGGCTCGCCGAGCGCGACCGCGAACGCTACACGGTCGCCTCGAAGGTGTACTGGCAGATCCGCGACGGCGACCCGAACAGCCGGGGCACGAACCGCAAGAACGTCCGCCACCGCGTCGACGCCCTGCTCGACCGGCTCGACACCGACTACATCGACGTCCTCTACATCCACCGGTGGGACGACGAGACGCCCGCCCGCGAGCTGATGAAGACCCTGAACGGGCTCGTCGAGTCCGGCAAGGTCCACTACCTCGGCGCCTCCACGCTCCGCCCGAACGCCTGGAAGGTCGCCCGCGCCAACGAGATCGCCCGGGGCGAGGGGTGGGAGCCGTTCACGGTGCTCCAGCCGCGCTACAACCTCGTCGACCGCGAGGTCGAGGGGGATTACCTCGAGTTCGCGCGCCAGCGGAACCTCGCCGTCTCCCCGTGGAGCCCGCTCGGGCAGGGCTTTTTAACCGGCAAGTACGACCGCGACGCCGACCTCCCCGACGACTCGAAGGCCGCCGAGTCGACCCGGTTCCAGGAGGCGTACCTCACCGAGGAGAACTTCGACGTCCACGACGAGCTCGACGCCGTCGCCGACGAGGTCGGCGCCTCGGCCGCGCAGACCGCGCTCGCGTGGCTCGCGCACCGCGACGGCGTCACCGCGCCGATCGTCGGCGCCCGCACCGTCGACCAGCTGCGCGAGAACCTCGCGGCCGCGACGATCGATCTGTCCGACGAGCAGGTCGACCGCCTGACCGCGGCGAAGCCGGGACCGTACGACGAGTTGTAGGATCGGCTGCCCGAACCGTCGCCGGGGAGGCCGCCCTACCGGTCGGCGCAGTAGTCGACGAAGTTCCGCAGGATCGCCAGCCCCGTCTCGCCGCTCTTCTCGGGGTGGAACTGCGTGCCGAACACGTTGCCGGCCTCGTTGGCGACGACGGCCGGGAAGTCGACCCCGTAGTCCGCGGTGGCGACGACCGCGTCCGGGTCGGCGGGCTCGGCGTAGTAGGAGTGGACGAAGTAGGCGTGCTCCCCGTCGACCCCGTCGACGATCGGGTGGTCGCGCTCGACCTCGAGCTCGTTCCAGCCCATGTGCGGCACCTTCCGGTCCACGTCGAACCGGACGTTGGTGCCGGGGACCAGATCGAGGCCCGTCACCTCGCCTTCGCCCTCGTGGTCCGCCTCCTCGCTCGTCGTGAGGAGCATCTGCATGCCGAGACAGATCCCGAAGAGGGGGCGGCCGGCGTCGGCGTGGTCGGTCAGCGCCTCGCGCAGCGGCCCGGCGTTCTCCATCCCCTCGCGGAACGCGCCGACCCCGGGGAGGACGACGCCGTCGGCGGCCGCGAACGCCTCGGGGTCGTCGGTGATCTCGACGGACGCGCCCGCCCGCTCCAGTCCGCGAGTCGCGGACCGGAGGTTTCCGAGACCGTAGTCCACGAGGGCGACGGACACCTCCCGATCCGGTGGTGATTCGTCCATGTCTCCGGTATATCACCTGCGTGGAAGTCAGTTTCCATCCGGAATCCGGTACATAGCGGTACATACCAGTCCGTATATTTAAACAGCAACACTTTTGAGACGCCAGTAGAATCTCCAAATGTACTCCTCATGGCCAGACGACGCAAATTCCTCAAGGTCGCGGGTGCGGCAAGTATCGTGGGACTCGCGGGATGTAGCGGCGGCGGCAACACGAGCGGCGACGGGTCCGGCGGCGACAACATGAGCGGCGACGGCGACGGGTCCGGCGGCGACAGCATGAGCGGCGACGGCGACGGCGACGCGGCAATGACCTTCGGCGGGGACGGAACGGTTAACTTCGGTATCTCGCCGTCCGTTCCGCAGGAGGACCTCGAGGTACAGTACGCTCCGCTCCTCGACCACGTCGGGAGCTACCTCCAGCAGAACCACAACGTTCCCGAAGGCCTCAACGTCGAGGGGAACATCGGGAGCAACTACAGCGCGGTCATCCAGTCGCTCGGTCAGGGGACGACCGACCTCGCGGAGACCGGCCCGTTCGCGGCCGCCCTCGGCGTGAAGACCGGCAACGCGGAGATCATCCTCCAGCGGTACGGATACGGCGGCTGGACGTACAAGAGCATCATCGCGACGCCGAACGACAGCGACATCACCGAGCTGTCGGATCTCTCCGGCAAGACCGTCGCCTTCTCCGACCGGCTGTCGACCAGCGGCGCGCTGTACCCGCTGTACAGCATGTCGAACCAGGGCGGCCTCGACGTCGGGAACCTCCCCGAGGGCAACGGCTCACAGGCGGAGTTCGACGCCCGCTTCGCCGGCGGCCACGTCGGCTCGTACACCCTGCTCGAACAGGGGCAGGTCGACGCGGCGGCGATGGGCGGGTTCGTCCGGGACACCTCCACCGGCCCGACGCCGGAGGAGTGGCAGCAGGTCGCGACGACACTCCACGAGGACGAGGGCCTGCCGCGCGCCCCGATCGTGGTCTCGCCCGAGCTGAGCGACGACGTGAAGTCCGCGCTCCAGGCGTCGTTCCTCGAGGCCCCGGACAGCATCTACTACGGTGCGGACGGCGAGGGCGGCACCGGAGACGACCTCTGGTTCAGCCGCGTCCGCGAGGCGGCCCAGGAGGACTACCAGTCCGTCATCGACGTCGCCGACGAGCTCGGCGTCGGAGCGGACATCTTCGGACAGTAGGACCCCGCCCCCCAACTTCGGATCGTTTTTCACACGATCGGTCTGTTTTCCGACAAAGCAACACCTCATGCCAACGATCGAATTCGAAAACGTCAGCAAAATATACGACGAGGACACCGTCGCCCTCGACGACGTGTCGTTCACCATCGATGAGGGGGAGTTCGTCATCCTCCTCGGTCCCTCCGGCGCCGGCAAGTCGACGATGCTCCGGGTACTGAACGGACTCACGCAGCCCACCGAGGGGTCCGTCCGCATCGGCGGCAAGGAGCTTCAGGGGAACCGCAGCGAGGTCGGAATGGTGTTCCAGGAACACTACCTCATCGAGAGCAAGACCGCGTTCGGCAACGCGCTGTCGGGAGCGCTCTCCCGGAACGGGCTCGTCCGGAGCGCCCTCGGGCTACACGCCGACGCGGACAAGATGACCGCTCTCGAAGCCCTCCAGACGGTCGGCCTCCTCGACGAGGCCGGTCAGCGCGCCGAGTCGATGAGCGGGGGCCAGAAACAGCGCGTCGGGATCGCGCGGGCGCTGGTTCAGAACCCGGAGATCGTCCTCGCCGACGAGCCGGTCGCCAGCCTCGACCCGAAGGCCGCCCGCGACGTGATGCGCTACCTCAAGAAGGCCGCGACCGAGCAGGACCTGACCACGATCACCAGCCTCCACCAGGTGAACATCGCGCGCGAGTTCGGGGATCGGTTCCTCGGTATCCGCGACGGCGAGGTGATATTCGACGGCGACGCCGACGACCTCACGATGGACGAGATGGACCGGATCTACTACGGCGAAACCAAGAGCGGCGAGACGATCCCGACGGGGGCGGCGAGCGGCGAAGTCGGCGAAACCGACGCCGAGGCTGACGCCGCCACCGACGGGGGGGGTCGGGCGTGAGTTCGCCGTCCGACTCGGCGATCGACGACCAGTTCCGCGCGCTCGAACGGCTCCGGCGACTCAAGTACGTGCTGTGGGGCGTGCTGCTCGCGGCGGTCCTCGGCGTCACCTACTGGGGGCTCGGCTTCATCGGCTTCCAGCCCAGCGTCGTCGCCGGGCGGCTCCCGGAGATGTACGAGTTCATCTCGACCGGCTTCTTCCCGCCTGACTTCCAGAACTTCACGATCTACACCAAAGACCAGAACATCACCGGACTGCGAGCGATCCCCGCGAGCTTCGGCGACGGGGGGGCGCACATCGTCGAGAGCTTCAGATCGTCGCGGCAGTCGCTGGTGAAGGCGAGCCTCGTGACGCTGCTGTTAGGGTTCATGGGCACCGTGTTCGCCTTCCCGTTCGCGCTGGTCCTCGGCGTCCTCGGGAGCGAGCGCGTCACGCCGTTCCCGTTCAACTTCATCTTCCGGGGCACGCTCAGCGGCATCCGCGCCATCCCCGCCATCGTCTGGATCTTCCTGTACATCCCCATCGGCCCGCCGGGACAGGTCACGGCGGTGCTCGCGATCGCGACCGACAGCATCGGGAACCTCGGACGCCTCTTCACGGACGACCTCGAAGAGATCGAGGAGGGACCGATCGAGGCGATCCGGTCGACGGGCGCGTCGGGCACCCAGACCGTGAGCTTCGGCATGCTGAGCCAGGTCTCGCGGTCGTTCATCGCGTGGACCCTGTACATCCTCGAGATCAACACCCGGATCGCCATCTCGCTCGGGGTCGTGGGCGCCGGCGGCCTCGGGCTGATGATCCGGAACAGTCAGGACCTGTTCGAGTTCCAGCAGACCGCCGCCGGGCTGGTGATGGTGTTCATCGTCGTCCTCGGCATCGAGCTCGTCTCCTCGCGCATCCGCGCCCGGCTCCGGCCCGGCGAGCACGAGGGGAAGGGACTCATCGAGGCGATCCGCGACCTGTTCAATCCGAACAAGTGGCTCGGCCGCGGCGACCCGAAGAACTAGAACTCGCCGAGCCGCGACTGGCCGTCCCCGCCGTCCCCGCTCCGTTCACCGACGCCGCTCAGTTCGGCCGCCCGAGCGATCGTCTCGAAGAAGCCGTCGCGCTGGCTCCGGTCGTACAGCGTCGCCGCCGGGTGGACGGAGAGCAGCACGCGCCGCGATTCGCCCGCGAGCCGCGCGTCGGCCACGTCGCCGGACTCCGCGGTGATCGCCACCGACCGGTCGAGGAGGTGTTCGCTCGGCACCTTGCCGAGCGTCACGATCAGTTCCGGGTCGAGGCGGTCGATCTCGCTCTCGAGGTGGCCGCGGCAGTTCGCCAGCTCCTCGCCGGTCGGATCGCGGTTGTCCGGCGGCCGGCACCGCACGCAGTTCGTGATCCGCACGTCCGCGCGGGCGAGCCCCGCGTCTCGCAGCGCCTCGTCGAGCACGTCGCCCGAGCGCCCGACGAACGGCTCTCCCCGCTCGTCCTCGGTGGCGCCCGGTCCCTCACCGACGAACAGCAGGTCCGCGTCCGTCGGGCCGACCCCGTCGACGATCCGGCTCCGCGACTCGACCAGCGCCGGGCACCGCTCGCAGGCCGGCACGCGCAGCTCCTCGTCGAGCGCGGCGCCGTCGCCGCCGTGTTCGCTCATACGGGGGTTCCGGACGCGGTCGTCTAAGTAGCGTCGGTCGCCGCCGCCTCGCGGTGCGCGCTCGCGGCCAACGCCGCGAGCCGGAGCGGCTCACACCGCCGCTCGCCGTCGCGGGTAAGGCCCCTGATCGCCGCGGCGGCCTCCTCGGGATCGATACCGACCGCCCGGACGAAGCGGGGGTCGCTGGACTCCGGAGCATCGAGCGCGACCCGGGACGGTAGCGACCGGTAGACGTCGAGGCGGGCGGCGAGCGCGTCGCCGTCGAACGCGTCGCGCAGGGCCGGTTCGAGCCCGGGGCTCGCCTCGTAGCTCACGGCGTAGACGGGGCGGTCGATCGTCTCGCGGAGCCGGTCGAGGTCGACGAGGTTGAACCAGGCCGGCGCGACGCCCGCGCAGGCGACGTGGCGCACGTCCTCGCGGTCGAGCGCGCGCCAGCAGTCGATGGCCGCGTCGGTCGCGTCCGTCCCGCCGACGGTACACCGCGCGAACGCGAAGCCGTCCGGCGTCCCGTCGGCGCGGACGACGACGCCGGCCGCGTGGCTCGCGTCGCGGGCGTCAGAGAAGGCGAGGCCGAGCGTGCGGCTCGGCGGCGTCACTCACGCGTCCTCGGATTTGATCTCCTGGAGTCGGTCGAGAAGCTCGTCGTTCGAGGCGCCGGGCTCGTAGTCGACTGACCCCTCGTGGGTCTCCTGGGCAGCCTGGACGCCGTCGTCGTCGTCGAAGTCCGCGTCCAGGTCCTGATTCTCCTGTTCGGACTCGTCGTAGCTGCCGAATCCCATGTGTGTGTAGAATTAACAGAGGGCGATAAATAAATCCACGGCCGCCGGCGGAGAGAGCCCCGTCGGTGCGCCCGCGGCTGTACCCTTTTGTCGCTCCGCGAGCGAGGACGGGTATGGAGCCGATCACCGTCACCGCGGACGCGGAGGAGTTCACCTGTAACGCGTACCTCGTCGTCGGAGACGCGACGACGCTCGTCGACGCGGGAACGATGCCCGGCGTGGACGACGTGATCGCCGACGCGCTCGACGACGCCGGCGTCGACGACCTCGACCGCGTCGTACTGACCCACCAGCACCACGACCACGTGGGCGAACTCGACGCCGTGGTCGACCGCTTCGACCCCCGAGTGTTCGCGTACGCCGACCACCCGCGTCGCGACACCGCGCTCGAGCCCGGCGACGAGGTGCTCGTCGGCGACGAGCCGTGCGAAGTCGTCTACACGCCCGGTCACGCCGACGACCACGTCTCGCTCGTCGGCGAGGAGCGACTCTACTCCGGCGACGTGGTCGTCTACAACGACGGCGCCTTCGACGACGGGTCGTTCGGCCGCACCGACATGGCCGGCCAGTCGCGCGAGCGCCTGATCGAGAGCCTCCGCGAGATCCTCGACCGGCTGCCCGACACCGCCGAGGCGATGTACCCCGGCCACGGCGACGTCTACCGCGCCGCCGACGGGCCGGACACCGTCCGCGAGGTGATCGAGCGCGCGACGGAGCGCGCCGAGCGCCGCGAGCCGAAGTACCCCGAGGAGTGAACGCGGTCCGTATTTAAGAGTGAACGCGATCCGTATTTAAAAACGAGCGGCGAGGAGGCCGACCGCCACCCCTCGGCGCGCCCCCGAGCGGCCGCCGGCGGCGGCCGCGAGGTCCCCGTGAGCGGAGCGAACGGAGGCTCGGAAATCTTTGATTTCCGGTGGAGGCGGCGGTCCGGCGCGGCCCCGCCCGCGCCGGGCCGTCCGCCGAGGCTGGGGAGGCGTGAGGCGCACGCGCGGCTGGCCGTCGAGGCGGAGAGATCCGAGAGAAGGGACGAAGACGGACCGGAACCGAGCCGAAGACGGGCCGACTACGCGGCGCGGCGCTCGGTCGCCTTCGGGCGGAGGTTGGTGTAGCCGCACTTGCGGCAGCGCTCGGCCTCGGAGGCGTTGCGGGCGTTACAGCGCATACAGATCTGTCGGTCGAGCATGCGGCGTTCGGCGGCGTCGAACTTGGCCATACGGCTACTGGGCGGGCGGTGCTGTAAAAGGTTGCGAGACGGCGCGGCGGGCTGTCACCGTCGCGAACGCGTCGGATCGACGGGACGGAGCCGCTGGAGCGCCGAGGAGTGAAAGGGGCTCGGGCCGCGAGTCAGGCGCCCGCTTCGCTGAGGGCGGCCTCGATGTCCTCGCGCTGGGTGACGCCGACGAAGCGGTCGACGACGCCGTCGTCGTTCTCGACGATGAGCGTCGGGAGCGAGCGGACCTGGTACTGGTTCGCGACGTCCTGCTCCTCGTCGACGTCGACCTTCTGGAGCTCGAACGCGTCGCCGAGGTCGTCCTGAATCTCCTCTAAGATGGGGTCTTGGGTCTTACACGGGCCGCACCACTCGGCGTGGAAGTCCAGCAGTCGAACGGTCATGGTCGGCGCAAATTATCGCCGGCCCGCGCATAAGGGTTTCCCACTCGTGTGTGCGCCGGGCCCGTGCGACTCGTCGAGGGCGACGAGACGGCGGAACCGATGAGACGGCGGGCGGAAAGCGGATGAAGGGCCCGCTGCGGCCCGAGCGACGAACGAAACGTTTAGCATGCGGCGCCGTCCAGAGGGGGATATGAGTGGTTCCAACTCCGGCGGACTGATGTCCAGCGCGGGACTGGTCCGCTACTTCGAGAACGAGGACCGGAACGCCATCACGATCAACCCCAAGACGGTCCTCGCGTTCTGCGTCCTCTTCGGCCTGTTCGTCCAGATCCTCTCGCTGACGGTCGCGTAGGCCCGCGCCGCATCAGTTCTCCCCGCCGCGTTGCCGACGGACCGACCGACGACGTAGCGCGCCCTTTTTCCACGCGCCCCTCCCACGTATCCGTATGAAAGCAGGCGTCATCGCCGTTCAAGGCGACGTGGCCGAACACGCCGCCGCCGTCCGCAACGCCGCGGCCGCCCACGACGAGTCCGCGGCGGTCGTCGAGGTGCGCGACGCGGGGGTCGTGCCCGACTGCGACGTCCTCCTGATGCCGGGCGGGGAGTCGACGACGATCTCGCGGCTGATCCACCGCGAAGGGATCGCGGCCGAGATCGAGGCCCACGTCGCGGCCGGCAAACCGGTCCTCGCGACCTGCGCCGGGCTCATCGTCTGCTCGAACGACGCGAAGGACGAACGGGTCGAGGCGTTAGGGCTCGTGGACGTCTCCGTCGACCGCAACGCGTTCGGCCGACAGAAGGACTCCTTCGAGGCGGAGATCCCGGTCGCCGGGCTCGACGACCCCTTCCACGCCGTGTTCATCCGCGCGCCGCTCATCGACGACATCGGCGGGGGCGTCGAGACGCTCGCGACGGTCGGCGGCCGCGCGGTCGCGGTGCGCGACGGCCCGGTCGTGGCCACCGCGTTCCACCCGGAGCTCACCGACGATCCGCGGATCCACGACCTCGCATTCTTCCCCGAGCGAGAGGTGGTCGCGTGAGCGGTCCGGCCGGGGACGACGGTGGCGGCGGGACGACCGACGGTCCGGCCGCCGAGGCCGGCGGGGATTCGGCGGTACCGTCCGAGGACGTCCTCGACGAGCTGTTCGCCACCATCGAGTCGCGGCGGGAGGAGCTCCCGGAGGGGTCGTACACCGCCTCCCTCTTCACCCACGAGAAGGGGGAGAACGCCGTCTTAGAGAAGATCGGCGAGGAGACGACGGAGGCGATCCTCGCGGCGAAAGACGACGACCGCGAGGAGCTTACCGCCGAGAGCGCTGACCTGGTCTACCACTTGCTCGTGTTGTTCGCGATGAAGGACCTCGCCGTCGACGACCTGCGCTCGGAGCTGCGGGACCGGTTCTGAGACGGACGAAACCGTCGCGGCACGGCGGGAGCTATCGCTCCCGTTCGAGCTCGCGGTCGATGTCGTCGCGCTCCTCCGTCTCTAACTCCTCGCCGATCCGGCGCTCGAACTCCGCCTCGCTGATCTGCCCCTCGACGTACTGCTGTCGGAGGCGGTCTTGGCGGCTACTCCCGCCGTCGACCTCGGTCGACGAGGTGGATCCCGAACCGATCGAGTCGAGCGGTCCGGCGTCGTCGTCGCTCAGCAGCCACGAACCCGCCTCGTACGCGGCGTAACCGAGCCCCGCCAGCACGGCGAGCGTGACGATCCCGGAGAGGACCGCCCAGGCGAGACTCAGGAGGGCCGAGACCACGCTCACGACGACGCTGACCCCGATCAACGCCGCGATCGCGATCGCCGCGTAGTAGAGGGCCTGCTTCCCGTCCATATCCCGGATTCGGGCGGCCGGCCGCAAATACCTTCTCCCGCGGACGCGGGGGCTCGCCGGCCGGAGCGGACGCCCGCGGACTTTTGTTCGCGGGGCCGAACACCCCACGAGAACGACGCCGTGAGCGACACCGACTCGTCCGGATCCGGCGAGGGGGCCCGCCCGACCCGCAGAGCGGTGCTTCGGCGGACCGAATCGCTCGCGGTCGGCGGAGCGGCGGCGGTCGGATCGACCGCCCTCGCCGGCTGCGTCGGGCGCGGGAACGGGGAGGCGACCGAGGGCGCCGGCGACGGCGACGCCGCCGACCCGCCCCTCGTCGCCCACCGGGGCTTCGCGGCCGAGAACCCGGAGAACACGGTCGCGGCGGTCGAGGCGGCGACGGCGGTCGTCGACCGGATCGAACTCGACGTTCGCCGCTGCGGGACGGGGGAACTCGTCGCCTTCCACGACGCGACGCTCGGGCGGGTGACGGACGCCACCGGGCGCGTGGCCCGGACCCCGCGCGAGCGGCTCGCCGACCTCTCCGTGGCGGGCTCGGGCGAGCCGGTGCCGACGCTCGCGGCGGCGCTGGACGCCGTGCCGGCGGACGCGTGGGTCATGCTCGACCTGAAAGAGCGGGGGGTCGCGGGGGACGCGCTCGCGCTCGGCGCGGACGGGGACTACGACCTCGCCGTCACCGCCGACGACCCGGCGGTGATCGAGGCGGTGCGGACGGCCGATCCGACGGTATCGACCGTCTACGGCGTGCGCGAGTCGGTCCCCGCGCGGCCCCTCAGACCGCTGATTCCGGGGAGTCGCGAAGGGGTCCGTCTGCCGAGGTGGGCGTACCCGCCGCAGGACGTCGCGGCGATGGTCGAGACCGCGACCGAGTTGGGGTGTGCGGCGGTGTCGCCGCGGTACGAGCTGTGCCTCCGGACCGACATCCTCTCGCGTGCGGCGGACGCCGGACTCCGGGTGCTGCCGTGGACCGTCGCCTCGGCCCGAGAGTACGAGGCGGTCGCGGGTGCGGGCACCGGTGTCGACGCCGTCGTCTCGGACGTCTCTCGCGGAGTTCGCGAGCCCTGACGGTCGAGCGGAACGCGACTCAGGGGGCGACAGAAGGGTTATTCGTTCGGCTCTCGTGAATCGAGGAGATGACTCGGGGACCCGACGAGGTCGACGACGCGAGCGAGACCGATTCGGTCGAATCGACCGACAGGGCGCCCGCGGATCGCGTCGACCGCCGGACGGTTCTCGGCGCGCTCGCGGGCGCCGGGAGCGCCGCGGTCGCCGGCTGCTCCGGCCCGGAGCCGGACGACGCGTCGACGGCCGACTTGGAGCCGGAACGGCTCGACGAACTCGCGGCTCGGTTCGCGCCGACGCTGTACTTCGACGCCGCCGAGCCGTGGTTCCCGACCGACCCCCGACCGTACGCGAGCGAGGCGGACGGCGAGACGGTCGTCGACGGCTTCGACGCGTTCGACGGCTACCACGAGCGGTACGAGGCGTCGGGCGAGCCGCCGAATCCGACCGTCTTCTACAACGGAATGCGGTACGAGGACTCCCCGCTCGCGGTCGTCCAGTTCTGGTTCTACTCCGCGTTCGACCAGTTCACGACGAACTTCCACTGGCACGACTGGGAGGTACTCCACGTGTTCGTCGACCTCGAGGCGGGCGACCCGCAGCTGTACGTCGCCAGCTCCCACTCCCGGAGCGTTCCGAACAACGAGTTCCTCGATCCGGATCCCGACGTGGTCCCCCGGATCCTCTCCGAGCTCGGCTCGCACTCCAGCACGCTCTCGGTCAACGAGAACCCCGATCAGTTCCAGCGGGTCGGCGACGGGGGGTTGCTCGCGGACATCACGAACACGACGATCGACACCGTCGAGGACCTCCTCGGGATCCCGATCGCGTACGGGCTCCCCCGCGACGAGCAGATGCGGCTCCCGTTCGTCGTTCCCGAGTACGAGGGCGAACCGCTCTACGAACACCCCGACCTCCCGTCGGTCACCGAGGAGTCGCTGGTCGACGGCGCGCTGACGATCCGGTCGCTCGACGCGCTGCGCTCGCCGCCGACGGACCTCCCGCTCCGGGAGACGGGGATCGCCTTCCGGTACCGCGAGCGACCGGCCGACGAGGGGACCGCCGACGGCGACGACGCCGCGCTCGCGGACGAGGTCGCCGACTCCGTCGTCGAGTACGACCTCGTCGAGACCGCCGAACTGGAGGGGATCGACGCGTTCACCGGCCCGCAGCTCAGCTTCGAGTTCGCCGTCCCCCAGATAGTCGAGGACGCCGTCGCGAGCCACATCACGACCACCGGCGTGCCGTGGGAACAGCCCCGTTACGAGAACCCCGCGCTCGACGTCACCGCCGGCAACCACCGCGCGGAGCTCGCGGCGCGGTACGACGCCGTCGCCGACGACCCGTCGTTCGGGGACGACGCGGCCGGGGCGCTCGACGCGGTCGTCGCCCGCGTCACGCAGACGACGCAGAGCGACGAGGCGCCGGCGGACGAGGGGCTGACGACGACCGAGACGAGCGTCGAGTCGTTCGTCCTGATCGAGAGCGACCCCGAGGCGGTTCCGACGTTCGCCCGCGGGGTCGCGGTCGCGAACGGGATCCCCGAAGGGGAGCACCGCCTGACGGTCAACGGCGCCGGACGGGCACCTCACGGCGAGACGCTGACCGTCTCGGCGGACGAGCCGGTGACGACCGCCGGCGCCGACGGGGAGATCCCGCTCGTCGCCCGCGAGGACGCGCGGAAGGTGGAGTTCTCGGACGCCGAAAGCGACGTGAACCTGGCTCGGTCAGCGATCGAAGACGACTTCGCGGGGCGGATCTACGACTCCGCGATCGACGGGAGCGACGCGGTGTACGTCGACGCCGGCGGCGCGTACACGACGGAGGTACGCGACGCCGACGGCGAGGTCGGCGCGTACCGGGTCAACCCCGCGACGGACGAGGCCGAGACCGAGGAGCCGATCCGGATCGAGCGCCCGGAGACCGGGGTGGCCCCGCTCGCCGGCTACGTCGCGGACGTGGCCGAGGAGACGCGCGCGGCGGTCGCCGCCGCGGCGGCCGACCGCGATAGCGACGACGGCGGCGGTTCCGGCGGCGGTCCGTCGAACGCGGTCAACGGGCTCGAACGCGCCCTCGCCGCCGCGGTCGACGCCGCGGAACGGGCGGCGGAGCGCGCCCGCGAGGGCGACGCCGAAGGGGTCGAGCGGCAACTGGCGAACGTGCTCGACCGGATCGCTCGGATCGAAGAGCGGCTCGCGGCCGCGAGAGCGGGGCTACCGCCGGGGCTCGCGAACGCGACCGGAAGACGGATCGAGCAGGCGATCAGGCGCGTCGAGCAGGCGCAAAACGCCGAGAAGCTGTAGGGCGCCGCGTCGGACGCCTCGACGAGCGCGTCACCGGACGTCACCGCCCACCACTGGATGGAAAGCTATACGACGCCGAACCGACCACGAGTATATAAGCAGATGTCTCAGGAGGGATACGACCACGCGAGGGTCGAGGAACGCTGGCAGGAGGCGTGGGACGACGCCTCGGTGTACCACGTGCCGGACGACGCCGAGGACCCGACGTACGTCCTCGGGATGTACCCGTACCCGTCGGGGAAGCTCCACATGGGCCACGTCCGCAACTACACGATCACGGACGCGTACGCCCGCTACCGCCGGATGCGCGGCGACGACGTGCTCCATCCGATGGGGTGGGACGCGTTCGGGCTCCCGGCCGAGAACGCCGCCAAGGAGCGGGACACCAACCCCCGCGACTGGACGTTCGACTGCATCGACACGATGAAGGGACAGATGAAGTCGATGGGGTTCGGCTACGACTGGGACCGCGAGGTCACCACCTGTACCCCCGGGTACTACCGGTGGAACCAGTGGCTGTTCCGCCGCTTCCACGAGGCCGGCCTCGTGGAGCGCCGCGACGCCGACGTGAACTGGTGTCCCTCCTGCGAGACCGTCCTCGCCGACGAGCAGGTCGAGGGCGACGACGAGCTGTGCTGGCGCTGTGACACCCCCGTCGAGACCCGCGAGCTGGACCAGTGGTTCCTGAAGATCACCGAGTACGCCGACGAGCTGCTGGAGGCCATCGACGAGCTGGAGGGGTGGCCCGACTCCGTCCGCCAGATGCAGCGCAACTGGATCGGTCGCCAGTACGGGAGCGAGGTCGACTTCGAAATCGAAGGACACGGGACCGTCACCGCGTTCACGACCCGGATCGACACGATCCACGGCGCGACGTTCTTCGCCATCGCGCCCGACCACCCGATCGCCCGGGAGCTGGCGGAAACGGACGACGCGGTCCACGAGTTCGTCCACCACGAGGCCGACCCGGACGGCGACGAGCCGAACGGCGTCGAGACCGGCCTCACCGCGACGAACCCCGTTACGGGCGGGGAGATCCCCGTCTACGTCGCGGACTTCGTCCTCTCGGACGTGGGGACGGGCGCGCTGATGGCGGTCCCCGCCCACGACGAGCGCGACCACGCGTTCGCGACGAAGAAGGGCGTCGAGATCCGGCCCGTGATCGCGCCGGAGCCGGACGACCCGGACGGCGAGACGGTCCCGGACGCCCCCGACGTCGAGGCGGAAGCGTTCACCGACGACGGGGTCGTGATCGACTCCGGCGAGTACACCGGCCTCGACAGCGAGACCGCCCGGGAACGGATTACGGAAGACACCGAGGGCGCGAGCGAGGCGACGCAGTACCGCCTGCGCGACTGGGGCATCTCCCGGCAGCGCTACTGGGGGACGCCGATCCCGATGGTCCACTGCGACGACTGCGGAGCGGTCCCGGTGCCCGACGAGGACTTGCCCGTCGAACTGCCGGAGTTCATCAACACGACCGGCAACCCGCTGGACGCCGCCGACGAGTGGCAGGCGACGACGTGTCCGGAGTGCGGCGCGCCCGCGACCCGGGAGACGGACACGATGGACACGTTCGTCGACTCCTCGTGGTACTTCCTGCGGTACGTCTCGCCGGACCTGGACGAGGCACCCTTCGACCTCGACCGCGCGAACGACTGGATGCCGGTCGACCAGTACGTCGGCGGCATCGAACACGCCGTGATGCACCTGCTGTACTCGCGCTTTTTCACCAAGGTGCTGGCCGACGAGGAGGGCCTCGACCACCGCGAGCCGTTCACGAACCTGCTGGCGCAGGGGATGGTCCAGCTGGAGGGCGAGAAGATGTCGAAGTCGAAGGGGAACGTCGTCTCGCCGCAGCGGATCGTCGACGAGTACGGCGCCGACACCGCGCGGCTGTTCATGATGGAGGCCGCCCAGCCCGAGCGCGACTTCGACTGGTCCGAAGAGGGGGTCAGGTCCACCCACCGGTTCCTGACCCGCCTCAACGACCTCGTCGAGGCGTACGCGGCGGGCGACGTGACGCTCGCCGGCGGCGGCACCGGCGCCGACCCCGTCGACCGCGGTGAGATCGACGACTACGTCGCCGACGAGACCGACGCCGCGGTCGCCATCGCCGGCGCGGAGTACGACGACCTGACGTTCAACGTCGCGCTCCGCGAGGCGCAGGACCTCGTGGGGACGCTCCGGAGCTACCGCGAGTACGCCGACCCGCACCCCGCCGTCTTCGAGCGCGGGCTCGACGTCGCGGTCCGACTGCTCGCGCCGGTCGCGCCCCACCTCGGCGAGGAGCTGTGGGAGACGCTCGGTCGGGAGGGGTTCGTCGCCGAGGCCGAGTGGCCGACCACGAGCGTCGACCGCGACACCGTCGAGCGCCGGCGCCGGCTGGTGACCAACACCCGCGAGGACGTGCGCGACATAATCGACGTCGCCGGGATCGAGGACCCGGAGCGGATCGACGTGGTCGTCGCGCCCGACTGGAAGTACGACGCCCTGGCGATCGCGATCGACAGCGACGCCGACAACCTGATCTCGGAGCTGATGGCCGAGAGCCACATCCGCGATCAGGGGGACGCCGCCGCCTCGTACGGGCAGGACCTCCAGGCGAACCGCGAGGCGTTACGGGAGACGCTCGGCGGCGACGCCGAGTACGACGCCCTGCGCGCCGCCGCGTGGCTGATCGAGCGGGAGTTCGACGCGCCGGTCCGCGTCGAGCGCGCCGCCGACGCCGACGAGGACGTGGTCCGCAAGGCGGAGCCGGGCCGCCCCGCCATCGACATCGTCGAGTAGCGGCCGACTCCTGCGATGAGCTCGGCGGGCTCTGCCGCCCCCGGAAACGCTTAGTCGACGGCGCGGTCCCTTCCCGTATGGACGACCCGTACGCGCCCGCCCGCGAAGCTCTCGCCGGTGACGGTTCCACGGCCGAGAGCGAGGCGGCCGACCCCGCGGTCCTCGCCGCGCGGCTCGACGACGCCGACCCGCTCTCTTCGTTCGCGGACCGATATCACGTTCCGGACGACGCCCTCTACATGGACGGCAACTCGCTCGGGCCCGCGAGCGACGCCGCGCTCGCGAGCCTCGACCGCGTGGTCGACGAGTGGCGCGACCTGCTCATCTCGGGGTGGACCGACGCCGACCCGCCGTGGTTCGATGTCGGCGAACGGCTCGGCGACGCGCTCGCGCCGCTGGTCGGCGCCGGCCCCGAGGAAGTGGTCGTCGGCAACTCGATCACGGTGAACACCCACACGCTCGTCGGCACCTTCCTCGACGAACTGCTGGCCGGGAACGGCCCCGAACACGAGGGATTCAGGGCGGCCGATGGAGACTGGAACACAGCCACGGACCCCGCCGTCCTCGTCAACGAGCTTGACTTCCCCTCCGACCACTACGCGATCCGGGCGCAGCTCCGCCACCGGGGGATCGACCCCGACGGGAAGCTTCGGGTCGTGCCGAGCCGCGACGGGCGGACGATCGACTCTCGCGACGTCGAGGCCGCGCTGGAAGCGCACGACGACGTTGGAATCGTCTTCATGCCGACCGCGCTGTACCGCTCCGGCCAGCTGTTCGACGTCGAGCGGATCGCGGCGGCCGCCCACGAAGCGGGGGCGTACGCCGGCTTCGATGCGGCGCACTCCGCGGGGGCCGTGCCCCACGAGTTCGACGACGCGGGCGTCGATTTCGCTGTCTGGTGCACGTACAAGTACCTCAACGCCGGCCCCGGGTCGATCGGCGCGCTGTTCGTCGCGGAGCGTCACCACGGGCTCACGCCCGCGCTGGCGGGGTGGTGGGGCCACGAGAAGGAGACCCAGTTCGAGATGAACATGACGTACACCCCGGCCGACTCCGCGGGCGCGTGGCAGATCGGCACCCCGCCGCTGCTCTCGGCCGCGCCGCTGGAGGGATCCGTGGAGCTCCTGCGCGAGGCCGGTATCGAGCGCCTGCGGGAGAAGTCGCTCGCGCTGACCGACTTCCTGATCGCCCTCGTCGACGACCGCCTCCCCGAGGTGTCGGTCGGGACGCCCCGCGACCACGAGGCCCGCGGCGGCCACGTCGCACTCGAACACTCCGACGCCGAGCGTCTGAGCGCGGCGCTCAAGGACCGCGGCGTCGTCGTCGACTTCCGCCCGCCGAACGTGGTGCGCGTCTGTCCCGCCGCGCCGTACACCTCGTTCGCCGACGTGCTCGAAGTCGTCGACGAGATCGAAGCGATTCTCGACAGCGGCGCGCACGAGAAGTACGCGACGAGCGAGGGCGGCGTGACCTAGCGGGCGCGGAACGTGGGAGTCCGCGGCCGGGGTCGACTGACGAGAGGGTTCTGCCGTTGACATCCGCAGTATTATCAGTCGAGGTGGCGTAGATAGTATAAGAGAGCCAATGGGAGGAGAGTCACACACAGCCGACGGAGCTGGTCGGTCCGGGACGGACGGTGACCGGGTGACCAACGCCTACGAGGCGATGTTCCGAGCGGCGGACGACGCGATGTTTCTCCTTGACGTGGTGCGAAGGGACGGCGAATACGAGTTCACGTTCAAGCAGAACAACACCGCGTACCAGCAACAGACCGGGCTGACCGAGGACGCGATATTCGGGCAGACGCCGCGGGAGCTCCTCGGGGACGAACAGGGGATCGCGGTCGAAGCGAACTACCGCCGGTGCGTCGAGGAGGGGACGACGATCGAGTACGAAGAGCGGCTCGATTTCCCGGCCGGGACAACGGACTGGCAGACGAAGCTGACGCCGGTCACGGAGGACGGAACGGTGACGCAGATCATCGGCGTCGCTCGCGACATCACGGAGCAGAAGGAACGCGAGCGGGAACACCGGCGGACGTACCGTCGGTTCCAGACGGTGTTAGAGACGATGTCCGCGGCGGTGTTCCTGAAAGACACCGACGGGCGGTACCTCCTAATGAACCAGGCGTGCCGCGACGTGTTCGACATCGACGAGGACCCCGTCGGAATGACCGACGAGGACCTCTTTCCGGAGGCCGTCGCGGCGCAGGCCCGAGCGGACGACCGCAGAGTGATCGAAGGCGGTGAGCAGATCGAGATCGAGGAGACGGTTCCGACGCCCGCCGGGGAGAGCGTTCGACTGACGCGGAAGTCTCCCGTATACGATGAGGAGGGATCGATCCGGGGAGTGTGTGGGGTTTCGACCGACATCACCGAACAGAGAGAGCGGGAGCGAACCCTCCAGCAGATCAAAGACCGACTCAAACTCGCGGTCGAGGGCGCGCAGATCGGCGTCTGGGACTGGGACATGACCACCGACGAGGTCGAGTTCAACGATCAGTGGGCGGAGATGCTGGGTCACTCGTCCGACGAGATCGAGCCGCACCTCGTCGCGTGGGAACGCCGTGTCCATCCCGACGACCTCGCAGCGGTCGAAGACGCCCTGTCTGAACACATGGCGGGCGAGACGGAGTACTACGACACGGAACACCGGATGCGAACCGCGGCGGACGAGTGGAAGTGGATCCGCGACGTCGGAAGGGTCGTCGAGCGCGACGACGACGGGGAGCCAGTTCGGGCCGTCGGAATCCACCTCGACATCGACGACCAGAAGCGGCGAGAGGCGGAGCTGGAGCGCACGCAAGCCCTCATCGAGCGCACCCAAGAGAGCGCGTCGATCGGTTGGTGGGAGGTCGACCTGGTCAACGAGTCGCTCACGTGGAGCGACGAGGTGTACCGGATCCACGAGGTGCCGGCCGACGAGACGGTGGAACTAGAAGACGGAATAGAGTTCTATCACCCGGACGACCGGGACGCGATCGAACGGGCGTTCGAGCGGCTGACGGAGGAGGGCGAGTCGTACGACCTCGAACTGCGGATCGTCACGGCGACCGGACGAACCCGGTGGGTCAGGGCGGTCGGCGATCCGCAGTTCGACGACGCGGGGGAGGTCGTCGGCGCGCTCGGACTGTTTCAAGACATCACCGAGCGGAAGCGGTACGAGATGGCCCTTGAGTCGACGCGCGAGGAGCTACGGACAGTCATCGACCTCGTGCCGGACCTGGTGTTCGTGAAGAACCGCGATGGCGAGTATCTCCTGGCGAACGAGGCGACGGCCGCGGCGTACGGACTGACGCCGGACGAGGTCGAGGGGAAGTCCGAAGGCGAGATCATCCCGGACGCCGACGACTCCGCGGCGTTCCGGCAGGACGACTTGGAGGTGATCGAGTCCGGGGAACCGAAGAACGTCGGCGAGGAGACGTTGACGACGGCGGACGGCGAAACGCGCATCCTCCAGACGGTGAAGATCCCCTACAGGGTGCCGGAAACGGGTGAAGACGCCGTTCTGGGATACGCCCGCGACGTCACCGACCTCAAGCGGTACGAGCAGACGCTCGAAGAGCAGCGAGACACCCTCATGCTGCTCAACCAAGTCGTGCGCCACGACATCCGGAATCAGCTGATGGTCGTCACGTCGTACACCGAACTGCTCGAGGACTCGCTACCGGACGACCAGAGCCGGACGTACGCGCGGACGGTCATCGGGGCGGCGAAGCAGGCGGCCGACATCACGGAGACTGCCAGGGACGTCACCGACGTGTTGCTACAGGTCGGAACCGACCAAGAGCCGGTCGATCTCCGCACCGAACTCAACCAGCAGATCGAACGGATCCGATCCGAGAAAGACCGCGCGACGGTCACGGTGAACGGATCGATCCCGGACGTGACGGTGTTGGCTGACGGCCTGCTGGAGGCGGTGTTCCGGAACCTGCTGACGAACGCGGTCGTCCACAACGACAAGCAGGTGGCCGAGATCACGGTTTCGACCGGTTTGTCGGAGGACGCGGTGTGCGTCTCGGTCGCCGACAACGGGCCCGGAATCCCGGACGATCACAAAGAGCAGATCTTTCAGGAGGGCGAGAAGGGACTGGAGAGCGGCGGAACCGGGATCGGCCTGTACCTCGTCAAGACGCTCGTCAACAGGTACGACGGCGACGTGTGGATCGAGGACAACGAGCCGACGGGGAGCGTGTTCGTCGTCAAGCTGCCGCTCGCCGAGTGATCGGCGAGCGACCCCTCCGGCGACGGCAGCGCTCGGCCGCGCGGTCAACCGTCTGAATCTCGTGGAGCGACGGGCTTAATCGCCCGAGCGCCCAACAATAGACGATCACAGCATGGCGGAACCCTCGGGGATGGACGCGTTCGCGCACCTCGGGAGCGAGGTCCGCGAGGCGCTCTCGGACCGGGGGTTCACCACGCCCACCGAGCCCCAGCGCGAGGCGATCCCGCCCCTCGCCGAGGGGAAGAACGCCCTCGTCCTGGCCCCGACCGGCACCGGGAAGACGGAGACCGCGATGTTACCCGTCTTCGACGCGCTCGTCGACGCCCGGAACTCGCCGGGCGACCCGCCCCGCGAGGGGATCTCCGCCCTGTACATCACCCCCCTCCGCGCGCTCAACCGCGACATGATGGACCGGCTGGAGTGGTGGGGCGAGACCCTCGGCGTCGAGGTCGCGGTGCGCCACGGCGACACCACGCAGTACGAGCGGTCGAAGCAGGCCGACGACCCGCCCGACGTGCTCATCACGACGCCGGAAAGCCTCCAGGCGATCCTCACCGGCTCGAAGATGCGCGTCGCCCTCGAAGGCGTGGCGCACGTCGTAATCGACGAGGTCCACGAGCTGGCCGCGGCGAAGCGCGGCGCCCAGCTCACGGTCGGCATGGAGCGGCTCCGCCGCGTGGCGGGCCCGTTCCAGCGCGTCGGCCTCTCCGCGACGGTCGGCGACCCCGAGGAGGTCGGGAAGTTCCTCGTCGGAACGGGGAAACGCGACCCCGACCGCGAGGGCGACCGCGCGTTCGAGACGGTCGAGGTCGCGGCCGGGACGCGGACGGACGTGCGCGTCCGCGACCCCGAGATCACCGACCGCGACGCGACGCTCGCGGGCGAGCTCGCGGTCGACGAGACGACCGCGAGCCACGTGCGAACGATCCGGGAGATCGTCGCGGACAACGAGTCGACGCTGATCTTCGTCAACACGCGACAGACCGCGGAGGCGCTCGGCTCGCGGTTCAAAACGCTCGCGGAGAAGGAGCGGGATAAGGGCACGGAGGACCCTACCGAGATCGAGCTCCACCACGGCTCGCTCTCGAAGGAGGTCCGGATCGACGTGGAGGACCGGTTCAAGTCGGGCGAGCTCGACGGGCTCGTCTGCACCTCCTCGATGGAGCTCGGGATCGACGTGGGCCGCGTCGACCACGTGGTCCAGTACGGGAGCCCGCGCGAGGTCGCCCGCCTGCTCCAGCGCGTCGGGCGCGCCGGCCACCGCCGCGACCTCGTCTCCGAGGGGACCGTCGTGACGCAGGGGGGCGACGACACGCTCGAAGCGATGGCCATCGCGCGGCGGGCGGGCGAGGAGCTCGTCGAGCCGGCGAACATCCACCACGGCAGCCTCGACACGGTCGCGAACCAGATCGTCGGGCTGGTGATGGACGAGGGGGAGATCCACGCGCGCGAGGCGTACGAGACCGTTACGAACGCCTACCCGTTCAGGGACCTCTCGGAGCCGGAGTTCCAGGAGGTCGTCCGCGAGCTCGACGGGAACCGCCTGCTGTGGCTCGACGAGGAGACGGACACCCTCGAGAAGTCCGGCGGCACCTGGCAGTACTTCTACGCGAACCTCTCGATGATCCCCGACGAGGCCACCTACGAGGTGTACGACATGTCCTCGCGGCGGGGCATCGGGACCTTAGACGAGCAGTTCGTCGTCAACTTCGCCGGGCCGGGCGAGACGTTCGTCCAGCGCGGCGAGATGTGGAAGATCACGGAGATCGACGAGGAGGAGGAGCGCGTGAACGTGACGCCGATCCCCGACCCGACCGGCGAGGTGCCCTCGTGGGTCGGCCAGGAGATCCCCGTCCCGAAGCCGGTCGCCGAGGAGGTCGGTCAAATACGCGGCGAGGCCGCAGCTGCCCTGAACGCCGGCTCCACGCCCGAGGCGGTCGCGGTCGACCTCGCGGAGCGGTACCCGACCGACCGAGAGACCGTCGCGGCGGCCCTGAAACCGGTCGTCGACCACGTCGAGGCCGGTCACCCGATCCCCACGGACGAGCGGATCGTGATCGAGGGCAGCGCGCGCACCGTCGCGGTCAACGCCGCGTTCGGCCACGAGGTCAACGAGACGCTCGCGCGCCTGCTCGCGGCCTTGGTCGGCCAGCGCGCCGGCTCGTCGGTGGGAATGGACGTCGACCCCTACCGGATCGAGTTCGAGGTGCCTCACGACGCCGGAGTCGGGGACTTCCGGGAGGTGTTGGAGACCACCGACCCCGAGCGGTTGGAGGCGTACCTCGAACTCGCCGTCAGGAACTCGGACGCGCTGAAGTTCACGCTCGCGCAGGTCGCCGCGAAGTTCGGCGCGGTCAAGCGGTACAAGGAGGGGCGAGGGAAGTTCGGCGGCGACCGCCTGCTCGCGGCGCTCGAGGACACCCCAGTCTACGACGAGGCGCTCCGCGAGGTGTTCCACGCCGACCTCGCGGTGCCGGAGACGGCCGACCTGCTCGCGGGGATTCAGGATGACTCGCTCGACCTCGCGATCGCCCGCGAGCGCACCCCGCTCGGCACCGCGGGCCGCTCCGCCGGCACGGAGTTCCTCGTGCCCGACAACGCCGACGCCGACGTGATCCAGACCGTCAAAGAGCGCATCCGGGACGACCGGGTGATACTCTTCTGTCTCCACTGCGCGGACTGGAAGCAGACGACGAAGGTCCGGCGCGTCCGCGACCAACCCGAGTGCCCGGAGTGCGGCTCCACCCGGATCGCGGCGCTCAACCCGTGGGACGACGAGACGGTCGCCGCGGTGCGCGCGGCCGAGAAGGACGACGAGCAGGAGCACCGCACCGAGCGGGCCCACCGCGCCGCGAGCCTCGTCCAGACGCACGGGAAGCGGGCGGTGATCGCCTTAGCCGCCCGCGGCGTCGGCCCCCACAACGCCGCCCGGATCATCAACAAGCTCCGCGAGGACGAAGACGAGTTCTACCGCGACGTGCTCCGTCAGGAGCGCGAGTACGCGCGCACGCAGTCGTTCTGGGACTAGCTCGGCTCCTCGCCGCTGTCCGGCGGCGGTCCGCCGGACTCCCGTGTTTAAGTATCGGACGACCGATCGGGGAACATGGACCTCTCCGCCGCCGTCACGGCCGCGACAGCGACCCTCCGCCGACGCCCCGCAGACGTCCTCCCCTTTTACCTCCTCGGCACCGCGGTGCCGGTGATCGCCCGGCTCGGAACGTTCGCCGCGCTCGCCGGGATCTACCTCCACCTCGAACTGACCGGTCGGCTCGCGGCGGCTCGCGACGCGCTGGGCGGGATCGAACCGCCGCCGGAGACCCAGGATCCGGCGGCGCTCCGGGCGTGGGCGGAGGGATTGACCCCCGCGTTCGAACCGCTGTTGACGCCCACCGTCGCGGTCCTGTTCGCCGCCGGCGTGCTCGTCACGGTCGTCCTCGCCGTGGTCGCGTACACCGTCATCTCGGCCGGTCAGCTCTCGGCCGTCGCCGCGAGCCTCCGCGACGAGCGCGGACTCGTCGGGGGGATCGCCGGCGCACGATCACGCTGGCTGACGTTCCTCGGGCTGTACGTCGCCGAGCTGCTCCTCTGGATCGGCGTGATCGCGCTCGGGTCGCTCGCGGTCGGCGCGGCGTTCCTCGCGAACCCGTTCCTCGGGGCCGCGGTCGCGGTCGCCGCCCTCCTCGTCGGCTTCGTCGCCCTCGCGCTCGTCCGGATCCTCTTCGCGTTCGCGCCGGTGGCCGTCGTCGTCGACGACGCCGGCGTGGTCGGGGGCGTCGAGGGGGCGGGCGGCTTCGTGCGCTCGAACCCCGTCGACGCCGCGGCCTACCTCGTGGTCGCGATCGGCGCGCTGATCGCCGTCGCGTCGGTCGCTTCCGGCGTCGCGTTCCTCGGCGGCGGCGCCGTGGTCGCGCTCGCCAGCGCGGTCGTCGTCGCGCCCGCGCTCGACCTCTTGAAGACCGCCCTGTACGGGGACTACCGCGGGACGGTCGACCCCGTCTCGGCGCCCGAGGCGGGCGTCAGAGCCCAGCTCGGCGGGGGGCTCCGGCGCGGGTGGCGCGAACTGACCGGGTTCGTGCGGTCGACGCCGGGCCACCACGCGCTCGCGATCGCGGTAGCGGTCGGATTCGGCGCGGTCGGCTGGACGGCCGCGGCCCCCTTCGCCGGGGCGGTCCCGACCTCGATCGAGGCGAGACTGGTCGGTCACGTTCCGCCCGTCGCGGCGCTGACGTTCTTCGGGAACAACTGGGGGGTCGCGATCGCGACCGCCTTCTCCGGTGTCGGACTCGCCGTCCCCGCGCTCTCGTCGCTCGCGTTCAACGGTCTCGCGCTCGGCGCCACCGCCGCCCTCGAGGAGAACCTCCTCGCGCTCGTCGCGTTCGTTGTCCCCCACGGGATCTTCGAGATCCCCGCGATCGTCGTCTCCGGCGCGCTCGGGATCCGCCTCGGCGCCGTCTCGTGGCGGGCGTTCCGCGGCCGCGCGAGCCGAGAGCGGTTCGCCGACGCCTTGGCGACAGCCTTCTGGGTGACCGTCGGGATCGGAATCGTACTCGGCGTCGCCGCCGTCATCGAGGGGTTCGTCAGCCCGTACTACTGGCGGCCGTTCCTGTGAGCGACGCCGACCGCCGACCCGCCCTCCACGGCGCCGGAGCGGGGCGCTGACGCCGCCCGCACGCTTATTACCGCGCGGTCGAAGCGACGGTATGCAGCCGCTCGTCGCCGTCATCCTCGTCGGCGTCCCGCTCGCGTGGCTCGTCGGCTTCGCCGCCTACGCGTACGTCGACGCGCCCAAGTACGGCATGAACCCGCGCAAGTGGGCCCTCATCGCGTTCGTGGTCCCGCTGTTCGGCTTCCTCGCGTACGTCTTCGAGCGCGACGAACTCGACTACGACCCCGAGGAGGACCCGTACGCCGGCGGCGACGACGGCCGCACCGGCGGCTTCGCCGTCCACGAGTCGCGCCAAGGCGAGAAACGCCTCGGCCCGGCCGGGACGGAAGCAGACGACGGCGACGACGAAAACGACGAGTGGGACGACCCGGACGGCGTCGACCTCTGACGGCGCGACCAGGACAGATCCCGGTCAGCACCGAGACAGCGGCGACCGATGTGATATTTAAATATCCGAGAGCGGGTGGCGTCGATGTTTATAAACAACAGTGCGGTCGGCGCGTGCCTCCGAGCGCCCAACGGGCGCGAGGAGCACGCGCGAGGGAGTCGGGCGGCCGGAGCGAAGCGGAGGCCTGCCGACGAGGCTGGGGAGGCGTGAGGTGCGGTTGCTGTGCGGGGCGGGACTCAAAGGGGCAGTCGCGAGGACGAAGCACGGCGACGGAAGTAGCGTGGCGCTACGCGCCACGGAAAGCCGGCGGCTCCGCCGCCGGCGACACCGCAGCGAGTGAGCGGAGCGAACGAGCGAGGAGCGCAACGAGTGTGCGCCGTCCTCGCGGCCGGGGCTTTGGAGCTGTTCGCCGCCGATCCGCTGTCGCTTATTTATAAACGACCACCGTCAACGGCGACTTTATCGAAAACCGATCCGCTCTAAATCGCGTCGCGGAGCGCCGCCCGCCGACGGTCGAGGTCGAACGCGGCCTCGGGCGCGTCGAGCCGGTCGAAGAAGGCGAACGCGTCGGCACCCGCCCCCTCAGCGTGGCCGATCAGCGCCTCGATCGACGCCCGATTCAGCGCGAACGACTCCAGCTTCCCGCAGCAGAGCGCCAGCGCGACGCCCGCCTCGCCGGACGGGAACGCGGGGTCGACCGCTGAGAAGTCGGGATCCGCGGGCACTCCGTCCGCGATCTCCGCCTCGGCGGCCGCGCCTTCGACGCCCGCCTCCGCGGCCGCGACGACCCGCAGACACCGAGTACAGATCGCGGCCGCGTCGGCCGGGGCGTGCTCACGGAGCGTCGGCGGCACGGCGAACGCGATCGCGTCGGCGTCGCAGTGTGGACAGGACACGCTCGTCGCTACAAGCGGGTCCGAGTAAAAGTCGACGGCGGAGAGAGAAGCGGCGACCGACGCGGGAGCGGTGATGGCGGTTCGGGAGCCGACGCGCGACGGGCTATCGGTCGGGGAGCCGTCAGTCGGCGGGCTCGGGCTCTTCGGTCTCCGCGGCCGCGACCGCGGCGTCCTCTTCGGCCTCTTCCTTCTCCTCCTCCTCTTTTTTCGCTTTGATCTTCTTCATGCGGAAGATCTCCTCGCGCTCCTGCTCTTCGAGCTTCTGCTCGATGTACTCCTGGTTCTCGTAGAGGGTCGGGAGCAGGGTGAACTCCAGGGCGTTCACGCGGCGCTTCGTGGTCTCGATCTCCGTGAGCATCTTCTTCATCGCCGTCTCGACCTCGGCGGCGAGGATGATCGACTCGAGCAGCTGCTCGTAGGCGTCGGCGGCCTCGTCGATCCGCGCCGAGGAGCCGAGCAGCCCGTAGCCGCGCTCGTCGAGGCTCTTTTGTACCTTCGAGGACTCGATCTGCGGGACCACGACGCCCATGATGTTCTTCGACTGGGTCGTGATCTCGGGGTGTTCTTTCAGCGCCGCGGCCGCGCCGCGGACGGCGACGTCGCCCTCCATCGCCCGGGCCATGTCGATCTTGCGCTGGGCCGTCTCGTAGTTCTCGGAGACCTCGGACCGGACGTCCTGCGCCTGGTCGAGGATGTCCATGAACTCCATGATGAGCCCGTCGCGCTTCTGTTCGAGCGTGTCGTGACCGCGCTCGGAGAGCTCGATGCGGTCCTCGATCGCCATCAGGTTCTTGCGCGTCGGTTTGACATCCTTGGCCATCTTGGGGAGAGGTTCCGCTCCGAGGCGGTTAATTCTTTTCAGACGCGGCGGGTCGGCGGGCCGGCGTGCGCGTCGTCAGCGGCGACGCCGCCGCTCAGGGGTAACGTACGACTGCGCGGCGAAAAGTGAGCCGAGACGTTAGTCGGCCGCTTCGACGACTTCGCGCTCGGCGTCGTCCTCGCGGTAGTGCTCCTCGATGAACTCCTCGTCGATCCGGTTGAGGGCGTCCTTCGGCAGCATCGAGAGGAGGTCCCAGCCGATCTCCAGCGTCTCCTCGATGTCGCGGTTCGTCTCGAAGCCCTGGTCGATGAACTCCGACTCAAACGCGTCCGCGAAGTCGAGGTACTGGTTGTCGAGCTCGGAGAGCGCCTCCCGACCGACGATGTTCACGAGGTCGCGGAGGTCCTCGCCCTCCGCGTACGCCGCGAACATCTGGTCTTTCACGTCCGCGTGGTCGGCGCGGGTGAGCCCCTCGCCGATCCCGTCGTCCATCAGCCGCGACAGGCTGGGGAGGACGTTGATCGGCGGCTGGAGGCCCTGGCTGTTGAGGTCGGGGTCGACGTAGATCTGCCCCTCCGTGATGTACCCGGTCAGGTCCGGGATCGGGTGGGTGTCGTCGTCGCCCGGCATCGTGAGGATCGGGATCTGGGTGACGGAGCCGTCGCGGCCCTTGATCCGGCCGGCGCGCTCGTACAGCTGCGCCAGGTCGGTGTACATGTACCCGGGGTAGCCGCGTCGGCCCGGAACCTCCTCGCGGGCCGCGCCGATCTCGCGGAGCGCCTCGCAGTAGTTGGTCATGTCCGTCAGGATGACGAGGACGTGGTAGTCCTTCTCGAAGGCGAGGTACTCGGCCGTCGTCAGGACCATCCGCGGCGTGACCGTCCGCTCGACGGCGGGGTCGTCCGCGAGGTTCATGAAGACGACGGAGCGCTCCAGGGCACCGGTTCGCTCGAAGTCCTGCATGAACTCGTTGGCCTCCTCCTGGGTGATCCCCATCGCGCCGAAGATGACGGCGAACTCGGAGCCGTCCTCGTCGTCGCCCTCCTCCTCTTCGGGCACGCTGGCCTGTCGCGCGATCTGCATCGCCAGCTCGCTGTGCGGCTGGCCCGAACTGGAGAAGATCGGAAGCTTCTGGCCCCGGACGAGCGTGTTCATCCCGTCGATCGCGGAGACGCCCGTCTCGATGAACTCCTCGGGGTACTCCCGGGAGTACGGGTTGATCGCCGCGCCGACGATGTCCTGGCGCTCCTCGGGCACGATCTCCGGACCGTCGTCGATCGGGCGGCCGGAACCGTCGAGCACCCGCCCGAGGAGGTCCTCGGTGACGGGCATCTTCATCGTCTCGCCCAGGAAGCGGACGGACGCGTCTCTGTCGATGCCTGAGGTGCCCTCGAAGACCTGGATGGCGACCACGTCCTCCGAGGATTCGAGCACCTGTCCGCGCAGCGTCTCGCCCTGTGCCGTCTCGATCTCGACGATCTCGTCGTAGCCGATCGCCTCGTCGACCTCGGCGTACACGAGGGGACCGCTGATCTCGGTGATGGTTTGATACTCTTTCATGGTCAGTAGAGGCTCCGGAGCTCCTCGCTGATCTCGGCTTTGAGATCCTCGACGTACTCCTCGTAGTCCTCTTGGACGCCGATACGGTTAATCCGCGGGGCCGACTCGATGTCGATGATCTCCTCGACCGGGACGCCGGCGTCGAGCGCGTCGAACGCCTCGTCGTTGAACGTCTGGATCGTCGTCAGCATGAGGTACGTCTTCTCCGGCGGACAGAACGTGTCGACCGGGTGGAACGCGTTCTGCTGGAGGTACGCCTCGCGAAGGTAGCGCGCGACCTCCAGGGTGAGCTGCTGGTCGTCGGGCAGGGCGTCCTTCCCGACGAGCTGAACGATCTCCTGGAGCTCCGTCTCCTCGTCGAGCACGTCGACCGCCCACTGGCGTCGCTCGGCCCAGTCGTCGGCGACCTCCTCTTCGAACCAGGGGTCGAGCTGGTCCTTGTACAGCGAGTAGGACTCGTTCCAGTTGATCGACGGGAAGTGGCGGCGCTCCGCCAGGTCCGCGTCGAGCGCCCAGAACGTCTTCACGATCCGCAGCGTGTTCTGGGTGACCGGCTCGGAGAAGTCGCCGCCGGGCGGCGAGACCGCGCCGATCGCCGAGACGGAGCCCTCCGTCCCGTTGATGTTCTCGAAGTAGCCGGCGCGCTCGTAGAACTGCGCCAGGCGGGCGGCGAGGTACGCGGGGTACCCCTCCTCGCCGGGCATCTCCTCCAGCCGGGAGGAGATCTCGCGCATCGCCTCCGCCCACCGCGAGGTGGAGTCGGCCATCAGCGCCACGTCGTACCCCATGTCGCGGTAGTACTCGGCGATCGTGATCCCAGTGTAGATACAGGACTCGCGCGCCGCGACGGGCATGTTCGAGGTGTTCGCGATGAGCGAGGTGCGGGCCATCAGCGGGTTGCCGTTGGCCGGGTCCTCCAGCTCGGGGAAATCCTCGATGACCTCCGTCATCTCGTTGCCGCGCTCGCCGCAGCCGACGTAGACGATGATGTCCGCGTCGGCGTACTTCGCGAGCTGGTGCTGGGTGACCGTCTTCCCGGAGCCGAACGGCCCGGGGATCGCGGCCGTCCCGCCCTTCGCGATGGGGAACAGGCCGTCGAGGATGCGCTGGCCGGACACCAGCGGCGTCCGTGGCGTCTTCTTGTCGTTCGCGGGACGGGCCTCGCGCACCGGCCACTCCTGGTGCATCGAGACCGCCTCGCCGTTGTCGAGCTCGACGACCGTCTCGGTGACATCGAAGCTGCCGGCCTCGGCGGCGACGACCTCGCCGCCCTCGTAGTCCGGCGGCACCATGACCTTGTGGTCGATGGTGACCGTCTCCTCGACGACGCCGACGATGTCGCCGGGCTCGACGACGTCGCCTTCCTCGACCGCGGGCTCGAACTCCCACTCCTCCTCGAGGTCGATGCCGGGCGCGTCGACCCCGCGGTCGAGGTACGGACTACCCATCTTGCCCTCCAGCACGTCCAGGGGGCGCTGAACGCCGTCGTAGATGGCGTCCAGCATCCCCGGGCCGAGGTCGACCGACAGCGGCTCGCCCGTGTTCTCGACGGGTTCGCCGGGGCCGACGCCGGAGGTCTCCTCGTACACCTGAACGGTCGTGAGGTCGCCCTCGATCTCGATCACTTCCCCCATGAGCCCTTCGTCGCCGACGTAGACGACGTCGTTCATGCGGGCGTTGAGATCGCGGGCGGTCACGACCGGACCGCTCACGCTCTGAATGACACCGCTGTCTGTCGCGGCGTCGGTTGTGTCTGCTTTGCTCATATTAGTCGTCTTCCTCCATCAGGTCGATGCCGATGGCGCGTTTGATCTGGTCGCGCAGCCCGCCGCTGCCGGCGCCGGAGCCGCCGAGCGTCACGAGGACCGGCTCGATGCTCCCCTCGACCGCCTCGCGGGTCCCCCGCGAGAGGTGGTCGAGGTCGTCGTCGTGCATCACGATGATGCCGACGCCATCGTCGTCGAGCGTCCGCTCGACGGCGTCGTCGAGCTTCTCGTCCTTCTCGTCGTCCGGCACGTTCTCGAACGCCCGGACGCCGGCGAGGCGGAATCCGGTCGTGAACTCCGGGCTGCCGACGACCGCTATCTCCTGGCTCATGTTATCACCAGCTCCGATTCGATCTCGTCCGGCGAGAGGCCGGCCTCCTTTCCGCGGGCGATCGCTCGGATGTTCTCCGTCTCGCGCTCCTTCGCGAGGATGTAGGAGATCACCGGGGTGACCGACACCGGGTGGATCGTGCCGAGCCGGTCGCCGTACGCCAACAGCGCGCCGTCGATCGCGTGTTCGAACGCGATGAGGCTGTCCGCCGCCTCGAGCTCGCGCAGCGCGGGCCCGAGCTCCTCGCCGTACTGGCTGTCGCCGATGTACTCGACCAGCTCGTCGAGGTTCTGCGCCAGCCGCGCGAGCGACGAGCGAGTGAACAGGTCGCCCCCCTCGATGAAGTACGCCGCGGGGTCGATATCGGCGCCCGAGCGGGCGAGCCGGAGCGCGTTCGTCGCGTTCCGGAAGTCGACCTCTGCCCTGAGGAACGCCTCGTACTGCCGGGTCGGCTCGTCGCCGCCGAGCCCGGAGAGGAGCCGCTCGTAGAACGCGCGGTCGACCGCGTTCTCCAGCGGCACCAGCACGCCCGTCTCCTCGAACTCGGCGTACGCCTCCCGCAGCGGCTCCCCGTAGATCGTGTCTTCGAGGACCTCGATCACGCCGTCGATCGAGTCCGCCTCCAGCAGCCGCCGGATCCGGCGGTCGTCGAACTCGCCGGCGCGGATCAGGTCAGCCTCGACGGCCGACTGGTCCGCGTCGGTGTAGACGCCGCGGATGACCGTCTTCACGTTCCATGCGTCGAATTTCCGGAGGTACCGGGCGATCAGGTCGTACAGCGTCCCCTCGCTCCAGTCGAGGATGTCGTCGAACTGCTCGGCGAGGTTCCGGTTCAGCGCGTACTCGATCAGGTCGACGCCGCCGTGGCGACTCCCCAAGGCGTTGATCTCCTCGCCGTAGCTCGACTCCTCCATGAACCGGGCGATCTCCGCCGGCCCCATCCGGGTGAGCTTGCGGTACTCCTCGTCCCCGTAGAGGCTGCCGCGGCGGGCACGAACCCGCGCGACGACGTACTCGGGGTTCGAGCTGCCGGCGGCGCTCATTGGTCGAACAGCCGCTCCGAGATGTTCTTCAACTCGTCGTCCCAGACGGACTCCAGGACCGAGTCGAACGTGTTGTTCACGCGAACGCGGGAGGTGTCGCTCTCGGCGACGACGCCGCCGAGACAGTCGACTTCGCCGTCGACCTCGGCGTTGCGGTCCGCGACGAGCTCTTCGAGCAGCTCGACGTCCTCGGCGCGGGTGTAGACGGCGACGTCCTCGTCGTCGTCGAACTCCGCGAGGCTCGCGTCGAGCAGGGCCTCGGTGAGCTCGCGGCGGTCGTCGCCCTCGAGGCCGGCGATCGCCGCCTCGACCTCGTCGCGAACGTCCTCCAAGACGTCGCGGCGAGCGCCGAGCCGCTCCTGTTTGGCCTCGAGCTTCGCCGAGGAGAGCGTCTGTTCGCGCTCCTGGTCGATCTGACGCTCGACCTCGGCGAGCCGCTCCTCGCGGATGCGCTCCGCGTCGGCCTCCGCCTCGGCGACGATCTCGTCGGCCTCCGCCTCGGCCTGTTCGCGGATCTCCTCCGCACGCGCGCGGGCCTCATCTTCGACGTCCTCAACGACGGTTTCCAAACTCATTGGTTGAAAAACGCTGGAGAGTTACCCGACGATGAAGACGACGACGAGCGCGAGGATGACGATCGTCTCGGGAAGGACCGTCAGGATGAGCCCGTTCACGAAGAGGTCGTCGTCCTCCGCCATCGCGCCGACGGCGGCCGACCCGATACCGCGCTCCGCGTAGCCGGCGCCCAGCGCTGCCAGGCCGACGGCGAGCGCCGCCGCGGCACTGGGGTTAGTCAGCGTTCCACCGGTCGACAGTACGAGGTTCCCGAGTTCGTTGGTAGCTTCAAACATTGGTAGTAGTTGCTGTTGCTCGTCTCCGAACGGTTGCTATTTGCCCCTAGAGGAGTCATAAAGCTTCCCAAAACGACCGAACGGATTCGGGGAAAACGAGGCGGAAAGCGGGGGCTACTGCGGTCGAAAACCCGACGGCGGTGCCGGGTCCGAGCGCGGGGGAACGCGACGGGACCGAACGGTGGCCGGCGGTCGGTCCGGCCGTCAGTCCTCGCGGGTGTACTTCCGGTCGCGGCCGAACGGCAGGTACGCCCGCCCGCCGCCCTCGTAGAAGTTCCCGAAGAACTCCACGTACTCGAGGCGGACGGCCTGGATACCGGCGGACGTGACGCCGAGCAGCAGGACGACGAGGTGGCCGACGACCGCGACGAGAATCCCGGCCACGAGGGCGACGACCCCGACGAGGCCGATGGAGGCGGGATCGAACGCGGTGGTGATCCCCGCGAAGACCAGCTCCTCGCTCGGCGTCTCCTGAACGTGAGCGAGGTGCTCCGCGGAGAAGATGAAGTGGAAGCTCCCCTGGCCGCCGTCGTCGATGTACGCGCCGAACGCGAGCAGGTTGACCGCGAGCGCCATCCCGCCCTTCGCGAGCAGGACGGCCATGAGCCGGGCGTACGAGATGACGTTGACGACGGGCGAGAGGAACTCGGCCAGCTCCGGCGGTTCACCGATTCCCAGCAGGACGATCCCGAGGGCGGCCGCCGCGGCGCCGGCGATGCCGACGACGACCGGGAACCCGCTGAACGAGACCTCGCCGAAGGTGAGGACCGAGACCGCGTCGAACAGGAAGTCGGGCTTCGGACCGGGAACGTGCTGGCTGAAAATCCAGATCCACGCGCCGTTGAGGATCAGCAGCCACGATCCCCCCTCGTAGATCGCGTGTTTGAGGTCGTGCTGCTGGTGGGTGCGCACGAACGAGAGGACGTGTCCGATATTGAGGTGAACGATGCCGAACACGACGCTCACGACCAGGAACGAGAGGCCCCAGTCGAGGTCGGCGGGCGAGAGGCCCTTCCCCTCGACCGGCCAGTGGATCCCGAGCAACTGGTAGGCGTGGTAGCCGAACAGGTCGATGCCGTAGTAGATCCCGAACAGTATCGTGAATCCGCCGGCCCACATCGCGACGGCGCCGAGTTCGCGGAACGAGCCGTCGTACTTGGTGTACATGAAGTAGCCGACCGCGGCGTACAGCGCGCCGTACCCGACGTCACCGATCATGAACCCGAACATCGCCGGGAACGTCAGGAAGACCAGAAGCGTCGGGTCGAACTCCGAGTACCTCGGCCGCCCGAACGCCTGAACGAGCAGTTCGAACGGTCCCGCGGCGCCGCCGTTGTCCTGAACGACCGGCGGGTCGTCGGAACCGTGCGCCGCGTGGCCGCCGTCGGTGGCCGCCTCGCGCTCCGCGGTCGCGTCCTCGGCGTCTGCGGCGGGAGAGTCGGACGCCTCCGCCCCGCCGGTCTCGTCGTCGACCGGCTCGGCGTGGTGGTCGCCGTCGGCGGTGAAGGAGGCGCGTTCGAGCTCCTCGACCTCGACGTGATCGCCCACCGCGTCGACGACGGCCGCCTCGAAGTCGGGGTACGTCTCGGTCGGCACCCACCCCTCGGCGACGAAGGCGTTCTCCGTCGTCGCGAAGGAGAGCGGCGCCTCCTTCTTTTCGGCCTCGATGGTGAGCTGCTCTTCGGCGCGCAACAGGAAGCCGGCGGCCTCCTCTTTCACCGAGTCGAGCTCGCTTTCGACGGCGTCGAGCTCGTCGCGGAGGTCGGCCTGCTCGGCCTCCAGCTCCGCGACGTACTCCTCGGGGCTCGCGTCCGCGTCGGGGACGTCGAGCAGCGCGATGTCGACGCCGACGAGCGCGTCCTGAACGACGCCCTCGGCGTCCGGGTCGGTCGGTCGCGCGACGATGGCGACCACGTCGCCGCCGGCGAAGACGTCGAAGGCGCCTATCGTTTCGGCGTCTTCGAGCGCCGCCTCGACGGCGCTGACCTTCGCCTCGCCGACGACGACCTCGACCGAGTCGTAGCCGCGCAGGTACTCCAGGTCGATCCCGAGCTCGGCGAACGGCTCCATCCGGTCGATCTCCTCCTGCCGGTCGCGGATCGCGGCCTGGAGCTCGTCGCGCTCGTCGTTGAGCTCGTTGACTCGCTCGCGGACGCGGTCGAGCTCGGCCTCGAGTTCGTCGTCGTCGAGCGACCGAGCGACGTCGGCGTCGTCGGCCTCGACGTCGAGGATGCTCTCGAGCGACCGGACCGTCACGAGCCGCTCGTTGACGGTCTCGGCGCCCTCGAGCGAGGTCCCGGGCTCGAACCCCTCGTACCGGTCGTCGTAGTCGGTGACGTGTAGGGAGTGGTGGGCGTACGCCGCCTCGATGACGTCGTCGATGACGCGCTTCGATCCCGTCACCGACACCCGGCTCATCCGCTCAGGCCTGAGCATCCACCGCCTCCTCGGCCTGTTGGTTCACCGCTTCCTCGAACCGTTCGACGGCGTAGTCGACGGCCGAGTCCACGCGCTCGCGGGCCTCGCGTTCGAGCTCGTCGCGGTCGTTACGCCCCGATTCGAGGATCTCCTCGCGCCGCTCTTCGATCTCCTCGCGGGCCGCTTCGAGCCGCTCTTGGGCCTCGGCCTCCGCCTCCTCCTCGGCCTCGGCGCGGATCTCGTCCGCGCGCTCTCGAGCCTCGGCGAGGCGCTCGTCGGCGTCCGACTCCGCCGTCGCGATGATCTCGTCCGCCTCCCGTTCGGCCTGCTTGATCGAGTTGAGCACCTCTGGTCTCGCCATGCTACTAATCGCCTGAAACTCCACAAGCGACGTATAAGGTGTTTGCGAAAGCCCGCGGGGTTTCGCGGAGATACCGGGGCGATTCCGGACGGATCTCGTCCGGAACGCGTCCGACCCGGCGGTCGGATCCGGTCGCCGCCGCCTACATTTAAGTAGCAGTCGCCGGACCCTCACCGTATGGCAACGGTGTATGCGGTCGCGTCGGCGAAAGGTGGCGTCGGGAAGACCACCACGACCGCGGCGCTGGCGACGGTTCTGGCGGAGTCGGGCGCCGACGTCGTCGCGATAGACGCCGACCTCGGCATGGCGAACCTCGCGGGCGTCGTCGGGGTGACCGCCGGCGAGACCACCCTCCACGACGTCCTCGCCGGCGAGGCGGACCCGGAGGACGCGGTCCGCGAGGGGGCGTCCGGCCTCCGGGTCGTCCCGGGGGCGGCCGACCTCGACGCGTACGCGGCCGCGGACCCGTCCGGGCTCCGCCGGGTCGTCGAGGCGTTCGGTGACGCCGACTTCGTGTTCGTCGACGCGGGCGCCGGCCTCTCCCACGACTCGACGATGCCGCTCGCGGTCGCCGACGAGACGCTGCTCGTCTCGACGCCGGAGCGGAGCGCCCTCGGCGACACCGAGAAGACCCGACAGCTGACCGAGCGCCTCGGCGGGACCGTCGCGGGCGCCGCGATCACGCGCGTGACCGACGACGCCGACGAGGTCGTCACGGCGCTGCTCGACGCCCCGATCCTCGGCCGGATCCCCGACGACGAGGCCGTGCCCCGGGCCGCGGCGGCGAACCGACCCCTGCTGGCCGTCGCGCCCGACGCGCCGGCGACGCGGGCGTATCGCGACCTCGCCCGGGCCCTGACGGGAACCGGTATCGACGGCACCGGGCTCAACGAACCCGCGGCCGACGCCGCGGGCGGTGCCGGAGACGGGGGCGACGGAGACGACGACGGCGAGGCCGAACCGGAAGCGACCGACGACGAGGCGGGGGAGGGCGAACGAGCGGACGCGGACGAGCTGGAGGCCGACGACGAACGCACCACCGACGAAAGCGACGGCGAGGCGGCCTCCGAGGACGGCGAGGCCGCCTCCGAGGACGACGAGATAATCGTCGCGGACCCCGACGCGACCGGGGTGACGGAGCCGGGCGACGGCGAGGACATCATCGTCGCGAGCGAGAGCGAACCGACCGACGATGACACGGACGAGGACGCGGACGGAGGTCCCGCCGCCGACGGCGACGAGACGGCGAGCGAATCGGCCGCGGCGACCGCCGGTGAGGGCGACGAGGACGCAGCCGAGAGCGACGCAGCGGAGGGCGACGAGGACGCAGCCGAGAGCGACGCAGCGGAGGGCGACGAGGACGCAG
>NZ_SGTU01000017.1:0-19543 GCF_005435195.1 Halorubrum sp. SP3 | reverse complement strand
GAGGGCGACGAGGACGCAGCCGAGAGCGACGCAGCGGAGGGCGACGAGGACGCAGCCGAGAGCGACGCGGAGGAGAGCGACGCGGAACCGGCCCCGATTCCCGATGCGGACGAGACCGCGCGGACGGCGACCGGCGAGACCGGGTCCGGCGACGACGTCGAGGACGAGTTGGCCGGCAGCATCCCGTTCCGCGACGACGACACCGGGACGATGAACACCGTGCTGTCCGACGAGGACCGGGAAGACGAGGGGAACGACGGATCCGAGTCGTCCCCGGACGCCGACGACGCGGACCGAACCGATCCCGAGCCCTCCGAAGCGGCCGACCCCCGGAGCGACGAGGAGGAACAGGAGAAGAGCGGGGGGTTCTTCAGCCGGCTCTTCGGTCGGTAGGGAGCGGCGAGGCCGCGACTCGTCGAGCGGGTAGCCGGCGCAGCGGGAATCGGTCGGACCGCGGCGACGCCGTCAGGCCTCCGAGGGAACGCGGGCGCGGTCGCGGATCAGCTCGCGGATCTCCTCGGGGTCGGTGACGGACGCGAGCTCCTCGCAGGAGACCAGAGCGGTGCCGTCGACGGACTCGCGCTTCTCGTCCTCCTCGGTGAAGTACACCGACCGGGTCTGTGCCACCTCGCCGATGGAGGACATGATCCGGGCGCGCTTCTCGGCCGCGGCGGTGAACGCCGAGTGGCCGGTGAGCACGCGCGTCGCGGGGCTGTCCTCGTCCTCTGAGACGGCCTTGAACGGCGCGCGGGCGGTCGGGTGGACGGTGAAGCCGGCGCTCGTGAGCACGCCCAGGACGTGTTCGTCGTCGGGGTCGGCCGCGGGCGCCGAGGGCGTCGGCTCCGCGTCCCGGACATCGTCCGCGCCCTCGAGCACGTCGACCGGGCTGGAGAACGGCTGGTCGAACAGGTCCTCCAGCTGGATCGCCACCTCGATGGAGGCGTTCATCCCGTCCTCGTACTTCGAGACGGTGCGCCTGGAGACGCCCAGCTCGTTCGCGAGGCGGCCGAGCGACCAGCCGCGCTCCTCGCGCTCGTCGGCCAGCAGGTCGCCGTCGAGGCTGACGTACAGCCCGCCGGGCGCCGCGTAGATGAGCGGGGGCATCCCCTCGACGAACAGGTCGTAGGCGGTGTCGGGGTTGATCACCGGCACGCCGTGCCTGAAGTAGACGACGCCCGGCTTCAGCTCCTCGTCGCGGGTTCGGATCCCGATCACCATCGGCGTTCCCCTGAGGTACTCGCCGAGCCGGCGCATCTCCGCGCCGGTCTCCGCGTCGAGCGCGTCGACGTTACCGAGGATCTTCAAGAGGAGGAGGTCCTCGTCGCGGCGGGCCGCCACGTCGAAGCTCTTGGGCCGGACCGCACACCGGTCGCTGACGAGGAAGCCCGCGTCCTCCAGCATCGCGGTGACGTTCTCGATGAGCGCAGTCCGGGACATAGCCGAAACAAGCGGCTCGCCGTATATATGCGTTGTGTCGTCTCCCTCCCGACGAAACTGCCGCCCGCCTGCGATTTTCCGCGTTCGGCACGGGAAACGGTTAAATACTCGACCGGGGCCGAGAGCGGGTCGACCGACCGGAGAGCGACCGGGCCGCCCTCGAAAGGGGCTTGACGCGCCGCCACGAACCGCGTCGCATGCCGATCGTCGCCGTCGACGACACCGACTCCCGCGAGCGCGGGATGTGCACGACGTACGTCGCGACGCGGATCGCGGAGCGGCTCGCGGACGCGGGCGGCCGAGTCCGTCGGTGGCTACTCGTTCGCCTGAATCCGGCCGTGAAACACAAGACGCGCGGGAACGCCGCGGTCGCGATCCACGTCTCCGGGGTCGACGCGGAGCGGGCCGCGACCGTCGCCGTCGAGACGGTCGAGGAGTTCGCCGCGGCCGCTGACCCCCGGACCTCCCCCGGCATCGTCGTCGCCGACCGCGACGTCGACGGCGACCCCTTCGACCCGACCGGGGAGCCGATCCCGGAGGCGGTCGCCGGATTCGCGCACCGCGCGCTCCGCGAGCGGCTCTCCGTCGCCGAGGCGGTCGACCTCGCCGACGAACACGGGTTCCGACACGCCGCGGTCGGCTCGGCGGGCGGGGCCGGCATGGCGGACGGGGGCCGCGAGACAGACGAGGCGGACGAGGCCGGCGGGGCGGACGGGGTCGCGGGACGGGGGCGGATCGGCGCGCTCGCGGCGGTCGGCGCGCCGGCGGCGTTCGACGACTGGACGTTCGAGCGGATCGCCTACCGCGAGCTCGACCGCTGCGGGACGCCCCGCGAGGTCGACGTCGAGAGCGTCTTCGCCGCCGCCGAGGAGGGGTACCCGACGGTCTGGGACACCGTCGACCGCGAGACCGGCGCCGCCGTCTGCGTCCCCAACGCCCCCGGGCCGATCCTCTACGGTATCCGGGGCGACGATGCGACCGCGTGTCGCGAGGTCGCGGCCGATATCGACGGCGAAACGGTCGACCGCGCCGCGACGTTCCTGACGAACCAGGGCACCGATGCCCACCTCGCGCCCGGGCGAATCGGGGGCCTCCGCGACGGCGCTGGCTACCGCGTCGCGGGCGTGGTGGCGAGCGCGCCGGAGACGAAACAAGGGGGGCACGTCCACGTCGACGTCGCGGCCGCGACGGGCGAAGGCGGTCCGGCCGCGGACCGCGACACCCTCCGCGCCGTCGCGTTCGCGCCCACGGGGCGGTTCCGCGACCGGGTGCGCGCGCTCCGGCCGGGCGACCGCGTCACCCTCTGCGGCGAACACGAGGTGCGAGAACACGAAGTGCGAGACGACGCGGACGGGCCCGAGAGCACGCTTAAGCTGGAGAAGTTCGCCGTCCGCGAGCTCGTCCGAACGGCGCCCGCGGTGCCGACGTGTCCCGACTGCGGGCGGTCGATGTCCTCGGCGGGGAGCGGGCAGGGGTACCGGTGTCGCGACTGCGGCACGAGCGCGCCGGGGAAGGTCGCGGAACCGATCGAGCGCGACCTCGAGGTCGGCTGGTACGAGGTGCCGCCGAGCGCGCGCCGCCACGTCGCGAAGCCCCTCGTCCGCGGCGGGTTCGACGCGCCGACGCACCCGGAGCGGTGACGCGGACCCGCCCGGAGCGATAACGCCCGCCCGGAGCGATGAAGTGGTCGCCGCCCGAGCGGCCGGACGTGACCGGAATCGTCTTCCACGCGACGGAGCGGCGCGACGCGGTCGTCGAGTTCTACCGCGAGCGGCTGAACGCGACCGTGCGGCTCGAACAGCCCGACTGCACGATCTTAGAGTTCGACGGGTTCCTGTTCGGGTTTTGCGAGCGTGAGGAGGCCGACGACTGCGGGATACTCACCTTCGTCTACCCGGACCGAGAGGGGGTCGACGCCGCCGCCGGTCGGCTGGGCGACGCGGTCGTGACGGAGCCGCGGGAGAACGAGACGTACGACATATACCAGTGTTTCGCCGAGGATCCGGAAGGGCGGACCGTCGAGTGTCAGGTCTTCCTTAACGACGCGGTCGACATCGAGTAGCCGCGCGTGCTACTCGTCGAGGGCGCGGGCCTCGCGCCACTCGGTCGCCCGCGCCTCGGCCGCGTCTCGGTCGTCGAACCGCACGCGCTCGTAGGCCGACTCGTCGGCCGCCTGCTCCATCACGTCGAGGCGGACGACGAAGCCGCCCGCCGCGCGCTCGCGGAGCCTGACGGTCGCGTACCCGTCCGACCGCTCCCACTCGGTGACCGTGCCGTCGTCGCGCTCCAGCGACCAGCTCATACCCGGGCGGACGCGCCCCGCGGCTAAAGCGGTGCGGTTCCGAGGCCGCGGCGCGGCGCCGAGTTCGGCGAGGCGGGTCGCGGCCGAGTCAGTCGCCCGCCGGCGACCGCTCGGCGCTCGACGACCGCTCCGGGGCCGGCGTGGCGGCGTACCCGCACACCGGGCAGACGACGTAGCCGAGCGAGTCGTACGGCACCGAGGTCGAGGGGGCGCGCACGTCGCAGTCGGGGCAGTCGAACGTCGCGGCGTTCTCGGTCGACATACTGTCTCGGAGCGACCGATCCGCCCTAGTTATGCGCCGCTTGCGGCCACGTCAACGCCATCCTACTTATATATCGAGACCGAATTCCGGCGCGTGACCGACGACGCACACGCGGGAGGGCCGGCGAAGGGGGCGGCGGAGGAGAGGGAGCCGACTCGACCGTCCGAGCGGCGACGCGAGCGGGCCGCGCAACGGCTGGACGAGGTCGACGCGGCGGGCCTGGTCGCGTTCCCGAGCCGCAACCTCCAGTACCTCACCGGCTTCGCCGAGGAGCCCGGCGAGCGGCACTTCTTCCTCGTCGTGCCGGCCGCGAGCGCGGCCGACCCCGAGCCGGCGCTGCTGGTGCCCGCGCTGTACGAGACGCAGGTCCGGGAGGCGACGGGCGTCGCGGAGGTGCGGACGTGGAGCGACGGCGACGACCCGGTCGCGGCGACGCGCGACCTGCTCGCGGACCGGGGGCTCGACGCCGGGCGGCTGCTCGTCGACGACACGATGTGGGCGCGGTTCACGCAGGACCTCCGCGCGGCGGCGCCCGACGCGACGTGGGGGCTCGCGAGCGAGGCGCTCGCCGGCCTCCGGGTCCGGAAGGACGAGGCCGAACTGGCGGCGCTGCGCGAGGCGGCCGCGGTCGCGGACGCGGTCGTCGGCGACCTCCGCGCGCTGGGCGCCGACGCCGTCGGCATGACCGAGGCCGCCCTGGCCGACCGGATCGCGGAGCGACTGACCGAGCGCGGCGGGCGCGGCGTCAGCTTCGAGACGGTCGTCGCGGCCGGCGAGAACGGCGCGAAGCCCCACCACGGGCACGGCGACCGCGAGATCCGGGCTGGCGAGCCGGTCGTCCTCGACTTCGGGACGCGCGTCGACGGCTACCCCTCCGACCAGACGCGGACGCTCGTCTTCGGCGGCGAGCCGAGCGAGGCGTACGCGGAGGTCCACGAGGTCGTGCGCGAGGCGCAGGCGGCCGGCGTGGAGGCGGTCGAGCCCGGGGTCCCCGCGTCGGCCGTCGACCGCGCCGCGCGCGACGTGATCGAGGCGGCGGGGCACGGGGACGCGTTCGTCCACCGGACCGGCCACGGCGTGGGGCTGGACGTCCACGAGGAGCCCTACCTCGTCGCCGGGAACGACCGCCCGCTGGAACCGGGAATGGTGTGTTCCGTCGAGCCCGGAATCTACCTCGACGGGCGCTTCGGCTGTCGGATCGAGGACCTCGTGGTCGTCACCGAGGACGGCTGCGAGCGGCTGAACCGGACCGACCGCGGATGGGAGTGACGGGGAGATAGGCGAAGCGGTTCGCGACGGAGTCGAGTCGGCGGAAAGCGCGGAGACCGGCGTGTCGGCGTTCGACACGCGAGTGCGGGAGTCGTGTGCCTGCGCCCCCAACCGGAAATTACGCCCGGATAATATAACAGTATTACCGGATTATTTCGGGTGTGTTCTCGGTGTCGGACCGAGCCGGCGGCGGCCTCGCGGCTGCGCCCCCGCGGACCCCCGAACGGCATCGAAACCATTAGTGTCGCCCGAGCGGAACCGCGGGGCATGAGCGACACCGATTCGGACGAGGCGGACGAGGAGGCCGAAGCGGAGCCGGCCGTCGAGCTCGGGGACGGGCCGGACGTGGCCGGCGAGCCCGTCGCCCGCGTCGCGTCGCGGCTCACCTGGCCCGCGACGCGCAGCGACGTCCGCGAACAGGAGGGCGACGCCGAACTCCGGACGCCCGACGGCGCGCGCACGCTCGACGACGTGCTCGCGGAGAGCGAGGTCCCCCTCTTCGAGAGCCGGAGCGAGTTCGTTCAGGCGGTCGAGGACGTCGTCGGCCGCGGCCCGGTCGCGACCGAGTAGGCGTCGAGCGCGACGGCACTACCGAGATCCAGGAGCCGAGACGACGAGAGACGGTTACGATGGCGGTCGGCGCGCGCCTGCGAGCGGTCGCCCTCCGGCGACCGCGAGCCAGCGCGTGCGAGGGAGTCGGGCGACCGTCGCTCCGCTCCGGTCGCCCGACGAGGCTGGGGAGGCGTGAGGTGCGGGGCCGTGCGGGGCGGAACTCAGAGGCGCTTTGACGGCGTTCGCCGCCGATCCGTTGACCACCGTTTGTAACCGAGTGACCGGACCGCTGCCGGTGTTGGCCATCGACACGCCGACGACTGCGTATGGATAAACGGCCCCGCCACCGAACTCCTACCCGCCCGCCCCGCTGCCGTCCGCTCCGCCACGATCCAGCCACGAGGTCGCGATCGACTCGAACGGCGCGGAGTAGCCCATCAGCGTCGTCCCCAGGACCGCCATCACGAGGACGTAGCCGACCGCGAACGCGTTGATCGTCCCCGCGAGCGCCGGATCGAACGAGCCCGCCTCCGCGCCGGTGACCGCGACCGTCGCGATGATCAGCGAGAACTCGCCGCGCGTGGTCATGCCGAGGCCGACCCGCGTCGACCGCCGGACGTCGAGGTCGAACGCCCGCCCCGCGAGGTAGCCGGTGACGACCTTCGTCGGCGTGGTCACGACCACGGCGAGCGCGACGAACACCGCGACGTCCGCGAACAGCGCGGGGTCCGTGACGAGCCCGATCCAGAAGAAGAACACCGCGGCGAAGAGGTCGCGGACCGGCTCCAAGATCGTCTCGATCGCGTGGGCCCGGTCCGTCGCGGAGAACGCCATTCCCACGAAGAAGGCCGCGACCGCCTCGCTGACGCCGAGCGCGAGCGCCGCGCCGGCGACGAACACGACCGCCGCCACGGCGCGCAGCGCCACGAACTCCCGGTTGTCCGTCGCGACGAGCCGGTCGAAGAGCGGGGCGCCGAACCGGACGACGCCGAGCAGGCCGACGATGAATCCGACCGCGATGCCCACGTCGGTCGCGGCCGCGGCGACGTCGCCGCCGCCGAGCACCAAGGCGGACGCGACCGCGAGGTAGACGGCGATGAACAGGTCCTCGTACACCAGGGTCCCGAGCAGCGGCTCCGCCTCGTCGTTGGCGATCCAGCCGAGGTCGATGAGGGACTTCGTGATCACCGCCGACGAGGAGATGTAGACGATCCCGGCGACCAGGAACGCCGGGAGGAACGCGTCGAAGACGAGCCAGCCGAGGACGAGTCCGACCCCGAAGTTGGCCAGGTCGATCGTTCCCGCGGTCCCGATCGGGCGCCACCGACCGAGCAGTCGGTCGAGGTTGAACTCCAGGCCGAGGAAGAAGAGGAGGAAGACGATCCCGAGCTCCGCGCCGAGCGCGATGAACTCCGTCTCGGGGACGTAGACGGTGCCGACGGCGGGAAGGGCGACCCGTCCGAGGACGAACTCCCCGACCAGCATCCCGACGAGGATGTACGCGGGGATCACGGACTGCCCGAGGCGGTTCGCGAGCCAGCCGGCGACCGCGACCGCGGCGAACATGACGCCGACGTCGAGCAGCGCCACTACCGGTCACCTCTGGGAGGGCGGACCGTAACGCCGAAACCGGCGGCGCCGTGCCGGCCTGTCATTCGGTGAGTATCGCTTCGAACGCCGCGCAGTTCTCGCGGGTGCCGACTCCGATGAGGGTGTCGCCCTCGCGGAGGGTGGTCTCGGCGCCCGGGCTGTCGAGCACCTCGTCGCCGCGCTGGATGGCGACGACGGCGAGCCCGGTCCGGTTGCCGATGTCGGCGCTCTCGAGCGTCTCGCCGACGAGCGGCGACCCGGGCGGGAGTTCGTACCACTCCAACAGGACGCCGCCCGGCAGCGTCGTCTCCTGCGTCTCCGGCTCGACCGGCTGGAAGTACGCCCCCTCGATGATCGAGCCGATGGTCCGGGCGAGGTCGTCGGAGAACTCGAACGCCCTCTCGGAGTCGGCGTCCGGGTCGGTCCGCCGGAACACCTCTCGCTTGCCGGTGTTGTGGATGACGACGATCATCTCCTCGCCGCCGCCCAGTTCGATCTCGAACTTCTTGCCGACCCCCGGGAGGTCGGACTCGGTGACCGTCATACCGAGACCAGAGAGCCCACGGTAATATGTCTACACCTCTCGCCGGCGGACCCGCGTCAGCGGTCGGCGGGTCCCGTCAGCCGAGCGTCGGCCGCGCACCAAACGCTAAGTGGGGCGAGAGAAAGTGGATCGGTATGTGGCGCTCCCGGGGGGGTCGAGACCGGCAAACGGTGGTCTGTATCGCGTGCGGCGACTCGGTGGCACGGGAAGACGCCCGCGAGTACGACAAGGAGGGCGACCGCTGGAGCCGGCGCGACAAGGAGTTCGAGTACCTCTGTACCGACTGCGACGACGAGATATCGCACCAGCCCCGCGACGGGCTCGAATCGCTGATTCGCTCCATCGAGGCGGACGGACTCACCACCGAGGAGTTCCTCGACCGCTACGCGGACGCGGTCGCGGGCGACGCGGACGACCGGACCGACGAGGCCGACACCCGAGGGCGGTCGGATCGGAAACGCTCCGACCGCGACCGCTCCGACCGCGACCGATAATGCTACCCGTCGGGGACCGGTACCCCGGCTCGTACGCATGAACGCCCTCCACGCGGTAGCCGCGGCTTCCGGCCCCGTTTCGACCGCTATCGACGCCGCCGACCCCGTTCCGACGGCCATCGGCGTCGGCGCACTGGCCCTCGGACTCGTGTTCCTCGCGCGCGGTGCGAGCGGTACCGTCGACGCGGTCGGCGTCCTCCGAGCGACGACGACGGGTCCGGCCGGGCTCGACGGCGACGAGCGAGCGGTGCGGATCACGGGACGAGCCGCCGCGATCGACGACGAGACGCTTCCCGCACCGTTCGGCGGCGATCCCGCCCTCTGCGTCGACTACGACGTCTCGGAGTTCCGCAGCCAGGGAGAGGGGCAGTCGTGGGTCACGATCGACGGGGGCGAGGCCGGCGTCCCGTTCCGCGTCGACGACGGCGGGACCGGGATCCGAGTCGACCCCGCGGCGGCGGCGTTCTCGCTCGACGTCGACGAGAAGATCAAGGTCGACGCCGACGAGGAGCCGCCGGAGCGCGTCCGAGGGTTCGTCGACGCGGTCGACGAGGTCGACGCCACGGAGACGGGGTACGAGGTGGGACCGGTCACGATCGGCGACGACCCCCGACGCCGGTACCTCCAGCGGACGCTCCGGCCGGGCGACGAGGTGACCGTCGTCGGTGACGCCGAGGCGTTCCCGGACGCGCCCGTCGGGGAGGTGAAATCGCGGATCGCGGACGGGTCGCCGTTCGTCGTCGCGGACGCGACCCCGCGGCGGACCGCGCTCCGACTGGTCGGCGCGTCGGCGGTTCCGATCGGCGGCGGCGCGGTCATGCTCGTCGTCGCGGCGGTGGCGCTGTCGCCGGTGGTCGCGGCGCTCGTCTGAGGTTCGATACGGGGTTCGTCCCGCCCGACAGGCCTTTCTAACGGACCCGCGTTGGTGGAGGTATGTCAGACGACGAGCCGAAGCCCGGGTCCGCCGAGGACCAGGGCCCCGTGACGATCACGCCGGCGCTCGCGGACCGACTCGCCGAGAAGCGCGAGGAGCTGTTCGAGGAGTTCGAGATCCGCGACGAGTTCCCGAGCGAGGTGCTCCGCGAAGCGGAGGCCCGGACCGAGGGCGTCTACGAGGAGATCGAGGCCGAGATCGACGAGCGCGAGGACCTCCGCGACCTCACCACCTGGACCACCGACCCGGTCGACGCGCAGGACTTCGACGACGCCATCTCCATCGAGCGCGAGGAGGGCGCCTACCGGCTGTGGGTCCACATCGCCGACGTGACCCACTACGTCACCCCGGACACCGCGATGTGGGAGGAGGCCGTCGAGCGCGCCAACACCGTCTACCTGCCCGACTACACGATCCACATGCTCCCGCCGGTGCTGGCCGAGACCGTCTGCTCGCTCGTCCCGAACGAGGACCGCCTCGCACACACCGTCGAGATGGAGATCGACGAGGAGACGCTCTCCTTCGAGGACATCGACATCTACAAATCCGTGATCAACTCCGACGAACGGCTCACCTACTCCGAGTGCGAAGAGCGGCTCGAAGACCCCGATCTGCCGCTTGGCGAGGAGAATCAGTTGGCCTTCGAGCTCGCCGACCGCATGCACGAGCAGCGCAAGGCGGACGGTTCGCTCGTCTTGAACCCGCGCCGCGACCGCGCGCACACCATCATCGAGGAGTCGATGCTGAAGGCGAACAAGGCGGTGACGCACACCCTGATGTGGGACCGCGGCGTCGAGGCGATGTACCGCGTCCACCCGCAGCCCACCCCCGACCAGTGGAACGAGGCGCTCAAGGAGATCCAGGAGCTCGACGGCGTCTCGATCCCCGGCGACGCGTGGGGCGACGACCCGCGGAAGGCGGTCAACGCCGCCTTAGAGGAGTCGCCAGAGCGCCAGCTCAACAAGATCCAGCGCGCCGTGTTGAAGGTGATGCCGCGCGCGAAGTACATGAACGACCCGTTCGGCGGCCACCACGCGCTCAACTTCGACATCTACGGGCACTTCACCTCGCCCATCCGCCGGCTGTCGGACACGATCAACCACTGGATCGTCCACGAGAACGACGTGCCCGAGACCCTCGTCGAACTCTGCGACCGCGCCAGCGACAAGCAGAAGGACGGCGAGACCGCCGAGCGGCTCTACAAGCAGTTCCTCGAAGAGCAGGGGCTCGACCCGCACGCGGTCAACAACCGCGGCGTCGAGGTCGTCGAGGACTCCGAGGCGGCGAAGCACACGGCGTAGCCTCTCGCGGCCGGGGTCGGGTAGCAGGCCGACCGTGCCGGCCCGCGAGACGCGACGCGCCGAGACATATACACCCGCTCGGCCGCAACGACCGGTATGACCGGCCACGAACACACCGACGCGGACCGACACGGGAAGGGCGCGCTCGAACCTACCGGCGACCCCGAGCGCGACGCGGAGCGCGCGGCGACGCTCGGCGGCTTCACCGGCGCGGTCCTCGGCGCCCGGGGGGGCCCGGTCGGCGCCGGGATCGGCGCGTTCCTCGGCGGGTCGACCGGCTACGCGGTCGGCTACGCCGTCAGCGAACTGGAGTCGGCGGCCGACGAGAGACGTGATTCGGGAGCCACCGACGGGTCAGACGGGTCCGAGCCGGACGGCGCCGAGTCCGACGAGGGGCCCGTGAGGATCGACGTCGAGTCCGAGGGGGACGCCGACGCAGACGACGAAACCGCAGACGACGAAACCGCGGACGACGAGACCGCAGACGACGACGAGACCGCAGACGACGAGTCGTGACCGATCCCGGGGTCGTCGCAGATACCGCCGCCGGATCCGAGCGCCCGCGAACGCCGGGCCGCCGTCGGGTCGAGCGGGGGGCGACGCGGCCGGCGGTCCGCTCAGTCCCGTCGCGTCGCGAACCGCGTGACAGCGGTCGCGGACAGCGAGCCGAGCGCCGCGATACCTGCCAGGACGACGAACAGCTCTCGGGGTCCGGCGCGGGTCAGGACCGTCCCGGCCAGCGTGGAACCGAGCGCGCCGATCCCGAAGATCCCGACGTACGTGTAGCCGAAGGAGAGGCCGCGCGCCTCGCTCGGGGAGTAGGCGGCGACCGTCGCCTGTGAGAGCGGTTGGACCGTGAACAGCGCGACGCCGAGCGCGAGCGACACCGCGACGAACGTCGCGACCGCGTCGGTCGCCGGAATGAAGAGCAGCGCGAGCAGCGACAGAGCGGCCATCACCGCAATGAGGCCCCGCTCCGGCGCCGCGCGGTCGGCGATCCGACCGCCGAGGTACTGTCCGAACACGCCGACCGAGAGGACCGCGACGTACAGGTAGCGGCCCACGTCGAACTGGTCGGCGTACGGGCTGTCGGGGTCGACGAGTCGGAGGTCGACGAGGCCGCCGAGCGCGTCGCTGAGGAGGTCAGGGAGGAACGTGAGGAACGTCCGGTAGTAGAGCCCGCTGAACGTGACGAACGCGAACACGATCAGGAAGCCGCCGGCGAGCAGGGCGCGCGTGTCCGTCGCGATCGACGACAGCGAGACCTCGCCTTTCGTGCCGCCGGACGACGCCCCGCCGTCGGAACTCCCCGCTTCGGCCGAATTCTCCGCGTCGGTCACATTCCCCGCTTCGGCCGAACTCCCCGTTTCGTCGACGGTGACGCCGTACGCGGCGACGACGACCGCGGGCAGCGCGAGCGCCGCAGTCACCAGCCGCCAGTCGAACGCCAGGAGCAGCAGCGCGGTCGCCAGCGGGCCGAGCGCGATCCCGAGGTTCCCGCCGATCCCGTGGTAGCCGAGCGCGGTCCCGCGCCGGTCGATCGACTTCGAGATCAGCGACAGCCCCGCGGGGTGGTAGACGCTGGCGGTGAGCCCCCAGCACGCGACGGCGACGGCGAGGACCGGGAGCGTCGGCGCGACGCTCACGAGGAGGAACGACCCCGCCATCCCCGTGAGACAGGCGAGGATGAGCGGCTTCGACCCGAACCGGTCGACCAGGATGCCGCCCGGGAGCGCGCCGACCCCGAACAGCCCGTAGCCGAGGGTGACGACGACGCCGAGGGCGGCGGCGGTCGTGGAGAACTCCCCGATCCACACCGTCAGCAGAATCGGGATCGACAGCTCGTAGGTGTGGACGAGCCCGTGCGATCCCGCGGTGAACCCGACGATCCGTCGCTCGGCGGCGTCCATGTGAGCCGACGGTTCGGCGGGTCCGCTGATAACCTCCGGGGTAGCCGCCGCGGTTGCCGAGAGTCGGGAGACGCTTGCGGGGCGGCGGGGCCGGCGGGGCCGGCAGGGGGCACCGCGCGGGAGCCTACAGCGACGACGTGTACAGCAGCAGGCCGACGGCGACGATCGAGACCAGCAGGATCCACCCGACCATGATGGCCCCCATCTGACGGTGCGTGAGGTTCGTGCCCTCGAGTATCTCGGAGACGCCCATACGTCGCCAAACTTACTCGGGGTATATAAGCGGACTGGGTCCGGGAGGTAGCAACGGCAAGCCGGCCGATCGGCCGCTGGTCGTCACGCTGAAGCGCGGTCAGTGAGAAGCGTCGATATTCGATGGACTACTTGGTCTCCGATCTCCACCTCGACCACGGCAACGTCATCGGCTACTGCGATCGACCGTTCGGCTCGGTCGAGGAGATGAACGAGACGCTGGTCGAGCGGTGGAATCGCGTCGTCGATCCGACTGACGAGGTGTTGTACGGTGGCGACCTGACGATCCGGGATTCAGCGGGAGCCCTGTTGGACCGGCTCGACGAACTCGACGGGGAGCTCGTCTTCCTCATCGGGAACCACGACGGGACGATACTGGAGCGGTTAGACGGGGTTCAGCTCGTCGAGGAGTGCCGCTTCGAGCATCGCGGAGTCCCGTTCCACGCCGTCCATGACCCGGCAGACGGGCCGTCGAACCCGAAGGGGTGGACACTCCACGGCCACCACCACAACAATTGGCCGGATCGGTTCCCCTTCATCGACCACGACGCCCGCCGTGTGAACTTTTCCGTCGAACTGCTGGACTACCGTCCGCTGGCGTTCGATAGGCTGGTCGACTACCTGGCCCTCGGTGAGCGGTTCCCGGATCGAACCGCCGCAGAGAACGCGCTGTCGACGCAGAACTCCGCGGGAAGCGGAGTGGACTCGCGGGGGTCCCGCGAGCGAACGGAGTGAGCGAGTGGGACCACGCGAGGGAACGACTGAACGACCGAAGGGAGTGAAGAAGTGGACTCGCGGGGATTTGAACCCCGGGCCTCTACACGGCTCAGAGCAACCCTCGGCGGCTCTCAGGCCGCCTCGGCTTGCTTCGCCGTGTGCGCGCGAAGAAACTCACGGGGTGCCAATTCCCGAATACGAACGCGCACGACGGCGTTCAGCACCCGAGGTACGACAACCCGTGAACTCCACACCGCCGCGCGACGCGATGAACCGCTACCTGAACGACAAGGCCAACGACGTAACCGACTCCACCCTCTCGAACTACGAAACGACCCTGCGGAAGTTCGTCGGCTGGCTCGAAGACGAGGACCTCACAAACCTCAACAACCTCACCAGCGACGACATCCAGCAGTTCAAGGAGTGGCGACAGGAGCAGGTCAAGACCATCACGCTCAAGACCGACATGACCTGCGTGAAGGACTTCGTCCGCTTCTGTGAACACATCAACGCCGTTCCCAAGGACCTGCGGATGATGGTCCGTATCCCCAAACCCGATGACGCCGAGGAGGTAGCCGACGCCGTGCTGACGAAGGACGAAGCAACCCAAATCATCGAGTACCTCAACAAGCACGAGTACGCGACCCTCCGTCACGTCATCGTCCTGCTCCTCTGGAAGACCGGGATGCGTCGGAGTTCCCTGTACGCGCTCGACACGGACGACTTTGAGGACGGGAGCAGGCCCTACCTCCGCGTTCGTCACCGTCCGGAGACCGAGACCCCGCTCAAGAACAAGGGCAAAGGCGAGCGCGACATTCGCATCAGTGACGAAGTCGCCGCGGTCCTCCGTGACTACTTCCGCTTCAACCACCCGGGCGGCGAGGACGAACACGGACGGACGCCGCTGTTGATGTCGAGCCACGGGAAGCGGTGCGAACCGACGACGATTCAGCGGAACATCTACACCGCGACTCGACCGTGCCACTACACCGGGGAGTGCCCGATGAGTCGCGACTTACCGGAGTGCGAGGCGACCTCCTACAACACCGCGAGCAAGTGCCCTGCGTCGGTGAGTCCGCACGCGCTCCGGCGCGGCTACGTTACCGAGGCGCTGAACGCGGGCCAGCCGAAGGACGTGACCGCCGACCGCGTGGACATGTCCCGCGAGGTGATGGACAAGCACTACGACAAAGCGACGAAGAACGAGCAGATGGAGCGACGAGAGGACTACCTCGTGGACATCTGAGCCAATAGTCACCTACACCTCGTGAAAATGAGTAGAGCGCCATCTCTTTACCATTTCTTCGGCGAAAACAATGTATGTCCGAGTCTGACGGAGAAGACAACCTCCCTACACGGCTCAAAATACCGGATTCTTTTACCGAGGAGTTTGTCGAAAAGAACGAAGGGAGCCTCAGAAGGTCCGAAAACGTTCAGATTCTAATAGCCTTAGGTGTTCTTGGACTTACGGGGACCTTAGTTGCACAGAATCTGATTTCCTTTCCTCTATTAGAGGGGGCTTCCGAGTCTGAGTTGGTTCGGTGGGGGTTCCGTTTCTTAGTCTATGCGACAATCGTATTTTTGGCCGCTAAACTCGTGACTTCGGCCTTCTACCCAAGCAGCAAAAATCGAGGTTTAGTAGCATTACACGAGTGGGTCGAACCGTTCATCTATGTTTTTTCGACCTCGGTTTTCGGGTTTCTTGTGGCTGTGATAGTATTGATACAGAACACTTTCCTCTCCCTCAGTAATTTGATAGTCCTTCCACTCGTGGTAATTCCGTCCCTCATAATGGCAGGGGCATACAGTAGAAAGAGAAGGGCTGCGTATGAGCGGTTGCGGGACGCAAAAGCAGACGAGGTCAAGTTCCGACTTCTTTGGAATTTGTTTATTGAGGAAGCGTGGGGTACTGGAATGGATGAAGACAAACTCGTCAATTGGACAGCGACAAATGAATCAGAGAAGCAGATTCGTAATGTCTTAAATGAGATGGTGTCAGATGAGGGCTCTCTGGTCCAGAGAGAAGATGGAAAAATCAAACTCACAGACAAGTATGAGGCAGTCAAACGTCTGAAACATAATGGGGTCCCCGAACCAGAATTGAGACAGATTGTCCCTGATTATATGAAGCCATCTCCGACAGCCAACCCGGAGAGTGATGATGAAACTATCTTCTACTGTCATTCTTGTAAGAAGCATTTCGCTGAGAGTGAAATGAGTCCCCTACAGGTGGAAAATCGGGAGTGTCCAGAGTGTGGTCAAGGTATGGACCTTCACGCAAGTCCAAGAAGTCGGAGAGAAAGATAGACATCTCCCCAATTCACGATGAATTGGTGAGGTCTCTATTCATCATCTTCTACATCTGCGCTGAGTACACGGTTGTAGGAGACAACAAGATGTGTCGTTCCAAGTACAATAAATCCAAGAACGAACAAACCGGCATACGCACCTAATTCATACAAAATTGGCAAGTCCGCATTTGCTATCCGAAGCGCATTACCCCCAAGGACACCTCCGGTAATTAGAGCCAATACTTGCTCAAGCAGGTCAAGTCCGTCTTTCTGCATCTCTGCTTGTACGCGATTCCAAATAGATTCATCAGACATCTTACCACCCTCAGATTTGTTGGACGATGTTCAGGAGAATCAGCGCAAAAATCCCAAACACACCAACGTAGACGATGAGTGTTATACCACTCGACATTAAGTTAGTTACAAGAGATGTATCAGCACCAGCCATAATGGCAAGTACCCCTGCTCCTACGACCAAAATTAGCGCGGCGGAGATGGCTTCCCCGATGTCTGTCATCAATTAGTTATATTGAACAGTCCATCTTAAGCCTATTTGACATCAGGTGGTGTAATTCGATGACCCCCCGACAATCTACTCCGTATCAAACCGTCTCTCTAACTCTCCCTCGATTTCTTTGAGGACGGCAGTCGCTTCGTCGAGAACCTCTGTGTCCGATGCCGTTCCGTCAGCGTCGCCGAGCCGTTCCCGGGCGACCTGCGTAACAATCCCCCGAGTAATCGTGATTGCCTCGTCGGGAGGTACGGTGAACAGGCCGCACTCTGGATGCTGGTTCGGCCCGAGCGTCTTTGTCAATCGGACCCGGATAGGTCGGTCAGACATAGAGCCGACCACCCCTCCGGTTCGATGCAGTCACCCAAACGGAGTTGCTCACTTTCTGCTCTGCCCCGGTCGCTCCCCGAGTTCGAGACCTCGAAGCCAACCCCTGCCGAAACCTCCGTGGCTTGGGTTGCGTTGAACTCTCGTTCTCAATCCCTGCCGAGTGTCTCCAGTCGTATCGACCCGATGAGCGCCACCGCGGTTGCTCCGGTCTCGGGGCAGTTCCCGAGACGAACCTCTCTTTGCCTCTGTACATACGCTGTGAAGCAAGCCGACGATAGTAACTGCTCGGGAGAATCCGAACGCGCGCGTTTTTGATTACTCCGTGAGCGCGGCCTCTGCCCTCTTGCGGAGCCGCCTCGCTTCGGTTCGAGCCGACGGGTACCTCGTTTCGTCGTCTTCTATCTCGCTCATCTCGTCGAGCAGAAAGGCCGCCTCTCTCGGGGTGAGTTCCATACACTCACTACGATTCGAGAGGGCTTAACCGTGAATTTCAATTCTTTGAATACAACTTCTAAAAGGCCCGTTCTCGGGACTCTCGTGTTCTAATAGAGAGTGTAAACCCATCCTCTCAACCAACGTGTTCTAAGAGAGCGTACTGTACTCCGGGGGGTCATCGAGTTTAAACACGAGTTCTAAGAGCGAGTTGCCACGGAGAGTAGATACCCTAAGAGTGGTAACCTTAGAGAGAGCGACCCCCTCGAAACATGAAGTTCAGAGGGCCGGTCGGCGACGGCCAATGCGCACGCGCCTTGGCCCCGACTTCACGCCGAGAGGAGCCATACCGCCAGAAAGCGCAGTCAAACGGGGAGGACTGTGAGCGGATTCCCCTGTTCTCGGAGGTCTACCAGAGGGAGGGGTTGGGGGTTGGAACACCAGTCGGCAAGGCACGCGCGAAATTTGGTAAGTTCGCCTCTCTATTGTGGTCAGATTTGACTGCGTTTTGTGGAATTTGTCAGAAATAAGAATTATGCGCTAACTCTCCAAATGATTAGAGCGAGAGAACTTACAGAGACCAGATGTTCAGAGCGACTTCCGCGAGTTCTGACGTTCGCTCTTGTATGGTGTCGAGGTTCCAGTTGTCGTAGTTCTCACCGACAGCCCGAGTCATAGCGATGTCTGATGAGGCATATTCGTTCTTTTTCGTCTCGAACGGGTCGTTACTCGCACGGATGTTTTTGTCCGATTCGAGGAGGGTAAGATTCCCGAGACGGTCTCGGTGCTGTTCAAACGTCGCCTGTGTCGTATTCAACGCCGTAACCCACGCGCTGTGACGAGTGGCGGTGTATGCGGAACGAGGAGCGATGTGCTCGATGTCATAATCACCCATCCGGTCTACGTTCCCGTTGTAGTGGACCTCCTCGATTCGTTTGAGCATGTACCTCGTTCGGTCATTGAGTTTGACCCGCTTGTTCTCGATACCAGCCCTAAATTCGGCATCACTCGGGTACTTGCCGCGAAGGTATCCTCGCATCTCTTCTATAGGGTCGCTTTCGTTGAATACGGTCGAGCAGAGTTCGGAATAGATGCGGTCCAACTGCCCACCAGTCGCGTAATTGGCGACTTTCCACCGGACCAAGAACCGCTCAAGAACACCGAGTGCTTCCATAACCTTGTTCGGGTTGTCAAATTCTTGGAAGATACGGAGAAGAAGCGTACGAGCCTGAACAGACTTGATGTAGTGTAAGTGTGTCAGTTTCTCGTTGATGGCCTCGTTTCCTCCGTGGTCGTATCGGTCAATGTCTGCGTTGGCAATCTGTAGATACAACTCGGACTGGTTGGCCGCGTCAGCCAGATAGGATTCGAGCGTAAGGTCGTCTGAGCCGCGAACGTCGCTGATGATACCTTGGAAGGTGTCGTAGAGTTTGTAGTCGGAAACGTCGTCGGGATAGTCCGGGGCCGGTGCCGACATGATGTAGTGACGGAAGAACCGGCTCGGCTTGTTGAGGTGTGGAACCGTGTTGTCAACTGTTGTCTGCCACGATTGCTTGACCGCCTCGTAATCAACATCGTCGTCTTGTGCGGCGATACTGAAGATGTGGTTCTTCATCAGGTCAACCGAGGAGAGTTCAAGCCCCCGTTCGTTCAGGGTCTCGAACAGTCGGAACGCCGACTGCTCCTCAGTACACTCGATTGAGACGAGAGTGACTGAACTCAGCAACCGCTTTCTGAGGACATCTGTTTCATCAAGGTCTAAACCGTGAATCCGTGAACCGAAAAATTCGAGCGCCTCGTTCAGAGTCTCGTTGTCCACCTGACCGAAGTTACAATTCAGAATCGCCGAAAACGAGTCGTTGTCGTACCGACTGAGGGTGAGGTTCTGATACTCTTGCTGGTCGAGGTCCTGCTCGAAGAGGTATTCGTTTCGAATCGCGTCAGCCTGTCCGCTCTCCCCCTCATCGAGATACTTCTGGCGCATTACGGCGAGCATCGTAAGCATGGTCGCCATCCGCTGTTGGCCGTCTACAACTTCGAGCCGGTCCAGTTCGTTCAGTCCGGAGGAGCGTTCGATGACTACGATAGAGCCGAGGAAGTGTGTGTCACCGTCGCGGAGTGCTTGGAGGTCTTCCCACAAGGCACGCCACTGTTCTTCGCCCCACGAATACTGGCGTTGGTAGTCCGGAACAGTGTAGCGATAGTTCCGAGAAAGAACGCTCTCAACGGTATCCTCGTTAGCAGAGATACCGAGACTTCCGCTCATAATTTTTTGAAAACAGGTTTCGGTAATAGGTATTTCTGTTGAATATTCTCTTGAACCCATAGGTTGTGGTTAAGCAACCGCCACTCCGGACTTCTGTGCCTGCGTTAGAAGGAGAACAGTTCGAGGTAGAGGTTAGGACGGAAGAGCGT
>NZ_SGTU01000178.1:0-775 GCF_005435195.1 Halorubrum sp. SP3 | reverse complement strand
GATGTGTTACTGCTCGTTCTCGCAGACGAGGAGACTGGCGGTGATATCGGTGCGAAATATCTGGTCGAACACCACCCAGAACGCTTTGCGGACGTGGAGTACGCGATCGGAGAGTTCGGTGGCTTCCCATTGCGCATCGATGGGACAGAGTTCTACCCCATTCAGGTCGCTGAAAAGCGGGTCTGTTGGCTTGAAGCGACAGTAACTGGGCGTGGTGGTCACGCCTCTCGACCCCAGTGCGATGGCGCAATGAACACGCTTGGGAAACTGCTCACACGGCTGACCGAGCAGCGCCTCCCCGTTCACATCACACCGCCAGCCCGCAAATTCATTGAGGCACTCGCCGCCGAAGCCAATTCCCAGCGGGCCGAGCAGTTGCGGGGCTTGCTGGATCCCGACCGTACTGATGACATTCTGGACGAGCTCGGCCCCATTTCGGAGCGGTTGGATCCGATGCTTCACAACACGGTGAGCCCGACAGTCGTCAACGGCGGCGGGAAGGTGAACGTTCATCCGGCAGAGGTCGACCTCCGCCTCGACGCACGGCTGCTTCCGGGGGTGACACCGGATGCGTTCCTCGAGGAGGTATGGGAGGTTATTGGTGAGCTTGAGGGTGTGGAATTTGAAGTCACACGATTCGATGGCGGTGAGAGTGCGTCCATCGATATGGGGCTGTTTGATCTACTGAGCGAGTCCCTGCGGACGAATCACCCAGCAGCGATTCCAGTCCCCTTCCTTCTTACTGGCGCCACTGACGGGCGATTCTTTGAACAGC
>NZ_SGTU01000177.1:0-777 GCF_005435195.1 Halorubrum sp. SP3 | reverse complement strand
ACGGAATCATCCTGTCCGCTGGACTGCTCATCAGGCGGTTCCTCGGTTTCACGTGTGTGACTCATACCCGTATGTTTGGGTTATAGATATAAATAACCTTGGGTTACCTAACGTGAATCCGAGTGGCTGTGTGAGCAAGCGTCGAGGGTGTGTCGGGATCTGCCCTGTTGTGAGAAACCCCGTGGGGCGGCAGCCCCACTTGGCCTGTCGCCCACGTTGTGAACGACAGACCCGTGGGGGGTTGGTGGTGGGGGTATTACTGTAAGGAATATCCGTGGGGGCGAGCTGCTCGGTGGTCACACCACAGGGAGTATCCGCCCCCACGTCATCTGAAAGAACGGATTACCCCTGCCACGAGGCCCTGTGTGGCGGGGTTCCACGCGAGGACGAGTCACTTCGTGACACCGTTCGTTCCTCACGTCCTCCTAATAGAACTGAAGGATATTAATGGTAACGGATATAGTGGTGACGCCCAAACAGAGGGGTCATCTCGTTACAACGCCTCGATCTCCAGCCCGCGCAGTTTGCCCGAGATGGAGAGCTGCTGGTCGCCACCGTCCTCGTAGCCAAGTTCCAGTTCGTTCCAGTCGAACTTGGCCGCGGAGGCGTCAAGTACCTCGTCAGCGATAACGGACACCTCGTTGGGCGTCCGATCGTTCTGATAGAGGTCTTCCAGCAGTTCGGCGGCCTCCTGATTGACCATCTGTTCTGTGTCCATCGAAGCAGTCTTCGTCCCGTAGCCGACAGCGACCTCGCCCTCGTTGCCGAGGCCCGAGT
>NZ_SGTU01000176.1:0-781 GCF_005435195.1 Halorubrum sp. SP3 | reverse complement strand
GTCGACAGCGTCGAGGATGTGTCGCTTCAGCGGCGTGAGTTGGTGTGTCGTAGACAAAAGCGACTCCAGACACATCATCACGTTCCACACGTCTTGCGGGGTCGCCACGTACTGCTCTATCGTCTCTGTCTCCGTGGAGTCCTCGTCTACGTACACCTCCGTCTCACGGGTGCGACGAGTGTGGTGGTTCGCGATCGCAGACGCCTTGATGAGATTGGAGATAATCCCGTACACGCGGTTCGTGTGGTCTTCGTCAATCGAGAAGACGGGTTCGACGCAGTACCACACCCACCTCGGGATGTAGGCTGCTGCGGCGCCGCTGCGAGCCGCGACGTACTCCTCACCATCCTCGTCTTCCTCGTAGGTGGTTTCCGTTGGGAGATCCGAGAGGTGGGTACGAAGGGCCGCCTTCACCTCGTGCGCGTCGTAGATGTACTCGTCGTCGTACTTGCTGGAGTCGATCTCCTCGTGACCAAACTCCTTGCGACCGATTGCCCGACGGGTGGTGCGGTCGTTTGAGAAGTACAGAATCAACGCTCTGTCTTCCAGCTCGTCGTTGATTCCACCCTTCTTGGAGGAGGGAGCGTACAACACCACCCACGGGTTCTGTTCAGCGGACACCTCGACGGGTTCGTACCCACCCACCGCGTCGGGGTTCTCAACGTTGCGGTCCTTCGCGTACCCACCGTCTTCGGGGTTCGAGGACTTCAGCACCTCCACGATAGCCGAGTCGATCTTGTCGTACTCGTCCAGCGGCGCGACGAGTGACAAGTCCCACTCG
>NZ_SGTU01000175.1:0-787 GCF_005435195.1 Halorubrum sp. SP3 | reverse complement strand
TCTCCGAACAGTAGAAACGTCGTATCTCGAGACGGGAGGAACATTCGTAGTTGCCACCGTCGACGGCGAACAGTCATATATCGACCAATCAACTGAGACTGAGCAATCGGGGTACACACTATCGGACCTTACAACCTACGACGGGCTCCTCGTCGCAATGGGAGGGATTCTACCGAATCAAGCTGGTCACAGCGACGAACGAGATAGGCCCGGGGCCGCAGAACTACATCGAATGCGTGTCGCCCCACCGCAGCAACGACGGGGGTATGGGAAGCAAATTCTTCGTGAGCTTGAGCGGCGAGCTGCTGCTAATGGCTTTGAGACGCTTCTCGCGACGACGTCAACGCGACAATCGGCCGCGCTTGACTTCTATGCCGGGCAAGGGTATGAACAGACAGGGACCTCAACCGCCGGATCATACGAGCTCGTCCATTTTGAAAAGCAGCTGTAGTCAACGGACAGCGGCGGGTTCTTTGGGAGAAATCTCAGTCTGAGAGATCAAAGTGCTCCGCAGCCGTTTGCATGTCCTTATCGCCACGGCCACAGAGGTTCACAAGCAGTGTATCGTGGCGATCTTCCTCAGCCAGCTTCGCAGCCAACGCAAGCGCATGGGCTGGTTCTAGGGCAGGAATGATCCCCTCTGCTTCGCTCAGTTCACGGAAGGCAGCCAACGCCTCGTCATCGGAAACAGCGTGATACTCGGCCCGCCCCATTTCTTGGAGTGCGGCATGCTCGGGGCCAATCGCCGGATAGTCAAGCCCAGCCGAGATCGAGTGGTTGTCAGTCT
>NZ_SGTU01000174.1:0-793 GCF_005435195.1 Halorubrum sp. SP3 | reverse complement strand
TCGACGTCGACCGCGCCGAACGAGATCGCGTCGCCCTCGCGCGTCTCGTACAGCGTCACGTCGTGCTCCTCGACGGCGTCGAGGTACTCGGCGTACGTCTGCGTGCTCGCGGCGATCCCGGGGTCGTAGACGCCCCCGATCCCGTCGGCCTCCGTCTCGTAGTACTCGATGACCGCCGCGTTGCCGCCGATGTGGTCCGCGTCGTTGTGCGAGGTGACGAGGTGGTCGATCCGCGTGACGTCGTGTCGCCGGAGGTACTCCAACACGTACTCCCCGTCGTCGTTGTAGTGCCCCGTGTCGACGAGCATCGTCTCGCCCTCCGGCCCGAGGATTAGCGTACTGACCGACTGTCCGACGTTGATGTAGTGGACCTCGACGGTCCCGTTCGCCGTCCCGGCCGGGGTCTCGTCGTCCGTGTCCGGACCCGTCGGCGCCTGATCGCCGGGCGCCGCGCCGGCACAGCCCGCGAGGACGACGATCCCCACGACCAGGAGGACCTTGAGCGCACCCCCTGTTCGTTTCATATTTCCTTACTGCGCTACACAGGGAAAGAGGTACGTGTCCGGTACCGTTCCCGACCGGCCGGTCGGCGGAGTCGGCGGTGCCGCCGTTCCGAGGCCCTGTTCGGTCGGTGGTCGGACGTCGCAGTGCTCCCAATATCGTGGCGCACAGTGACCGGACCCGAAACGCGCTCGACTTGGACCGGACCACCGGTCCGAGCCTCATTCGACGATATAAACGTCTCTCGCCGTCGTGCGGTTTTCGGGTATAAGGAAGTGGGTTGGGGCAGATT
>NZ_SGTU01000173.1:532-793 GCF_005435195.1 Halorubrum sp. SP3 | reverse complement strand
GGAGTGGGACATTGCTCCCTGTAATGACGGCAAGCGGCACGGGGACGGCGAGTAGCCAGACACCAACACCGAAGGCGAGCCCGACACCCGCAGTTGAGGCAGGGTTAATCCGTAGTGGTTCAGACAGGCTAAACTCGAGCAGTCCCGCACAGAGTACACCGAGCGTTCCCCCAGCAAGCAGCGTCAACAGCCCACCCACGAGCACACTAGAGCTGCCGACAAGACTGGCTGCGAGAGGAAAGCCATCCTGGACACTGACAC
>NZ_SGTU01000173.1:0-442 GCF_005435195.1 Halorubrum sp. SP3 | reverse complement strand
ACGCGGGCGACGGGCAACAGGACCGACACGCCGAATGCGACCCGCAACCCAGAACCCAGCAATAGCAATCAAAAAGACAGTAATGGCGCCAAACACACTTGCCTCGTACTGCGCCCGCACAGCTGGCCGATCGAGCGTATAATGAAAGCCAAACAACTCGACCCAGAGAGAGCTGTGGAACGCGTACAACGGCTCAACGAAGACGGGCGCAATATGATGGGCGTCGGGGATGAGGCCCCAGACGCCACCAAGTGGGATTAACCACAGTGCGTGCTCACGGTCGAACTCGTATCGGAGGACAACTGGCACCGCTGCGGTGAGCACGCAGGCGGCGCCAAGCAGGAAGTGCGCGATTGCGGGGGCCATACAGACGATGTGAGAGAGAAGAGAGAAAAATCCGCGGGTAACTGTGGTGTCAAAACAGGTTCACAACATAAAGAAC
>NZ_SGTU01000172.1:0-810 GCF_005435195.1 Halorubrum sp. SP3 | reverse complement strand
TCCTCTCACCAAGGTTGGCCGACATTATCGGTGCTGATGGTACCACGGTCCGCGTGCTACGACTATTCAGTGCTGCTATTCCGTTCGCCGTCTTCATCCGGATGGTTAACGGAAGTATGCAAGGGTTCAAACTTCCCGTCCCACGAACTGTCCTCCAGAACGTATCGCTCCCAGTCGTCCGCATCATCGGTATCGCAGTCGTAGTTGCGCTTGGTTTCGATAGTGCGTCGGTCGCTTGGGCGTATCTAGTCTCTTACTTAGTTACCGCGTTTCTCGGTCTCTGGTTCCTCCACTCCCGAACACCAATATTTAATTGGTCGGTTCAGTATACTCCGGTACGCAGAACGCTGCTAACGTTTTCGGCACCACTAGTCGTCACGGCTGCGATGAGCGCTGTCTTCTCCGATATCGATATTTTTCTTCTCGGCGCCCTAGCCGGCGCGGGTCCCGTGGGTGAGTACAACGCTGTCTACCCCCTCGCGCAGTTCCTCACGATGACCGTCTCCGCATTCGGCTTCCTCTTCGTCCCTGTGATCTCTGAACTCCACGCCGACGGAGATCACGACGCGCTCCGTCGTCTGATTCGCACAATCACTAAGTGGGCCCTACTGGCGAATCTTCCGCTTACCCTCTTGCTATCTCTTTTCCCTGAAACAATTGTATCTATTACATTTGGCCCCAAATACGTTGCCGCGGCGCCAGTGCTTCCGATTCTGGCAGTCGGATTCTTTGTTCATACTGCGGCGGCCCTAAGCGGTAACACACTGACCTCGATCGGCAAGACTCGACTCATCATGTACGACAACTTCC
>NZ_SGTU01000171.1:0-819 GCF_005435195.1 Halorubrum sp. SP3 | reverse complement strand
CAATGGAGAACTCCGTTTCTACGTCGGTCTCCCGGACACCGTTGAAGAGCGCGAGTTCCGCCAGCAACTCTCTGGGCTCTACCCCACGAGTGAGATCAAACCAGGAGACAACTACTTCACCAACGTCGAGCCCGGACATGTGGCATCGATGGCCCGGATGGAAAAGAAGGACTACAAATACATTCCAATCCGGTCGTTCTCCCAACCGGGCGTTCTCGATCACGACCCCTACCGCTCACTCCTGTCGGCAATCGCCGGTCCTGACTCGCATACCGCAGTCGTTCAGTTCGTATTCACGCCCGTCAGTGAGAACTGGACCGATGGCCTTCTCCCACACGAGTATTCCATCGATCAGGCTCACGAGAGCCTCACATTCGGCCGTGTGAACACCGGCATCTTCCATACAACGGTCGAAGACCCATCCGAACAGGATCGCACCGCAGCGAATGCGGTCCAGCAGGTCGAAGACGATCCAGCGTTCTACGTGAATATCCGGTTTGCTGTGTTCGGTCCCCGCCCCAAAGCTGTGGAAGGCCACATCAAGTCCATCTCCCGGGCCCTCGACACCCAGTATCACAATGGCGACGCCCACCAGCGGCTCTGGCCATTGACGTATAACGACCAGTCGCTGTTGCGGAAACTCACGAATCTTGCCAATCGCGAGTTCGTCTACAACCATGGTGCCTACACCGTTGAGGAACTAGCAGCGTTAGCTCACCTCCCCGGCGAGGAAATTGACCTCCAAAAAGTCGATTGGACCCAGCGGGGCGTCGGGAGTTCACCGCCGCCCACGGCGCCGCGAACAGATGCTCCACCCTC
>NZ_SGTU01000170.1:0-822 GCF_005435195.1 Halorubrum sp. SP3 | reverse complement strand
GAAACCGTTGAAAAGATTCAGGACGGTCGCCTCGACCCGACTGCTCGAATTGATTTCATACCGGGAGGGGTTGATCCCATTAAACATCCACTCACCGGCCACAAAACACCGATACTCCAAGACCCCGACCGGACATTTACAGAATGGATTAATACTCAACCCTTCATATTCCGAGGGAGACGTTTTGGACGGGTTGGTGAGCCCCCTACTGATGAAGACTTAGATGGAGGAGTTAATCAGTAAATTGTACGCCTAGAGACACACCATTAGATAACAGAGTGGAACCGCCATGACATAGAGAGGGGATTCACGAATCTCTCAGTACAAGTGATGAGAACCAGTAGATGGTCCGACTACTCTGCTATTGAACCCTAGCTTACGAAGATGATCGAGGCACGAGTCGGAGAGGCCCTGCGGACATAGAAGACGAACTCAGAGGGCTACAGTCTAGCACGCCGTAATTTGGCCAGTTCACCGCCAGATTTTTACACCGTTTCCTAATAGGAATCGTATGCCTAATAGGAAAGAGTCGATCTCAATAGAGTTACAGTATCCGTTTCCGGAGGATCGGGTATTCCGATACCAGGCAATGCAGGACGTTCTCAACGTTCTCATAGATCAGCCGTATGCGACATACTCGATGAGCGAACTCGCAAGCCTCACAGGGGCAAATAAGGGAACGATCTCAAAGGCGGTGACATTGCTTTCCGAGCTTGATGTCATCGAGATCGCACCAGATGGGCGGACTCAGCAGGTCCAGATTAACCGTGAACGGCTCACAAAACCAGATCCAATTCTCTCGATCCCGCAGAGCGAGTTCCA
>NZ_SGTU01000169.1:0-828 GCF_005435195.1 Halorubrum sp. SP3 | reverse complement strand
CGCCCGCGGCGGCGCGCTCGCCGACATCGCGGTCCTCGTCGTCGACGTCGGGGTCCGGCGTCACCCAGATGGAGTCGACGATGCCGTGGACGACCCGCCAGCCGCCAGCTTCCAGTCGCTGTTTCGCCGTCAGCAGAATTTCACGAGCGAACGCGTTGATCGCCTCGTGGCACTCGATGCGGCCGAACTTCGCGTTGCTGAACCCCTGATAGCCGAAGCAGGCGACGAGGATCCACTTCAGCGCGCCTGACCGCCCTTCGAGTTCCGTCAGTCTGTCCTCGTTGGGGTCATCCCGAGCCTTCTCGTGACGGATGGCCGTCTTGATCTCGTCGCGCGCGTCGATGATCGGCTGGAGGACGTCGACGAGGTAGCCTTGGTCGTCACAAATTGAGTACCCGAGGCCGGGGACATCGTCGCGGTCGCTGTGACAATCACACCGGATGATGTCCGGTGAGACGTTTCGCGTACAGATGATATTCGGATACAATGAGGAGAAGTCGAGTTCGTGGACGTTCTCGTGGAGGCCGACCTCGGGCGCGAAGATGAAGCCGCCACGGTCGGCGTCATGGAGCGTCCCCATCGGCTTGTAGAACTCGTGGCGCCAGGAGTTCCACGGGACGAGGACACCGCGGTCGTGGGCCTCGCAGATCTGGGTCGCCGTCAGCACGTTCCCGATCGACGCCCACGCGAGCTCCTGGACGGGCTTCTTTGAGCGCGACACGAGGTCGAGGACGCCGTCGAGGTTCGTCTCCCCGTAGAAGAACGTGTTCGACTCGTCGATGATCGCCCGCCCGGGCACGTTGTACCGCGCCGGAGAGTGGCCGACGC
>NZ_SGTU01000016.1:38140-77981 GCF_005435195.1 Halorubrum sp. SP3 | reverse complement strand
AGCCTCGTCGGCCTCCCTCCGCTTCGCTCCGGTCGGCCGACTCCCTCGCGCGTGCTGCTCGCGGCCGAGGGCCGCTCGCAGGCACGCGCCACCCCGATCCGCAGCAGGTGAGCATCACCGCGACCGACGATGAAGAGGTTTTATTCGGAACGGCGGGCGAGCGGGAGACATGGTCGAGGCGTTCGCGGTCGCCAGCGGAAAGGGCGGCACCGGGAAGACGACGAGCACGCTCGCGCTCGGGATGGCGCTCGCGGCCGACCACGACGTGACGGTCGTGGACGCCGACACCGGGATGGCGAACCTCCTCTTTCACGCCGGGCTCGACGACGCGACGGCCACCCTCCACGACCTCCTCGTCGAGGGGACCGCGACGGACGTGAGCGAGGCGACCTACGAGCGGTTCGGGCTCTCGGTCGTCCCCTGCGGCACCTCGCTCGCCGGCTTCGAGGCCGCGGAGCCGGAGCGGCTCCGCGACGTGGTGGCGGAACTCGCACGCGACACTGACGTGCTGCTGCTCGACTCGCCGGCCGCGCTGGGGTCGAAGTCGGCCGTCCTGCCCGTCGTGCTCGCGGACCGCGTCGTGGTCGTCGTCGAGCCGACGATCCCCGCGCTCTCGGACGGGCTGAAGGTCCAGGAGTACGCGCGCTCGTACGGCACGGAGACCGCCGGCGTCCTGTTCAACAAGGTCCGGAACGAGGCCGACGACGTCGCCGCCAAGGCGGAGCGCCACTTCGGCGGCCCCGTCCTCGCGAACGTCCCCGAGAGCGACGCCGTCCGGGCGGCACGGCGGGCCGGAGAGCCCCTGCTCGCACACGCGCCGGAGAGCGAGGCCGCCGCGCGCTACCGCCGGGCCGCCGACCGACTCGACGTGCGCGACGGCGACGGCGACGCGGTCGCCGACCGGTTCCGCAGCGCGGTCGTCCCCGACACGCCATGAGCGGGGAGCCCGATACCGGCTCCTCGGAGCCGGCCGGCCTCACGATTCCGCGGGGAACCCTCCTGCGCTCGCGCGTCGTCTCGGACGTGGCGACGACGCTGTCGCGCGCGCTCGACCGCGAACTCACCGGTTACGCGACGCTCGTCCCGCAGGAGACCCTCTTACTGTCCGGCGAAGCCCGCGGCGTCCTCACGTTCGACGACGGCGTGCCCGTGCTGGCGTACAACACGGTGACGGACAACGGTGGTCCGGACGCGCTCGCGGAGCTCGCGGTCCCCGGCCCCTATCGCGTCGAGCTGTACGCCGTCGATCCGAGCGGGCTGGCGGCGGCCCACGAGGAGGACGCGCTCCGGGTGGGGCCCGCCGCGGCCGCGACCGAACTGGCCGACGACGCCGCCCTCGCCGAGCGGACGCGCGGGGCGGCGCCCGAGGGGCGCCTGCGCGACTCCGGCGACGAGGACGACGCCGTCGCGGCGTTCCTCGACGACGACGACCGGATCGACGCAATCCGCGAGCAGGCGCGGTCGGAGGCCCGCGACCGCGCCGCCGAGTGGGGACTGGACGACGCGCTCGACGGGTCGACCGGAGTCGACGGAGGCGGTGACGGCACTCCGGCCGGAATCGACGGTACCGACGGGAGCGATGCCGGCGGGGCAGGCGGAGTCGACGACTGATCGACCGAACGGTTATCTCGGCTCGGCCCCTCGGATCGGTATCTCCGTCCTCCGACTCCTGCGGCTGACGGCGCCCGCCGACTTCGCCGCCTGGTACGCCGCCGGCCGCGCGTACACGACCGCCGTCGCCGAGGGGATGGGATTCGGCGGCGTCGACTCGCTCGATTCCGACCGGACAGTCCGTCGCCTCCGGACGGCCCCGGAAGCGTTGACTCCGGACGAGGCGCGCTCGGTCGCGGCGACGCTGCTCGCGGACGGCGCGTTCTCGGAGCCGTACTGCGAGTGGTTACCGACGTGGTACGAGCTCGCGCTGATCGCGCCCGTCCGGTACGGCGACTGGCGGCTTCGACGCGTCGCCGGCGCGGTCGCCGAGAACGCGTCCGTGTCCGCGACCGCGCCGCGATTCTCTCGTCCGACCGACGTCCGCATCGACGGCGCACCGGCGCTGTCGCGGGTCTCCGGGTTCCGCGAGCGCTTCCTCCTCGCGGACTCGCTGCTCCATCTGGAGTGGTTCGACCACGTCGCCGCCGCCGACGGCATCGAAGTGCCCGCCGACCTCCTCGCGCGGACCCGCGAGGAGTCGCTGTCGCACTACGGCGGCGACCGCGACCGGCTCTCACCCGACGTGCGTCGGTTCCAGCGCCACCTGTTCGGCGACGACCGCTGGGTCCGGCGCGTCGACGAGGCGTACGGTCTCGACAGCCGGCTGTTCGGACTCTGGGAGCGACTGCTGCGCGACGAACGGCGGCGGCTCGGCAGGGACTGAGAGGACGGCCACACGAGACGTTTCTCTCTCAAAATTCTGGAAAAAAGTGTTACAGACCCGGTAACGAGTTACGGATTCCGATCGTGAAACGAGAGGTAAGTATAGACGGGAACGGCCCGTACCGATGGGTACGAACCGCGGTTCGGTTCGCTGTCCCCGACGCTTCGGCCCTCGTTTCGTCGGCCGCCCGCACGCGTCCCGGCCCGGGCGAACTCTCTCTTCATCGGGTCCGGCCGACGCAACCGTCGCCTGCGCCGGTTCCGTTCGAGCCGCTCGGTCGTACTCGTTCGTCGGACACAACTCGGCGGCGAGTAATCTTTTATTCAGTATTTCGTCGGTCGGAAGCTTCATACGTCGTCTCGCGGATCCTCCGGGTACACGAATGGCAGTACTCTTGCTGGAGGATGTCGATGCCGACGACGTCGGGACCGTCGGCGGAAAGGCCGCGTCGCTCGGCGAACTCATCGGTGCTGGGCTCCCGGTGCCGCCGGGGTTCGCCGTCACCGCGGGCACGTATCGGACGTTCATCGAGGAGGCCGGGATCGACGAGGAGCTGTTCGACGCGGTCGACGTCGACCCCGAGGACTCCGCCGCGCTCCGCGAGGCCGAGGCGACCGCTGAGCGCCTGATCCTCGACACCCCGTTCCCCGAGACGGTTCGCGAGGAGATCCTCGACCGGTACCGAGAGATGGGCGAGGACGGCGAGGAGGCGTTCGTCGCGGTCCGCTCGTCCGCCACGGCCGAGGACCTGCCCGACTCGTCGTTCGCCGGCCAGCAGGAGACGTTCCTCAACGTCCGCGAGGACGACCTCCTCCGGCGCGTGAAGGAGTGCTGGGCCTCGCTTTTCACCCAGCGGGCGATCTACTACCGACAGCAGCGCGGGTTCCCGCACTCCGAGGTCGACATCGCGGTCGTCGTCCAGCGGATGGTCGACGCCGACAAGTCCGGCGTGATGTTCACCAGCCACCCCTCGACCGGCGAGCCGCAGGTCACCATCGAGGCCGCGTGGGGGCTCGGCGAGGCGGTCGTCTCCGGCACCGTTTCGCCCGACAACTACGTGTACGACCGCGAGCGCGGCGCTGTCGACCAGGTGACCGTCGCGGACAAGAAGGTGGAGATGGTGAAAGACGAGGAGACCGGCGAGACGGTCCAGCTCGACGTCGACCAGGACCGGCGGAACGAGCGGGTCCTCTCCGACGCGGAGATCGGCGATCTCGTCGAACTCGGTGAGCGCGTCGAGGGGCACTACGGCGCCCCCCAAGACGTCGAGTGGGCGATCTACGACGGCGAGATATACATGCTCCAGTCGCGCCCGATCACCACGATCCGCGAGGACGCCGGCGACGAGGCTGGCGCGAGCGGGGGCGAGTCGCGGGCAAACGGGGCCGGCGCGGGCGGGGAAGCCGAGGCGGCGGCCGCCGACGGCGACGGCGGGGTGACGGGGACGGGGCCGAACGGCGGGACGACCGCGAGCGGCGGGACCGGTGCGGACGACGACGCGGACGGCCTCGTCGACGGGCTCGGCGCCAGTCCGGGCGTCGTCTCCGGCACCGTTCGGATCGTCCACAAGCTCGATCACCTCGACCAGGTCCAGGAGGGCGACGTGATGGTGACGGAGATGACGATGCCCGACATGGTGCCCGCGATGAAACGCGCCGCCGGCATCGTCACCGACGAGGGCGGGATGACGAGCCACGCCGCGATCATCTCCCGGGAGCTCGGCGTCCCCGCGGTCGTCGGGACCGGCAACGGAACGCGGGTCCTCGAAGACGGGCAACACGTCACTCTCGACGGCGACAAGGGGACGGTCCGGGCGGGCGAGTCCGAGTCGGCCGAGCCCGGCGAGGAGTTCGAGCCGGTGGAGGCCGCGCGCCCGGAGACCCCCGTCAAGCCGATGACGGCGACGGAGGTGAAGGTGAACGTCTCCATCCCGGAGGCGGCCGAGCGCGCCGCGGCGACCGGCGCCGACGGCGTCGGCCTGCTCCGGATCGAACACATGGTGCTGTCGCTCGGGAAGACGCCCGAGAAGTACATCGCGGACCACGGCGCCCGCGCCTATCAGGACGAGCTCATCGAGGGCGTCCGGCGCGTCGCCGACGAGTTCTACCCGCGACCGGTGCGGGTGCGGACCATCGACGCGCCGACCGACGAGTTCCGCGAGCTGGAGGGCGGCGACGACGAACCGGTCGAGCCCAACCCGATGCTCGGCTGGCGCGGGATCCGGCGGAGCCTCGACAAGCCCGAGCCGTTCCGGCAGGAGCTGGCCGCGTTCGCGCGCCTCTACGACATGGGGTACGACAACATAGAGGTGATGTTCCCGCTCGTCAACGACGCGGCCGACGTGGAGGCGATCACGGGCCACATGCGCGAGGCCGGGATCGACCCCGAGGCGCGTCGCTGGGGCGTGATGGTCGAGACGCCCGCCAGCGCGCTCCAGATCGAGGACCTGGCGGAGGCCGGCATCGACTTCGCCTCCTTCGGCACCAACGACCTCACGCAGTACACGCTCGCGGTCGACCGCAACAACGGGCACGTGGCTGACCGGTTCGACGAGCTTCATCCCGCGGTGTTGCGGCTGATCGGCGACACCATCGAAACGTGTCGCGAGCTCGACGTCGACACCAGCATCTGCGGACAGGCCGGCTCGAAGCCCGAGATGGTCGAGTTCCTCGTCGAGAAGGGCGTCTCCTCCATCTCCGCGAACATCGACGCGGTCCGCGACGTCCAGCACGAGGTGAAGCGGACCGAGCAGCGTCTCCTGCTCGATTCGGTCCGCTAAGGTCCTCTGAGCCGACTTTTGTCTCCCGGAGCCGAGAACGGAACCGGTAAGAGCCGTCCGCGGCAACTGGGGGGCAGATGCGACAGCCGGAACCGGAGCCGCAGTCGTTCGACCGGGTGCTCTCCTCGATGTGTACCGAACCGCACCCGGCCGCCCGCGCGGCCGCCGAGCGGTTCCTCGCGACGAACCCCGGCGACCCCGCCACCTACGAGGCGGTGGCGGAGCTGGAGGCACGGGCGGTCGAGGGGCTCGCGACGCTCGCGGAGCATCCGACCCCCGCCGACGCGACCGGGTACGTCACCTCGGGCGGCACGGAGGCCAATATCCAGGCGGTGCGGTCGGCGCGGAACCGACACGGCGAGAGCGACGACACGTCCGGCGAGCGCGACGTCAACGTCGTCGCCCCCGCCAGCGCGCACTTCTCGTTCACGAAGGCGGCGGCGCTGCTCGACGTGGAACTCCGGACGGTCCCCGTCGACGACGAGTACCGGGCCGATCCCGACGCCGTCGCGGCCGCGGTCGACGACGGGACCGCGCTCGTCGTCGCCGTCGCCGGCAGCACCGAGCACGGCCGAGTCGACCCGATCCCGGAGCTGGCGGCGATAGCCGACGAGGCCGGAGCGCGGGTCCACGTCGACGCCGCGTGGGGCGGGTTCGTTCTCCCCTTTACCGACCGCGACTGGTCGTTCGCGGACGCGCCGGTCGACACGGTGACGATCGACCCCCACAAGTTCGGGCAGGCGCCGGTGCCGGCGGGCGGCCTGCTGGCCCGCGAGGACGCCGCGCTCGACGCGCTCGCGGTCGACACGCCGTACTTGGAGTCCCGGTCGCAGGCGACGCTGACCGGGACCCGAAGCGGTGCTGGCGTCGCCGGCGCCGTCGCGGCGATGGACGCGCTGTGGCCCGACGGCTACCGCGAGGCCGCGGAACGGGCGGCCGACAACGCCGACTGGCTCGCGGCGGAACTCGCGGACCGCGGGTACGACGTCGTCGATCCGGAACTCCCGCTCGTCGTCGCGGCGGTCCCCGAGTCCGAGTTCGCGGCGCTCCGCGACGCCGGCTGGAAGGCGTCGCGGACCGGGACCGGAGCGCTCCGCGTGGTGTGTATGCCGCACGTGACGCGGGCGACGCTGCGGGCGTTCCTCGACGATCTCGACGGGATCCGGCGGTAGATCCTTTTAAACATTCGACCGCGGTGGCGAGTCACCCTTATAAACGAACACGCCGAGCGGTGGCGCGTGCCACCGAGCGGCCGGAGCGAAGCGGAGGCCGCGAGGAGCACGCGCGAGGGAGTCGCGAACGCAGTGAGCGACGAGGCTGGGGAGGGGTGAGGCGCGGGGCGGTGCTGTGCGGGGAGGGACTCGAAGGGGCAGTCGCGAGGCGGCCGCAGGCGACGCAAGCACCGCAGGAACGAGCGGAGCGAGTGACGAGGAGCACAGCGAGCGTGCGGCCGCCTCGCGGCTGGGGCTTCGGAGTCGGTCGCATCGATCGTCGATTTATAAGTAGCCACGTACAGCCGAGCGGCTGGGGCTTCGGGGGTGGTCGTCGTTCAACAGTGATCCCGCGTTCGGATCAACATATTCACTACGGGGCGCCACGAACCGGAGCGTATGAGTTCGGACGACGTCTCTCGGCGCGCGTTCATGCGGACGGCCGCGGGTGCGACGGCCGCCGCCGGCGCGGCGACGGCGACGGCGGGGACGGCGGCTGCACAGGAAGTGGAACCCGACTGGCCGAGCGCCGCCGTCGGGAACGTCGGGTCGTACACCGACGCCCGCGGCCAGGACTCGGTGACCGTCTCGGTCGGCGCCGGCGACCAGGGACTCGCGTTCGACCCGACGCTCGTCTGGGTGGACGAGGGGACGACGGTCACCTGGGAGTGGACGGGCGCTGGGGGGTCTCACAACGTCCAGACGGTCGAGGGCCCGGCCGGCCTCGACAGCGGCGCCCCGGTCGGTGAGGAGGGGTACACCTACGAGTACGAGACCTCGAGCGAGGACGCCGGTATCACCCACTACCACTGCGTGCCCCACACCGCGATCGGCATGCACGGCGGCCTCGCCGTCGGCGGCGACGTCGCCACCGTCGAGGTCGGCGGCGGCGGGAGCTCGAACGCGGTGTTCGTCCCGGACGCCGCCCGGGCGCTCGGTATCGCGACGTTCATCGCGATGGTGAGCACGCTGGGACTGGCGTTCGTCTTCATGAAGTACGGCGGCACGATCACCGGGCAGGACCAGGCGTAGCGGACCGCGACCGATTTCTTTCGCCGTGTCCGCTCTCACTCCCCGTCGACGAGCTCCTCGTACAGCGCCGTGTAGCGGTCGATCACCGCGTCGTGGTCGAACGAGGCGAACTCGCGGTCGACCGCGCGGCGTTCGAGGTCGCCGACCGCGACGAACTCGTCGGCCAGCTCGGCCGGGCTCGTCACGAGCCGGCCGCGTTCGCGCCCCTCGACGAGCTCGTGGGCGCTGGAGTCGGCCTGGTACTCGACTAAGGCGACGCAGCCGCACGCGACCGCCCACAGCAGGTCGGTCGCGAACGTCTCCCACGTCGCGGTCGCCACCGCGACGTGCGTTCCTTTAAGTATCGGAATCCGTTCCTCGGCCGGCAGGTCGCCGAGGAACTCGACCCGGTCGCCGATCCGGAGGTCGCCCGCGGTCGCCTCGATCCGGCCGCGCTCGGGGCCGTCGCCGATCACCGCCGCGGTCCAGTCGCGGCCGCGAAGCTCGGCCAGCCCGAGGAGGAACGTCTCGACGTTGGCGTGGCGGTCGAGCCGCCGCGAGTACACCGCGTCGAACCGGTCGTCGACGCCCGCGGATTCGACGGCGCCGAAGTCGATGCTCTCGGGGAGCACCCGCACGTCGTCGCCGTCGGCGCCGTGTTCGCGGACGCGCGTCTTGGTGGTCCGCGACGGGGCCGTCACCGCGTCCGCGCGCCGCGCGAGCGGCCGGTACCAGCGGCGGGCGTCGGCCGGGTGGTCGCGCCACCAGTCGACGACGACCGGGGCCCGCGAGAGCGACCCGGCGACCGTCGCGGCGAGGGCGGGCGTCGGCGGGCTGTTGACCGCGTGGACGACGTCGGGCCCGACGCGGCGGAGTGCGAGCGGGAGCCGCGCGGCGAACGCCGCGGGCGCGGGCTCGGCGGTGACCGACCGGTACTCGATCCCGTCCTCGTCGAAGGCGTCGTGGTCCCCGCCCCACCACCGGGCGCAGAGCCAGACGACTTCGTGGCCGCTGGCGGCGAGGCCGCGGGCGGTCCGGAGCGTCCGCGTTCGCGCCGGGGTCTCCCCGTGTCCGGGGGCGAAAAGCGAGACGAACGCGACGCGCATACGGCGACCGCACGGGGGGCGCCGATAAAAAGACACGGCATCTCGAGGGGACGCCGGACCCGCACCGCGGGTTCCGTCACCCGAAGCTGTTTCACGGCGCGCCCGGAACGGGCTCCCATGCGACAGTACGACATCGAACGCTACCTCAACGTGCGGAACGCGGGCGGCGCAGACCTCGGTCCCGACGGCCGACTCTCGTTCCTGCTCAACACGACCGGCACGGGTCAGGTGTGGTCGGTCCGCGAGCCCGAGTCGTGGCCCGAACAGCACACGTTCTTCGAGGAGTCCGTCTCCTTCGTCGACTCCTCGCCGGAGCGCGCCGAGGCCGTCTTCGGCATGGACGAGGGCGGCAACGAGCGCGCGCAGCTGTACCGGCTCGACTACGAGTCCGGCGCGATCACGGACCTCACCGACATGCCCGATGCGAAGCACCGGTGGGGCGGCTGGGACTCCTCCGGCGACCGGTTCGCGTTCGCGTCGAACCGGCGCGACGAGGCCGTCTTCGACGTGTACGTCCAGGGCCGCGACGAGACGGGCGACGACGCCGAGCTCGTGTACGAGGGCGACGGCTGGCTCTCGGTCGCCGGCTGGTCGCCGAGCGACGACCGGTTGATCGTCCACGAGGCCCACTCCTCGTTCGACCACGACGTGTACACCCTCGACCTGGCGACCGGCGACCTGACCCACCACACGCCCCACGAGGGGGACGTGCGGTACTCCGGCCCGGAGTGGGGGCCCGACGGCGAGGGGGTCTACCTCGTCACCGACCGCGACACCGACACCCTCCGGCTGGAGCGGCTGGATCTGGAGACCGGCGAGTTCGCCGTCGTCGCGGACGGCGGCGAGTGGAACGTCGACGGCGTGGCGATAGACGAGGACTCGCGGCGGATCGTCTACTCCCGGAACGTCGACGGCTACACCGAGCTCACCGCCGGCGAGCTCGTCGCGCCCGCCCGGGTCGACGCGTTCCCGACGCCGGACCTCCCGGACGGCGTCGCTGGCGGCGTGAGCTTCGGCCCCGACGGCGAGCGGTTCGCGGTGACGGCGACGGGGAGCACGCACAACGCGAACGTGTACGTCGTCGAGGCGACCACCGGCGAGGCGGAGCGGTGGACCCGCGCCTCGACCGCGGGGATCCCTCCGGACACGTTCGTCGAGCGGGAGCTGGTCCATTACCCCACCTTCGACGGTAGGGAGATCCCCGCGTTCTTCTCCGTGCCCGAGACGGAGCCGCCCGAGTCGGGCTACCCGGTCGTCGTCGACATCCACGGCGGGCCGGAGTCGCAGCGGCGCCCCTCCTTCGCCTCCGTCACGCAGTACCTGCTGAACAACGGGTACGCGGTGTTCGAGCCCAACGTCCGCGGCTCCTCCGGGTACGGGAAGGCCTACTCCGGGCTCGACGACGTGGAGAATCGGATGGACTCGGTGACGGACGTCCGCGAGGGCGTCGAGTGGCTCCACGACCACCCCGAGGTCGACCCGGACCGCGTCGTCGCGATGGGCGGCTCCTACGGCGGCTTCATGGTGCTGGCGTCGCTGACGGAGTTCCCGGAGCTGTGGGCCGCCGGCGTCGACATCGTCGGCATCGCGAACTTCGTCACGTTCTTAGAGAACACCGGCGACTGGCGCCGGTCGCTGCGCGAGGCCGAGTACGGCTCGCTCGACGAGGACCGCGAGTTCCTCGAGTCCGTCTCCCCGATCAACAACATCGAGCGGATCGAGGCCCCCCTCTTCGTCCTCCACGGCGAGAACGACCCGCGGGTGCCCGTCGGGGAGGCCGAGCAGATCGTCGAGGAGGCGCGCGAACAGGGCGTCCCGGTCCGGAAGCTGATCTTCGACGACGAGGGGCACGGGTTCGCGAAGCTCGACAACCGGATCGAGGCGTACCGCGAGATCGTCGACTTCCTCGCGGAACACGTCTGATCGGTTCCGGCTGCGTTTCACGCCGCTCCGAACGGCCGTGACGGTTATACAGGTACGCGAGAGAGGATGACGGGATGAGTCGGTCAGACCCGCACGGGCTGCTCCTCGACCAGGCCCAGGACAAGGTCGCCCTGCTGGACGACGAGGGGACCTACACGTACGTCAACGCGGCCGCGGAGGGGATCCTCGGATTCGAGCCGGACGAGCTCGTCGGGACGAACGCCTTCGAGTACGTCCATCCCGACGAGCGGGAGGCCGTGCGGCGCACCTTCGAGGAGGCCATCCGGACCGACGAGTTCACCGAGGTCACGACGGAGTACCGACACCGGACCCGCGACGGGTCGTGGGTGTGGCTGGAGAGCCGCATGTCGAACCTCACCGACGGCGAGCTCGACGGGTTCGTCGTCAGCTCGCGGGACATCACCGACCGCGTAGAGGCCGAGCGCGAACGCGAGGCGGCGACCGCACACCTCCGGGAGATCGCCGCCGTCTCCAGCGACGTCCTCTGGATGTTCGACGCCGACTGGTCGGAGCTGCTCTTCGCCAACCCGGCGTACGAGGACATATACGGGGCCTCGCTCGACGAGGTCCGAGGCGATCCCTCGACGTTCCTCGACGCGGTCCACCCGGACGATCGCGCCGCGGTCAAAGAGGCGATGGAGGCACTCTCGGCGGGCTCGTCGGTCGATATGGAGTACCGGGTGAACGCCGCGGAGAACTACAAGCGGTGGGTCTGGGTCCAGGGGGAGCCGATCACCGAGGACGGCGAGGTCGTCCGGATCACGGGGTTCACGAAGGACGTCACGGACCGGCGGCGGCGCGAGCGCCAGCTCGTCGTGATGGACAACCTCCTGCGTCACAACCTCCGGAACGACCTCAACATCGTCCTCGGGACGGCCGAGGAGCTGGAGGCCGAAGTGCCCGAGTCGGCGGAGCACACGGCGGTGATCCGGCGGGTCGGCGAGAGCCTCCTCGACACCGCCCAGAAGGAGCGGGAGGTCATCGAGCTCATCACCGACCAGCGGGAGACCGACGCGATCGACCTCCGGGGCGTGATCGAGGAGGCCGTCGAGACCGTCCGCGGGCGGTACCCGGAGGGGTCGATCGCGGTCGGGGACCTCGACGCGGTCGTCGTCGACGGGCGCTGCGAGCTCCGGTCGGCGGTGATCGAGCTCCTGGAGAACCCGTTCCAGCACAGCGACGGGGCGCCGACGGTGACGGTCGGCCTCCGCCGCACCGAGGCGGGCGCCGAGCTCGTCGTCGAGGACGACCTGCCGCCCATTCCGGCCGTCGAGGTCGACGTGCTCACCGGCGACCACGACATGAGCCAGGTGTACCACAGCAGCGGGCTCGGATTCTGGCTCGTCTACTGGAGCGTGGAGCTGTCGAACGGGAACGTGTCGGTCGACGTCGGCACGGGCGAGGACGCGCGCGGCCGGGGCGGCGGCGGGCGCGGGAACCGGATCACGGTGTCGCTGCCGCTCGCGTCCGAGTGAGCGGCGCGTCGGGCGCTTACCAGTCCGGGCCGAAGTCGGGGTTGAGCTGGCGGTCCGTCCGGCCGAGCGCGTCGATCGCCTCGACGTCCTCGTCGTCGAGGTCGAGGTCGACGCTCGCGAGGTTGTCGCGGATGTGGTCGATCCCGGTCGCCTTCGGGATGGCGGTGACGCCCGTCTCGCGGAGCCACGCGAGGCTCACCTGCGCGGCGCTGACGCCGTGTTTCTCCGCGATGTCGACGATGGCCGGGTCGTCGAGAATCTCGCCGCGCGCGAGCGGCGAGTAGGCGACGAGCTCGACGCCGTTGGCGTCGGCGTACTCGCGGAGTTCCTCCTGCCGGAGCAGCGGGTGCATCTCGACCTGGTTCGCGAACGGCGCCTCCCCGAGCGCGTCCGTCGCCGCGTCGAGGTGTTCCGGCTCGAAGTTGGAGACGCCGATCCGGTCGATCAGGCCGTCGTCGCGCAGCTCGGCGAACGCCGGCAGCGTCTCCCCGGGCTCGTACTCCCCGGCCGGCCAGTGGACGTAGAGCAGGTCGACCGCGTCGACGCCGAGCTTCTCTAAGCTCTCGCGGGTCGAGGAGGCCACGTCCGCGGGCGAGAGCTCGTCGATCCACACCTTCGTCGCGAGGAAGATATCGCCGCGGTCGACGTCGCTTCTCGCGATCCCCTCGCCGACGGCCGCCTCGTTGCCGTAGATCTGCGCGGTGTCGACGTGGCGGTAGCCGGCGTCGAGCGCGTTCGCGACCGACTCGGTACACTGTGCCGGGTCGTCGTTCTCCCACGTGCCGAGCCCGAGAACGGGCATCCCGTTGCGGGTCGGTACCGCGGGCTGCTGCTGTTGGTCCGTCATCGCGTCCGCCTACTCGCGTGAGCCGAAAATCGCTTGCGGTCGGGGCGAGCGCGGCCGGGTCGCGGCGGAGGGCCTCCGTGGGTCGTTCCAACGCCGCCTCAGTCGTCCGACAGCAGCGCCCGCGAGGAGTTCGTCACCACGAGCAGGCTCGACGCGCCCATCGCGACGGCGGCGAACAGCGGGTTCAGGAGTCCGGTCGCCGCGAGCGGGATGGCGACCGCGTTGTAGCAGAACGCCCAGCCGATGTTCCCCTTCACGCGCCGGCCCGCCGCCCGCGCGAGCTCGAAGACGGTCGCCACGGAGCCGAGCTCGTCGTCGACGATCGCCACGTCGGCGGCGTCGGCCGCCATCGCGGTCCCGCCGCCGAGCGCGATCCCGAGGTCGGCCGCCGCGAGCGCCGGCGCGTCGTTCGTCCCGTCGCCGACCATCACGGTGACGCCGCGCTCCTTCAGCCGGCCGACGGCCTCGGCCTTCCCCTCCGGCGGGACGCCGGCGAACACCGACGAGATCGCGTCGTGCTCCGCGAAGACCGTCGCGGCGCGCTCGTCGTCGCCGGTGAGGACGATCACCTCGACGCCCGAGCGGTCGAGCGCGGTCACCGTCGCCTCCCAGCCCTCGCGCAGTTCGTCCCCGACGACGACGAACCCCTCGGCGGCGCCGTCGCGGCCGACCGCGACCGGGACGCGGCCCACGTCGCGCGCGTCCGCGACCGCCTCGCGGATCTCGTCGGGAACGGTCCAGCCGCGCTCGTCAAAGAGGTCCGGGTGGCCGACGACGACCTCGACGCCGTCGACGACGCCGGAGACCCCGCGCGCGTGGCTCTCGAACGACTCGACCGCGGTCTCGGGGTCGCCGTCGCCCGCGGCGTCGGCGGGACCGGGGCCGTCCGCCGCCTCCGTCCCGCCGTCGGCAACGGCGGGCGTCGCGCCGTCGTCGGCCGCGTCACCGGGACCGGCGTCGGCCGCGTCCGCCGCGGACCGCGCCGCGGCGATCGCCTGCCCCACCGGGTGCGCGGACCGCGATTCGAGGGCGGCCGCGAGCCGGAGCAGGTCGTCGTCGACCACGCGGTCGATCAGCCGCATCTCGCCGGTCGTCAGGGTCCCCGTCTTGTCGAAGACGACGGTGTCCGCGTCGCGGATCCGCTCGAAGACGGTGTCGTCGAAGACGACGATGTTGCGTTCGAGGGCGTCGCGGATCCCCGCGGCGACCGCGAGCGGGGTCGCGAGCCCGAGCGCGCACGGACACGAGACGATCAGCACCGTCAGTCCGACGAGCATCGCGTCGGTGGGCGCGGAGCCGAGCGCGAGCGACGCGCCGGCGGCGACGACCGCGATGACGAGGACCGCCGGGACGAAGACGGTCGCGAGTCGGTCCGCGAGCTTCTGAACGCCGTGGTTCCCGCTCTGGAGGTCGTAGACGAGCTCCGCGACGCGGTCGAGGCTGGAGGTCGCGTCCGGGCCGACCGCGACCGTGAGCGAGCCGTCGGTGACGACGGAGCCGCCGACGACCGCGTCGCCGGCGACCTTCCGGACCGGGAGCGACTCGCCGGTGACGACCGACTCGTCGACCGCGGCGTCGCCGTCGACCGCCTCGCCGTCGACCGGGACCCGCTCGCCGGCGCGCACGAGGAGGCGGTCGCCCGGTTCGAGCGCCTCGACCGCGACCGATTCGGTCTCCCCGTCGGCGGTCAGCCGCCGCGCGTCGTCGACCTGGACCGCCGTGACCTCGGAGAGGAGCTCCGTCGCGCGGTCCTTCACCGAGTCCTCGTAGTGGTTCCCGACCGTGACGATGACGACGATCGCGACGGTCACGTCGTAGTATATCGAGGGCGACTCGACGAAGATCACCGCGAGCGTGCTGTAGAGGTAGGCGCTCACCGCCGCGATCGCGACGAGGAGGTCCATGTTCGGCGAGCGCGTCCGCGCGCTGACGTACGCGCCGCGGAGGATCGGCTTCCCGGTGAAAAAGAGGACGATGGTGGTGAGAACGGCGATGACGATGAAGAAGTACGTCCCCGAGGTCGAGGCCATCGCCGCGTTGAGGTACTCGAGGGTCCGTTCGTTGTAGAACGGGAACGCGAAGTACGTCGGGTAGATGAGGACGATGTACTGTAACATGACGGCCATCCCGACGAGGACGCCCGCGGCGAGCCGCGCCGTCGCCATGTTGTCCGCCTGTCGACGCGAGAAGGCGTCGTCGCGGGCGTAGGCGCTGTACCCCAGCCCGCTCACCGTCTCCGTGAGGTCGTCGACGGTGACGGCGTCGGGGTCGCGGTCGATCCGCACCGTGTCTGTGACGTAGCTCGCGCTCGCGCCGCTGACCCCGTCGGCGTCGGTCGCCACCGTCTCGATGAACGCCTCGCAGGTCGCACAGTGCATCCCGTCGACCTCGAGGAACGTCGCCTCGTGGCCGTCCGGAACGTCGCGGTCGCCGTCGGCGGAAGCGTCCGCTCCGGCGGCGTCGGCCGCGGCGTCCTCGCCCGCCTGCCGGCGCTCGCGGACCGCGTCCGCGTCGACGTCGACGTCGCCGAGCGCGCCGTACACGTCGCGGCAGCCGGTACAGCAGAACCGATTACCGTCGTCGTCGGTGACGTCGACGCCGGCGGTCGAGAGCTCACAGAGGGTACAGACGGCGGGGTCGTCGCCGGGGTCTCCGGACGCGTCGCCGCCGCCGCCCGGAGACGCGTCGGTGCCTCCGCTCATCTCACATTCCCCCCATGCCGGCGTCGAGCGGGTTCCAGAACGGGAGCCGCGGGTGCGGCACGCGGATCCCGACGGACATCAGCCCGTGCGCGAACAGCACGTAGCCGAGCGCGACGAACGCGACGCCCAGCAGCCGGTGGATCCGGCGGCGGTGGACGGGCTCGACGCTCTCTATCAGCGTCCCGTAGGCGAAGACGGCGGGGATCGTGCCGAGTCCGAGCGCGCCGAGCGCGACGCCGCCCGCGACCGCGGAGCCGCTCGCGAACGCGTACAGGTACGCCGGGTAGAGGATCGGACAGGGGAGGAGGCCGTGGACCGCGCCGAGCGCGACGATGCCGGGCCCGTTCGCGAGGCGGTCGACGTGGCCGGTGAGCCACTCGGTGACGCGTTCGAGCCCGGGGAGATGGACTCCGCCTGTCGCGCCGCCGAGGAGGTACCGGGCACCGACGACGACGACGGCCGCGCCAGCGAGGATCCCGACCCCCCCGCGGACGGTCGCCGCGGCGCCGGTCACGGTGGCCGTGGTGACGAGGACCGCGCCGCCGATCGCGCCCAGGAGGGTTCCGATGGTCGCGTAGCTCGCCGCGCGGCCGAGGTTGAACAGCGCGTGCTGGCGGACCTCGTAGGTGGTCAGGTGTCCCTCTCGGTCGGTCGCGGCGCTCGGTGCGCGCGCGGCCCCCGCTTCGCCGCCGTCGGTCCGGCCGGCGTCCGCGTCCATCCGGCTGGCGTAGACGGTGACGAGCGGGCCGCACATCCCGATACAGTGGGCGCCGCCGAGCAGTCCGATGGCGAGGAACAGCAGGACGTCAGTCCCGAGGAGCGACGGGAGGGCCATGTGGATCAGTCACCTCCCGTTCGGGGCCCGCGCGGGAATGGGTTTCGTCGGGCGACGACCGCGGAGCGGGGGGCGGTCCGTCGGGCGGACCCGTCGAATGGGCTCACGGGCGACTCACTCCTCCACGACGACGGTGCCGAACATCCCGGCCTTGCGATGGGGGATACAGACGTACTCGTAGGTGCCGGGGACGGTGAAGGTGTGGTCGAAGCGGTCGCCGTTCTCCAGTCTCCCGCCGAAGTCGGACCACCACGCCGACTCCGCGGACGCGTAGTCGTCGAAGCCGCCCGAGGCGAAGAACTCTGCGGCGTCCGGGATCCCGCCCTCGGTCGCGGTGACGGTGTGCGCTCGCGCGCTGGTGTTCTCCCAGACGACGGTGTCACCGACAGAGACCGTGACCTCGCGCGGTCGGTACGCGGTGGCGACCATCCCCACGTCGTAATCCGGTTCGCCACCGACGCTCGCACACCCGGCGAGGCCGACGGTCGCGGCCGCGCTCCCGGCGGCGCCGGCCCGCCGAAGGAACCGTCTCCGATACATACCCCATTTAGGTGCCTGAGGGGTTTCAATACCGCGGTCGACCCCGCCGAGTGGGAACGGACCTCGCGCCGCGGTCCGAGCGCGATCGGACCTCCGGCGCGCCGGGGAGACCCCGACCGGTCTCACCCGCCGACGAGGTCCTCGAAGACGCGCCGCTGCGCCGCCGCGAGGTGCTCCGAGAAGGTGGTGCGAGCGATACCGATTGCGTCGGCCACCTCGGTCGCGCTCGCTCCGCGAGGGTGTTCGAAGTACCCGAGCCGCTGTGCGGTCCGGACCGCCTCGCGCTGCCGGTCCGTGAGCCGCCCCCGGTCGACGACGACCGGATCCGACCGGGTGTCGGCCCCGCCGGAGCTCGTGAGCCGTTCGAGCCGCACCGACGCGCCGGTCGACTCCAGCGCGTCGATCACGTCGCCGAGCGGATCGGCGGCGGGCAGCGACAGCGCGAGCCGGACCCGGTCGGGCGCCGTCCGGACGGTGACCGTCGAGACGGGGTAGCCGAGGGACTCGACGGCGGCGGACGGGAACTGTCCCGTCGGCTGATTCCGACAGCGGTACACGAGTTCGTCGCCGCCGTCGAAGACGAGTTCGGCGTCGACCGCGCGGTCGGCGCGGAACTGCGAGACGACCGCGTCGCCGACACGGACGCGGTCGACGTCCTCCGCGACCGCGCCCGGCGGCAGCGCCGCCGCCACCGGCGCGGGCGTCGGGTCGCGGACGACGACCTCGACTCGGACGCCGGCGTCGCCCGAGCGGTCGCCACCACGGGGCCGCTCGGGGTCTCCGGCCGCGTCCGAATCGTTCCGCGCAGCGCCGGAACGAGCGACGCCGTCGGAGCCGGCCGAGCCGGAGCCGAGGCTATCGGTCGAACCTGAGTCAGACGACCGCGACCGCCGTCCCATGTGTCGATTGTGTGGTCGAAGCCGGAAAAAAAGGAAGCCGAACGAGTACGCGTCTCGGCGGCTCGGTGAACCCCCTGATAAAGGCCCGTCGAGAGTTGGCAACGACTCAGACCGTGCGAGCCCGTACCGAACCCATGAGCGACGAGACGCTCCGCGGGCGGTCGGTGGGGGTGGTGGGGGCCGGCGTCGGCGGGCTCTCGGCGGCCGCCTACCTCGCCGCCGCCGGCGCGGAGGTGACGGTGTACGAGCGCGCCGAGCGCGTCGGAGGGGTCGCCGGTCGGCTCGAACTCGACGGGTTCCGGTTCGACACCGGCCCGTCGTGGTACCTGCTTCCGGACCTCTTCGAGCGGTTCTTCGCGGATTTCGACCGGTCGCCCGCGGAGTTCTACGACCTGACGCGGCTCGACCCGCACTACCGCGTGTTCTGGAACGACGGCGACAGCGCCGACGTGCCGGCCGACCCGGACGCGGCCGCCGACCTGTTCGAGTCGTACGAGCCGGGCGCGGGGGCGGCGTTCCGCGAGTACCTCGCGGACGCCGAGCGGGCGTACGACGCCGGGATGGAGCGGTTCGTGCTCCCCGGGCGGTCGCGGTTCCGCGACTACCTCTCGCTCGACGTCCTCGCCGGGGGGCGGGAGCTCGACCTGCTCTCCAGTCTCGACGACCGAGTCCGATCGTACGTCGACCATCCGAAGCTCAGGCAGCTTTTGGAGTACACGCTCGTCTTCCTCGGCGGGTCGCCGCACAACACGCCGGCGCTGTACCAGCTGATGAGCCACGTCGACTACGGGCTCGGCGTCTACTACCCGCTGGGCGGGATGTACGAGGTGGTCGCGGCGGTCGAGACCGTCGCCCGCGACGCCGGCGCCGACGTCCACACCGGCGTCGAGGTGACGAGCCTGGAGCCGATCGACGGCGGCGTCGCGGTCGAACTCGGCGGCGACCGCTATGTCCACGACCGGGTCGTCTGCAACGCGCCGCCCGCCCACGTCGAGCGCGAGCTCCTCCCCGACGGGACGGTTCCCCGACTCGACGGCTACTGGGACCGGCGGACGTACGGACCCGCCGCGCACCTGTTGTACCTCGGTGTCGAGGGAGGGCTGCCGGAGCTCGAACACCACACGCTCGCGCTCCCGACGGACTGGGACCCGCACTTCGACGCGATATTCGACGACCCCGCGTGGCCGACGGGCGAGACGGAGCCGGTCGTGTACGTGAACGTCCCGTCCCGGACCGACCCGTCGGTCGCCCCCGACGGCCACGAGGCGGTCGTGACGCTCGTGCCGCTCGCCCCGGGGCTCGACGACACGCCGGACCGGCGGGCGGCGCTGCGGGACCGGGTCCTCGACGCGGTGGCGTCGCGGACCGGCGTCGACCTCCGCGACCGGATCGTCGCCGAGGAGTCGGCGTGCGTCTCCGAGTTCGCGGCGCGGTTCGACCAGCCGGGCGGGAGCGCGCTCGGGCTCGCGCACACGATGCGACAGACGGGGCCGCTCCGACCCGGGCCGCGCGTCCGTGGGACCGACCGACTCTACTACGTCGGGGGGAGCAGTAACCCCGGAATCGGCGTGCCGATGTGCCTGCTCGGCGGCGAACACTGCGCGGCCGCGGTCGAGGCGGACGTCGCGAGCGGACCCCTCGATCGGCTTCCCCTGGTCGGACGCTGAGTCCAGGCTATGGAAAACGATCGTCCATTCCTGTTCGGAAGAACGAGACGATTTTGAATAATCTGAGCTGATACCGAAAATAGTCAGAAAACCTTACCAGTCAGGTTATTATGTTTACTGAAGCTGACGCGTAGCGACGGGCGTCGCATGATGGAAACAGCAGCCGCTGACGCGCTCGCAAGCGGTACGGTCCCGCTCGAAATGACGCAGACGCAGATCTTCGAGGCCATCCAGGGCGACACGCTCCTGGCCTCGTCGCTCTGGATCAACATCGCGCTCGCGGGCCTCTCGATACTCCTCTTCGTCTATATGGGGCGAAACCTGGAGGACCCCCGGGCCCAGCTGATCTTCGTCGCGACGCTGATGGTCCCGCTGGTGTCCATCTCCAGCTACACCGGGCTCGTCTCCGGGCTCACGGTGAGCTTCCTCGAGATGCCGGCGGGCCACGCGCTGGCCGGTCAAGAGGTTCTCACCCCGTGGGGGCGGTACCTCACGTGGGCGCTGTCGACGCCGATGATCCTCGTCGCGCTCGGCCTGCTGGCCGGGTCGAACGCCACGAAGCTGTTCACTGCCGTGACCGCCGACATCGGGATGTGCGTCACGGGGCTCGCGGCCGCGCTCACCACGTCCTCGTACCTGCTGCGCTGGGTCTGGTACGTCATCAGCTGCGCGTTCTTCGTCGTCGTCCTCTACGTCCTGCTGGCCGAGTGGGCCGAGGACGCCGAGGTCGCCGGCACCGCCGAGATATTCAACACGCTGAAGCTGCTCACCGTGGTCCTGTGGCTGGGCTACCCGATCTTCTGGGCGCTCGGCGCCGAGGGGCTCGCCGTGCTCGACGTCGCGGTCACCTCGTGGGCGTACAGCGGGATGGACATCGTCGCCAAGTACCTCTTCGCGTTCCTCCTGCTGCGCTGGGTCGTCGACAACGAGCGGACGGTCGCGGGCATGGCCGCCGGGCTCGGCGCCGCCTCTCGCGGCGGTGCGGCGCCCGCCGACGACTGAGAGCGACCGTCGTTCGGTCGCGGTCGCTCTTCGCGGACCCGCGTTTCGCCCGAGGCGGTCCCGCCGCCCCGCCGACCAGCCGACCCGCCCACCCGCCGACGCGCCGGGCGAGAGCAAAGCGCTAAATCCGCGGCGGCGGTGAGTCGGGACATGAAACAGGCCATCGTCGCCCGGACGGACGTCGGCATGGGCGAGGGGAAGCTCGCCGCGCAGGTCGCGCACGCGTCGCTGTCGGCGTACCAGGACGCGGGCGAGCGAGCGCGGAAGAAGTGGCAGGGCGAGGGGCAGAAGAAGGTCGTGCTGAAGGGGAGCTCCGAGAGCCAGCTGTTCGAGCTGGCAGACAAGGCCGACACGGAGGGGCTCCCGTACGCGATCGTCCGCGACGCCGGCCACACCCAGCTGGAGCCGGGCACCGTCACCGCGCTCGCGGTCGGCCCGGCCCGCGACGAGAGCGTCGACCGCGTGACTGGCGACCTCTCGCTGTATTAGATGCCCCCCGAGTACACCCTCCGGGAGGCGCACCCGACGGAGCGAGCCGTCGGCATCGACTACTACGTCAGCGGCGCCGACGGGATCGGCGGGCGTCTGCGCGAGTCGCCCGAGGACTTCCGGGTCCGAGAGCTGGAGGCGTTCGACGCGGCGCCGCTGGACGCCGAGACCGGGAGCTACCCCGAACTGGTGGTCCGGGCGACGCTGCGCGACTGGGACACGAACGACTTCGCGCGTCGGCTCTCCGACGCGCTTCAGATCAGCCGCGAGCGCGTCTCGTGGGCGGGGACGAAGGACAAGCGCGCCGTCACCACCCAGCTGTTCACGGTCCGCGGCGTCGACGCCGACGACCTCCCCGAGATCCGCGGGGCCGAAATCGAGGCGCTGGGACGAGCGGGGCGCGGACTCGCCTTCGGTGACCTCGCCGGCAACGCCTTCGACATCCGGGTCGCGGACGCTGTCGACGAGGCCCCCGACCGCGTCGTCGACGCGGTCCGGGACCTGCGGGCGTTCGCGGGCGACGCGGGACCTCCGGAAGCCGACGCCGGCGAGTTCCCGATCGACGCGACCGTCGGCGTCCCGAACTACTTCGGCCAGCAGCGCTTCGGCAGCCGGCGCCCGGTCACCCACCTCGTGGGGCTCGCGATCGCCCGGCGCGACCCCCGCGAGGCGGTCCGGCTGTACGCGGGCAACCCCGCGGAGACGGAGCCGGACGACACCCGGGCCGCGCGCGACCGCGTCGACGCGGCGTTCGGGGCCGGTGGAGACTCCGACTCCGACGACGCCGACCGCGCCGCCGACGGCACGGGCGACGGCGACTGGGCCGCCTGTCTCGACGCGATCCCCGGCAAGCTCCGGTTCGAGCGCTCGATGGTCCACCGGCTCGCCGACCGCGACGTCGACCCCGACGTGCCGCCCGACGGCGACGACTGGTGGCACGCGCTGGAGGCCGTCCCCTCGAACCTCCAGCGACTGTTCGTCAACGCCGCCCAGTCGTCCCTCTTCAACCGGATCGCGAGCGAACGGCTGCGGCGCGGGCTCCCGTTCGACCGCCCCGTCGCCGGCGACGTGGTCTGTTTCGCGGACGGCGACGCCCCCGACGAGCTGTACGCGCCGGACGCCGACCGGCTCCAGCGGGTCGACGCCGACCGGGTCGACGTGGTCTCGCGGCACTGCGAGCGCGGGCGGGCGTTCGTCACCGCGCCGCTCGTCGGCACCGAGACGCGGCTCGGCGAGGGCGAACCCGGCGAGATAGAGCGTGCGGTCCTCTCCGAGGCCGGAATCGAACCGAGCGACTTCTCGCTCCCCGGCGAGTTCGACTCCAAGGGAACCCGGCGGGCGATCCTCCTCCGCACCGACCTCGAGGCGTCGTTCGCGGACGGGGACCCCCGGTTCGCGTTCGCGCTCCCGAGCGGCTCGTACGCGACCGTGCTGCTCCGGGAGTTCACGAAGCGCGGCCCGCTCGACCTGTGAGCGGCCTGTGCCCCGAATCGATCCGTGTTCGTGTATTATCAACGCCGATCGATAGCCGAAACCGCCACGATACTGCGTCCAGTTCCGAGCCGCTTTTGTGCGAGAGCCGCCAATCGGGGCCATGACTCGGATCGTCGTCATCGACCTCCACGGGCAGTTCACGCACCTCGAGCGGCGGGCGCTCCGCGACCTCGGCGTCGACACCGAGATCGTCTCGGCGGACGCGCCGGCCGAGGAGCTCGACGCCGACGGGATCGTCCTCTCCGGCGGCCCGGACATGGACCGCGTCGGTAACGCCCCCGACTACCTCGAACTGGACGTTCCCGTTCTCGGTATCTGTCTGGGGATGCAGCTGATCGCGAGCGAACTCGACGGCGCGGTGGGGGCGGGCGACTACGGCGGCTACGCCGACGTGGACGTCGAGATCGTCGACGACGACGACCCGCTCGTCGGGTCGCTCGCGCCCGAGACACGCGTCTGGGCCTCCCACGCCGACGAGGTGACGGCACTGCCCGACGGGTTCGCCCGCACCGCCACCTCCGACGTCTGCGGCATCGAGGCGATGTCCGACCCCAACGCGGACCTGTACGGCGTCCAGTGGCACCCGGAGGTGGCTCACACGGAGCGCGGCGAGGAGGTCTTCGAGAACTTCGTGGCGGTCTGCGAGTCGGCGTAAGGCGGGTCAAACACACGGAGAAAGAGAAGACCTGCCGGTCATCGGTGCGACAAGCGGGGCGTCGAAAGCGGCGACCGGCTACTCCTCGAACAGCTCGTCGACCGCCTCGCCGGCGGTCTCGACCGCCTCCTGTGCGACCGCCTCCCGGTCCGGATCGGCGTCCGCGGGCGCGTTGAGGTAGACGTCGACGTCGAGGACCCCCTCCTCGAACGTGACGGTGACGTCCAGATCCGTGACCGTCGACTGGTCGTAGTGTTTGAACACGATCCCCTCTGCCGCCTCGGCCGCGGTGCGAACGACCTCGTCGTCGCTCGGCTCCGAGGCGGCGTCGGACTCGTTGCTCACGGCCTTACGCGCCGCCGGCGCCGGGGCCGCCCGGTCCCATCGGACCGCCGCCGCCGCCCGCGCCGCCCTGGAGCATCTGCTGGAGCTCGCTCTGAAGCTCGTCGAACTGCTCCTCGACGCGCTCCTCCTGCTTCTCGAGCTGCTCGACGCGGACCTCGAGCGAGTCGACCTTGTCTTCGAGGTCGTCGTAGGCGGACTCGTAGTCCGTCTCGACGAGGACCTCGCCGATCTCGCGGTACATCCCCGCGTCCTCGTCGACGTCTTCGAGGGCGTCGAGGGCGGTCTTCGACTCGTTGAGCGCGGACTGCGCCTGCTCTTTCTGCTCGGAGACCTGCTGTGCGGTCTCCTGAAGCTCCTGCAGTTCCTCGATCTTCTCCTGTGCCTCGGGCGGCATGTTCCCTTGCATGGGCGGACCGAGGCGGCCCGGACGGAAAAACCCCCGACTTCTCCGACGAGGGGCATATGGGCTCGCAGCGGCCCGAAGAGTCGCGGTATCGGCGTATTCGGTGAATCTCAATCGGGTCCCGCGCCGACGCCCTCGGCGACCGCGACCAGCCGCGACCAGCTGTTGACGCCGGCGCGCAGCGCCACGAGGTCGTCGGCGAGCACGCGGACGCGGACCGCGTCGTCCTCGCGGTCGACGGTCGCGGTCGAACGGGCGTCGTCGATATCACCGACTTCAGGGGCGAGCGCGTCGGCCACGACGCGAGCGCGCCGCTCGGAGGGGTAGGTGAAAGAGAGGACCGTCTCGTGTGCGCGCGTCGCCGTCACGGTCCGGGGTGAGAGGGGGAGACGGCGTTACTCGACGTCGACTTCCTGAATACCGCCGCCGCGCTCCTTCAGGAGGACGCGGTGGCCGCAGTACGGGCAGCGCACGCCGCCGTACTCGTCGAGGGTGACGTCGCGCTTACAGCGGGAGCACTTGTAGCTCATCGTCCTATTCCTCGTCGGCGAGCGCGGCGCGGATGGAGCGGCGGACGGTGCGGCCGCCGGGCGTCTCGGGGCGGTACGCGCCGCCCGTGAACGTCTCGCCGGTCTCCTCGTTGACCCAGATGCCGGTGCCTTTGCGCGTGACGTCGTCGCCGTCGACGGTCGCGTTGCGCATCTCCGCTTCGATGTCCTGGACCCGCTTGCGAGCGACCCGGCCGTAGCGAGCGCCGAATCGGCCCGCGCTGCCGGTGCTTCGAGCCTTGTCCTCAGCCATAGTAGGCACTTCTATCGCCAGCGTAGGTAAAAAGGCTGCGAGTTGGGGGCGGACAAGACGGTCAGCAGCTAGGGCGGAAGACGACCGGACGCGGCGGCGGCGCGTGCCTGCGAGCGGCCGCCCTCGGCGGCCGCGAGACAGCACGCGCGAGGGAGCGGTGAGCGAGGGGCGACCGGAGGGAGGCCCGAGCGAACCGCGAGGCTGGGGATGCGTGAGGCTGCGGTGCTGTGCGGAGCGGGGCGGGACGCAGAGGGGCAGACGAAAGGGCGACGGCGCGCGACGCAAGCACCGCAGGAGCGAGTGAAACGAGCGACGAGGAGCGCAGCGAGCGCACCGAGCCCTCGCGGCTGGGGCTTTGGTGGTGTTCCCTACGAGAGCATTCCCGTATCGCCGAGCGGCTGAGGCTCTGATGATGTATTCCGTTGGTCCGGCGGCGGCTACGTGTAATCGAGCAGCCGAGTCGCTGGCGGCGTTGACACGGCAGGATACGAAAGGGTCGACCGAGTATCGACCGCAACGTATTTCACAACCAAGTAATACTACCAAGTTGTATGAAAGACTTCGACGGCTTCGCGGACGTGAGCGAGACGGACGTAACGAGGGCCATCGGGAACGAGTGGACGGACGGGTTCCTCGACTTCACCGACTCCGAGGTCATCGTCCTCGGGGGCGGCCCCTCCGGCCTGATGGCCGCGAAGGAGCTGGCCGAGCGCGGCGTGAAGGTGATGATCGTCGAGAAGAACAACTACCTCGGCGGCGGCTTCTGGCTCGGCGGGTTCCTGATGAACACGGTGACGGTCAGAGACCCTGCCCAGGAGATCATCGACGACCTCGACGTGGAGTACGAGCCGGTCGAAGACGTCGACGGCCTCTACACCGCGGCGGGGCCGGAGGCCTGCTCCGGGCTGATCAAGGCGGCCTGCGACGCCGGCGCGCGCGTTCAGAACATGACCGAGTTCACCGACCTCGTCGTCCGCGAGGACCACGAGGTCGGCGGCATCGTCATGAACTGGACGCCGGTCCACGCGCTCCCCCGCGAGATCACCTGCGTCGACCCCATCGCGGTCGAGTCAGACCTCGTGATCGACGCGACCGGCCACGACGCCGTCGCGATCAGCAAGCTCGACGAGCGCGGCGTCCTCTCGGCGCCCGGCATCGAGCACGCGAAGGAGCACAACACCGGGATGGACCAGACGGGCGACGGCGAGTACGGCGCCCCCGGCCACGACTCGCCCGGCCACGACTCGATGTGGGTCGGCGAGAGCGAGGACGCCGTCGTCGAGCACACCGGCGTCGTCCACGACGGCCTGATCGCCTCCGGGATGGCGGTCGCGACCGCCCACGGCCTCCCGCGGATGGGGCCGACGTTCGGCGCGATGCTCGTCTCCGGCAAGCGCGCCGCGCAGGCCGCCCTCGACGAGCTGGGGGTCGACGCGCCCGAGGTCGAGCTGTCGGTCGGCGGCGCGCCCGCGCCCGCCGACGACTGAAAACCCACCGCTGACGCTCCGGTTGCGGACTCCCCCCGTACTCGGCCGTTCTTTTATAAGTGGCTGCTGGCGAAGCGACGGCGAACCCCTCCACATACCTAACTGCTCGTTTATAAACGGCTGCCGACGAATCGACGGCGAACCCCTCCAAAGCCCCAGCCGCGAGGACGCCGCACACTCGCTGCGCTCCTCACTCGGTCACTCACTTCGTTCGCTCCCTCGTTGCGGTGCTTACGTCGTCTGCGACGTCCTCGCGACTGCCCCTTTGAGTCCCCGCCCCGCCCCGCACAGCGCCGCAGCCTCACGCCTCCCCAGCCTCGCGGCTCACGCTTCGCGGCTGCGCCGCTCGCGTTCGCCGCGTCCCTCGCGCGTGCTGTCTCGCGGCCTCCGCTTCGCTCCGGCCGCTCGCAGGCACGCGCCGACCGCGTGTTGATTTATAAACGGACGCCGCGCTCCGGAGCCTGAACCCGCGACACGACCGTTCTTCACGAACGTTTACTCGGGAGCGACGCAACCGGGTGCCTTTTTCCGGCGCTACGTCGAACCCGCCGGTATGCGAAACGCCAAGATCGTCTGTACGATCGGTCCCGCCTCGGACGACCGGGACACGATCCGCGGCCTCGCCGACGCGGGGATGTCCGTCGTCCGGCTCAACGCCAGCCACGGGACCACCGACCACCGGGAGACGGTTATCGAGCGCGCCCGCGCCGTCGACGAGGAGATCGACGACCCGCTCGCGGTGATGGTCGACCTGAAGGGCCCGGAGGTCCGGACCGCCGAGATCGACGAGCCGATCTCGCTCGCGACCGACTCCGAGGTTACCTTCCTCGAAGGCGACGACGCGACGCCGGAACGCGTCGGCCTCACCCACTCGATCGCGGCCGCCGGCCCGGGCGACACGGTCCTCCTCGCGGACGGCCGGATCGAGTGCCGCGTCGAGCGCGTCGACGGCGAGTCCGTCGTCGCGACCGTCGTCTCCGGCGGCAAGCTCGGGTCCCGGAAGGGGGTGAACCTCCCCGGCGTCGCCATCGACGTCGACCTGATCACGCCGGAAGACGAGGCCGAACTCGACCTCGCGGCCCGGACCGACGCTGACTTCGTCGCGGCCTCGTTCGTCCGGAACGCAGACGACGTCTACCGGATCGCCGACGAGCTGGAGGCGCGCGGCGGGGAGGACATCCCGATCGTCGCGAAGATCGAACGCGCCGGCGCGGTCGAGAACCTGACGGGGATCGTCGACGCCGCCGACGGCGTGATGGTCGCCCGCGGCGACCTCGGCGTCGAGTGCCCGCTGGAGGACGTACCGGTGATCCAGAAGCGGATCATCCGGACCTGCGTCAACGAGGGCGTCCCCGTCATCACCGCGACGGAGATGCTCGACTCGATGGTCTCCTCGCGGCGGCCGACCCGCGCGGAGGCCTCGGACGTGGCGAACGCCGTCCTCGACGGCACCGACGCCGTGATGCTCTCCGGCGAGACCGCGGTCGGCGAGGACCCCGTTAACGTCGTCGAGACGATGGACCGTATCGTCCGGCAGATCGAGTCGAGCGACGAGTACGCGGAGACGCGCGAGCAGCGCGTCCCGACCGCGGACGAGGGGTCGCGCACGGAGGCGCTGGCGCGCTCGGCGCGCTACCTCGCGCGCGACATCGGCGCCTCGACGGTGGTCGCGGTCTCCGAGTCGGGATTCACCGCGCGAAAGACGGCCATGTTCCGGCCGGGCGTCCCGGTCGTCGCGACGACGCCGAACGACCGCGTCCGCCGCCAGCTCGCGCTCTCGTGGGGCGTCCGTCCCGTGTTGACGGAGTACGCCCACGACATGGAGGCGATCCTCGACAACGCGGTCGACGCCGCGCTCGACACCGGCGGCGCCGAGTCGGGCGACACCCTCGTCGTCCTCTCGGGCATGCTCACGGAGTTCGAGGGGACGAACACGACGAACACCCTGAAGGTCCACGTCGCCGCCGAGACGCTCGTGACCGGGAAGTCGGTCGTCGCCGGCCGCGTCGCCGGCCCGGTCCATCGGACCGAGGACGGCGACCTCGACGCGCTGCCCGAGGGGAGCGTCGTCGCGATCGGCGCCGACTTCGACGGGGAGTTCTCCGGCGACCTCGACCGGGTCGCCGGCATCGTCGACGCCCGCGAGGGGATGACCGGCTACCCCGCCGTCGTCGCCCGCGAACTCGGCGTCCCGATGGTCTCCAGCGCCCGCCTGCCCGAGGTGGTCGCGGACGGGACCACGGTGACCATCGACGGCGAACGAGGCGTCGTCTACGACGGCGACGTGATCAGCGCCGCCCGAGAGCGGTAGGCCGCGCCGGATCGAGACCGTGCCGGATCGAGACCGCGCCCGCCAGTCATTTATCGCGGAGCCGCGTAACGCGTCCATGAGCGACGAATCCGGCGACGAGACCCCGGACGACGAGACCAAGTGGCGGTTCTCGGTCGACGACGTGGGTCCTGACGGCATCACGGAGGACACCGGCACGCCGGAGAGCGACCCGATAGAACCGGGCGACGTCGACCTCGAACACGCCGTCTTCGTCGTCCTCGGGGTCGCGGCCACGGTCGGCGTGTTGGTCCTCGGTTTCTGAGCGCGCGACGCCGATCCGTCGGGGCCGCCCTCCGGGGAGCGCCGGCGACGCGAACGGCGTCGCGACCCGCGCACCACAACTTATCAGGCCGCGGCCGTAGGACCGGACATGGACGCGCTCGCACAGTCCGGGCTCCTCTCGCCGGACACCCTCCCGCTGCTCCTTCTGACGGCCGGGCTGTTGCTCTCGATGGCCGAGGCGCTCGCGCCCGGGGCGAACTTCATCGTCGTCGGTATCGCGCTCATCGGCGCGGGCCTCGGCGGGCTCGTGTTGAGCTCGCTCGGCGTCGCCGGCGCCCTCCTCACGCTGTTCATGGCGCTTCTGACCCTCGCCTTCGGCGCCGCCGCCTTCTACGGCTACCACGAGTTCGACCTCTACGGCGGGAAGGGGCAGCGACAGACCAGCGACAGCGACTCGCTGAAGGGGAAGACGGGAACGGTCACGGAGCGGGTGACCCCCACCGGCGGCGAGGTGAAGCTCGCTGGCGGCGGGTTCAACCCCCACTACTCCGCCCGCTCGATGGAAGGCGAGATCGACGAGGGCGAGGAGGTGATCGTCGTCGACCCCGGCGGCGGGAACGTCGTCACCGTCGAGTCGATGGGGTACGTCGAGGACGACATCGACCGCGAACTCGCGGCCGACCGGGCGCGGAAGGCCGCGGACGCCGAGAAGAACGAGGCCGATCCGGAGACGGAACTCGAACGGGAGTGACGCGGCTCGGTCGGAAGGCCGATCCGCGGCCCCGAACCGCGAGCGGAAAGGCACTTGTCCGTCGGCGGACAGCACCCGACGATGCCCTCCCCGTTCGCCGTCCTCGCGAGTCCGATCGGTAGCGTCCTCGACCGCGTTCGCGACGGGTTCGACTCCCCTCGCGCCGGGACCGTCGCGGTCGCGATGTTAGTCGTGGTCACGATCGGCACCAGCCTCGGAATCGTCGCGCTCGGCGGAGTGTTCGACGCGACCGTCGACCAGCGGATCACCGTCGACAACCCGGACCGCCCCCCGGAGTCGACCTGCGAGACGTTCGGCGACGAGCCCGGATCTATGTTCGCCGAGGAGTGCGACGAGCCGGCGCGGATCGAGGTCGACGCGGGGACGGAGCTCCGAGACGCCGCGACGGGACTCATCCACTACGGGCTGCTCGGGGTGCCGCTCTGGTGGGCGCTGTTCGCGGTCGCGCTCCACGTCGGGGCGCGCGTCGCGGGCGGCTCCGGCTCCGTCGGCGACTCCTTCGTGATCGCCGGCTGGGCGATCGGCGCCGAACTGCTCCGGCTCGTCGCCGGGCTCGCCGGGATCTGGTACGCGCTCTCGAACGCGGCGATATCCGGGTCGACCGGCGAGGCGGTGGCGAGCGACGTCGTCGCCGCGATCACGGGCGCGACCGGGCCGCTGCTCGTCGCGTCCGCGGTCGCGATCGCGGTCCAGTGGGTGATCGTCGTCGGCGGGCTGGAGGCCGAGTACGACCTCGGCCGCGGGGCCGCGGCGGGGGTGGCGACGTTCTTCGCCGTTCCGAGCCTGCTCCTCGCGGCGGTCTGAACGCCCGCCGAGCCTCCCGCCAGACTGGCCGCGACCGGAGGCGCCGAGCGCCTCGCCGACGCCGCCCGGGCGCTCGCGACCGCGGATTCGGGAGTTTTTAAGCCGCCGGCGCTCCCCCTCTCGGTATGATCCTGTCCGACGCCGACATCCTCGACCGGCTCGCGGAGGGGGACCTCGCGATCGAGCCGCTCGACGACGTCGACCAGCAGGTCCAGCCCGCGAGCGTGGACCTCCGGCTCGGCGAGCGGTTCCTGGAGTTCCAGCGCACCAACATCCCCTGTATCCACCCGACCGACGCGGGCGAGGTGAGCGAGTACGTCACCGAGACGACCGTCGACGAGGGGGACGAGTTCATCCTCCACCCCGGCGACTTCGTCCTCGGGACGACCGCCGAGCGCGTCGCGATCCCCGACGACCTCGTCGCGCACGTCGAGGGGCGCTCCTCGCTCGGCCGGCTCGCGATCGTGGTCCATGCAACAGCCGGTCTGTGTGACCCCGGCTACGAGGGCCAGATCACGCTCGAACTCTCGAACCTCGGCACCGCTCCCGTCGCACTCTCGCCCGGCATGCGCGTCTCGCAGCTCACCTTCACGGAGCTGAAGCGGCCCGCCGAGCGCCCCTACGGCGCCGAACGCGGCTCGAAGTACCAGGGGCAGGACGGGCCGCAGGCGTCGCGGATCGGCGACGACCCCGAGTTCGCCGACGAGGGGGACGACGGAGGCGAGGGCGGCGGAGGGGCGACGCGTTCGGGAGGTGACGGCGGATGAGGTTCATCGAGGAGGTCGTCGTCGACGAGTTCCTGCCCACCGTCCGCTCGATGCTCGCGGAGGACCTCCGCGACCGCGGGTTCACGCAGTCGGAGGTGGCCGACGCGCTCGGCATCTCGCAGTCCGCGGTCTCGAAGTACGCAGCCGGCGACGTGGCCAGACACGAGGACATCGTCGCGGACGAGCGCGTGCGCGACCTCGTCGAGCGCGTGGGCGAGGGGCTCGCGAACGGCGACCTGACGCCCGTGGCCGCGCTCGTCGAGATCGAGGTGCTGATCCGCCAGCTGGAGGAGGGGGACCTGCTCGCGGACCTCCACGAGGCGGCGATGCCCGCGCTCGCCGACGCCGACGTGGAGTTCTCGGTCCACGACCCCGACAGCGGCCTCCGCGAGCGCGAGCGCGTCCTCACGTCGGTCCGGCGCGGGCTCCGCACCCTGACGAACGCCTCCGGCTTCGCCGGCCTCATCCCGAACGTCGGCGCGAACGTCGCGGAGTGTACCGCCGATGCCGCGACCGTCGACGACGTCGCCGCGGTCCCCGGCCGGCTCGTCGACGTCAAGGGGCGGGCGATGGTGCCGGGCGAACCGGAGTTCGGCGTGAGCGAACACGTCGCCACGGTGCTGCTCGCGGCCCGCGAGGCGGGCGCGGACGTTCGCGGCGCCGTGAACCTCCGATACGACCCGGAGACCGTCGAGGCGCTCGCCGCCGACCGCCCGACCGTCGAGGCGCTCGCCGCCGACCGCCCGACCGTCGAGTTCGACGCAGAGCGACCGACCCGCGAGGCGGTCGCCGCCGCGGTCGCGGCCGCCGACCGCCCGGCGGTCGAGGGGACCGAGACGCTCGTGGTCTACCAGACCGGCGCGGTCGGCGTCGAGCCGATAATCTACGTCCTCGCGCAGACGGCCGCGGAGGCGGCGCGGATCGTCCGCGGCCTGCTGTGAGCCGACGCGGGCCGCCCGCGACCCGCTGTGAGCCGCCCTCGGGCGACGCTTTTTAGACCGAACCGCGCGAAGCGGAAGACGTGACGGACATCCGGCGGCCCGGGATGCGGACGCGCTCCTCTTAGCGGCGGGCGGACCCGTCGCGGCGGCGACGACCGGTAGCGCGGTCGACGCCGGCGCGGCGGCGAATTCCGTCGTCTTCCGCAGCGCCTGGGCCGTCGACCCCTCGCGGACCGCGCAAAAACCCTCGCGGCCTGCGCGATCCTCGTCGGCCCCGAACCAGCGGCCTTTAGACCCGATCGACCGATACACGACATACACACCACATGAGCCACGACGACTTCCCCACCGATCGTCCCGCGGTGGTGACCTGTGGACTGCCGTACGCGAACGGCGACCTCCACATCGGTCACCTCCGCACCTACGTCGGCGGCGACGTGTACAGCCGCGCGCTCGAACGACTCGGCCAGGAGACCGCGTTCGTCTCCGGCTCCGACATGCACGGGACGCCCGTCGCGGTCAACGCCGAACAGGAGGGCGTCTCTCCCGAGGCGTTCGCGCTCGACTGGCACGAGCGCTACGCCGAGACGTTCCCGAAGTTCAACGTCGAGTTCGACAACTACGGCCACACTCACGACGAGACGAACACCGAGATCACCCGAGAACTCGTCCGCGACCTCGACGAGGCGGGCCACCTCTACGAGAAGGAGATCATGGTCGCGTACGACCCCGTCGACGACCAGTACCTCCCCGACCGCTACGTCGAGGGGACCTGCCCGTACTGCGGGGCGCACGCCCGCGGCGACGAGTGCGACGAGGGGTGCCAGCGCCACCTCGAACCCGGCGAAGTGGAGGACCCCGAGTCGACGATCACCGGCAACCCCGCGGAGTACCGCGAGCGCACCCACAAGTTCTTCGCGGTCTCCGAGTTCGCCGACTACCTCTCCGACTTCCTCGACCGCCTCGAAGGCACCTCGAACGCCCGCAACCAGCCCCGCGAGTGGATCGAACAGGGGCTCCAGGACTGGTGTATCACCCGCGACATGGACTGGGGCGTCGACTACCCCGGAGAGAACCCGGAGGATTTGGTCCTCTACGTCTGGGTCGACGCGCCGATCGAGTACATCTCCTCGACGAAGCAGTACTCCGAGCGCGTCGGCGCCGACGCGTTCGACTGGGAGGCCGCCTGGAAGGAGGGCGTCAGCGACGAGCACCCGGAGGGCGGCGAGATCGTCCACGTGATCGGCCGCGACATCATCCAACACCACACGATCTTCTGGCCCGCGATGCTGGAGGCGACCGACCACGCGGAGCCGCGCGCGGTGATGGCGAGCGGGTTCGTCACCCTCGACGGCAAGGGGTTCTCCACGAGCCGCGACCGCGCGGTCTGGGCCGACGAGTACCTCGACGAGGGGTTCCACCCGGACCCGCTGCGCTACTACCTCGCGACCAACGGCGGGTTCCAGCAGGACGTGGACTTCTCGTGGGAGAAGTTTGCCGAGCGCGTCAACACCGAGCTGGTGGGCACCGTCGGTAACTTCCTCTACCGCTCCCTCCTCTTCGCCCGCCGGAACTACGAGGACGGCCCCGACGCCGACGCCCCGAGCGACGAGGTCGCGGCGCGGATCGACGAGGCGGTCGACGAGTTCGCGGCCGCGGTCAACGACTACTCGGTCCGCGCGCTCGGCGACGCGGTCACCGACCTCGCGCGCTACGGTAACGAGTACATCCAGCGCAACGAGCCCTGGAAGCTCGTCGACGAGGAGCCCGAAGAGGCGGAGCGGGTCATCGACGACTGCGTCGCGCTCGCGAAGGCGATCGCCGTCCTCTTCGAGCCGCTGGCCCCCGAGAAGAGCGAGCGGCTCTGGGACCAGCTCGGCGAGCCCGGATCCGTCCACGACGCGACGGTCGAGGCGGCCCGCGAGGGCCCCGCCGGCGACCTGCGCGAACCGACCGAGCTGTTCGAACAGGTCGAAGACGAGCGCGTCGACGCGTTGAACGAGAAGCTCGAAGCGCGCGTCGCGGAGTCGGAGAGCGACGACGCGGTCGAGGACGGAGACGAATCGGACGACGAGGAGGAGAGCGAAACCGACGGCACCGACGACGCCGCCGACGCCGACATGGCCGACATCGAACCCATCAGCGACGACCGCATCGGCTTCGACGACTTCCAAGACCTCGACGTCCGCGTCGGACGGATCGAGGACGCGGAGGGGATCGAGGGCGCGGACGACCTCCTGCGGCTCACCGTCGACCTCGGCGCGGAGACCCGGACGATCGTCGCGGGGCTCAAGCAGCTCCACGACGTCGACGACCTCCCCGGGACGAAGGTGGTCGTCGTGGCGAACTTGGAGAAGGCGGAGCTGTTCGGCGTCGAGTCGAACGGGATGGTGCTGGCCGCTGGCGACGAGGCCGACCTCCTCACGACGTACGGGGACGCCGAGCCGGGCACGAAGGTGAAGTGAGGGGACCGGCGGGCGCCGGGCCCGCGACCGTCAGGCGTCGAGCACCTCGATCAGGTTCCCCTCCGGGTCCCTGACGAACAGGACCGTCGTGCCGCTCTCGGTCGTCCGCGGCGGGCTCAGCGTCGCCACGTCGTCCGAGAGTTCCTCGTAGAAGGCCTCGACATCGTCGACCGACAGACCGAGATGGGTCGCTCCGGGCCGGTTCAGCTCGGAGTCGCCGGTCGCGGCGTCGCCGCTCGACCCCGCCGCCGGGTCGTACGCGACGAGTTCGACGATCGCGTCGCCCGCGTCGAGGTGGGCGAACTCGGCCGCGGCGCCCTCGACGGCGACCGCCTCGGCGAAGGCGTCGCCGCCGACGGAGAACTCTGCGACGACGTCGAGGTCGAACGTCTCGGCGTAGAACTCGACGGCGCGGTCGAGGTCGGAGACGGTGACCCCGACGTGGTGTGCGGTTGGATCTGTCACAGACGGCCGCTCGGTCGGCCCGGGCTAAACGGTGACGGGTCAGAGCCCGAACAGGCGGGCGGCGAGCCCGGCGAGCACGACCAGCGCGCCGAGGATGAACGTGCCCGGGATCGGGAGGACGAAGATGACCGCGCCGACGAGGATGATGATCGTCGATGTTCTCATAGGGACCGGTTCGGTCCTCCGCCGGATATGCGTTGGGACGGGACCGACCGGTGCCCCGACCGAAACGACCATTCCGCGTCCGGTCGACGCTCGCGTATGCACGTGGTCGTCAACGCGGCCCAGAGCGTGGACGGGAAGCTCGCCACCCGCAGCCGGGAACAGCTCCGGATCTCCGGGCCCGAGGACTTCGACCGGGTCGACCGCGTCAGGGCGGCCGCCGACGCGGTACTCGTCGGGGTCGGGACCGTCCTCGCGGACGACCCGCATCTCACGCTCGACGAGGAGGACCGCCGCGTCGAACGCCTTCGGAACGGACGACCCGGCGACCCCGCCCGCGTCGTGGTGGACTCCACGGGCCGGACGCCGACCGACGCCCGGATCCTCGACGACGCGGCGACGACGTACCTGCTCGTCTCGGCCGCGACGGACCGGGATCGACGGACGGCACTCGCCGACGCGGGCGCCGAGGTGATCGTCGCCGGCGAGGAACGCGTCGACGTGGCGGCGGGGCTCGACGCCCTGGCCGACCGCGGCGTCGACCGCCTGATGATCGAGGGGGGCGGCGAGGTGATCTTCTCGTGTTTCGAGGCCGGCGTCGTCGACGAGCTCCACGCCTACGTCGGCTCGCTCGTGGTCGGCGGCCGCGACGCGCCCACGCTGGCGGACGGCGCGGGCTTCACCGAGGGGTTCCCCGACCTGACGCTGACCGACACGGAGCGGCTCGACGACGGGATCGTCCTCTCGTACGCGGTCGACGAGGGAAGCGGATCGTGACGACGGACGGCGAGCGAGGCGGATCGTGACGACGGACGGCGAGCGAGGCGGATCGTGACGACGACCGTGTGAACGGTAACCACGGAAATCGCCGGGTACACGCTCCATGCCACCGGTGTACACGAAAACCACCGAAGTATTTATGTATCGCCCGGGGGTAGTTGCTGGTACCAGAACGCCTCTGGCGCTGGTGGAATCGCACGCTGAAATGAACGGAAGTTCTTACAGACGGCCCGACGCACGACAGCGAGCGCCCGCTATCGCCGGAGCGGTGATGGAGAGATAACAAATGGTAACGAAAGAAGAAGTCATCGAGCAGTACGACGTGGAACCGATGGACGAGGCGGACAACGTGGACCTTTCTGAAGACGACCTCGACAACGGGTCGAAGGGGCAGCTCATCAAACGCGCCGGGCAGCTGCGAGACCGGCGCAACGAGCTGAACCAGATGGCCTCCGAGCGCGCCTCCAAGCGCGACGACCTCAACGCGAAGACGCGCGAGAAGGTCGACGAGGCCCAGGAACACCGCGAGAAGCGCGACGAGCTCAACGAGCAGGTTCAAGAGCACAAGGACAAGCGCAACGAGCTCAACGCCGAGGCCAACGAGCTGTTCGACGAGGTCGAGGAGCTCAAACAGGACCTCGAACTCGGCTCCGGCAAGTCCATCGAGGAGCTCGAAGAGGAGATCGAGGACCTCGAGTTCCGCCAGCAGACGGAGGTGCTCGACGCGGAGGACGAGCGCGAGCTCATCGAGAAGATCGACGACAAACGCGAGAAGCTCGCCGAGAAGAAGGACAAGGTCGACGACACGAGCGAGCTCGACGAGCTCGTCGAGGAGGCCGAGGAGGTCCGCTCCGAGGCGTCCCAGCACCACCAGAAGGTGACGGAGCTCGCCGACAAGGCCCAGGAGCACCACAACCAGATGATCGAGGCCTACCGCGAGGCCGACGACATCCGCGACGAGGCCGACGAGATGCACGAGCTGTTCGTCGAGGCCCAGGAGGCGGCCGACCGCCACCACGAGGACTTCGTCCGCGTCCAGAAGCGCCTGCGCGAGCTCGACAAGAAAGAGGAGGAAGAGCGGAAAGACGAGCGCGCCGAGAAGCGCGAAGAGGAGAAGGAAGAGGCCGAGGAGATCTACCAGAAGTTCAAGGAGGGCGAGACGCTCGACACCGAGGACCTGATGAAGCTCCAGAAGACCGGCCTTCTCTAACCCGGTCGACCCTCGGTTCCGACGCGGTTTCTGCGGCTTTTTTCGACCGCCAGTGTCGCTGCCGTCGATCACCGGATGCCGACCGCAGCTGTCGGTCCGGCCCGGTCGCGGTCGGCGTCGCCGTCCACGACTTATAAACCCGTGCGACGCCAACCGTCGGTATGGACGACGCGCCGGCGAACGGACGGAAGGGGTTGCTCGCGGCCGCCGCGGTGGGCGCGGCGACGACGGTCGCGGGCCGCGCGCTCCTCGCGCGGCTCACCGGCGGCCGGTTCGGTGACGCCGACGAGTACAACACCGCGAAGGTGACCGTTTCGGGACCGATCCGGCGGAGCCAGGGGCGCCCGTCGCCGCTGTCGGGCCCGGGCGGCGCGACCGCCGACGACGTGGTCGAGCAGATCGAGGCGGCCGACGAGGACGAGGACGTCGAGGCGCTGCTGGTCGAGCTCAACACCCCCGGCGGCGAGGTCGTCCCGAGCGACGACATCCGGCGGGCCGCCGCCGACTTCGACGGGCCGACGGTGGCGTACGCGACGGACACCTGCGCGTCCGGCGGCTACTGGATCGCGAGCGGCTGCGACGAGCTGTGGGCGCGCGACGCGAGCCTCGTCGGCTCCATCGGCGTCGTCGGCTCCCGGCCGAACGCGAAGGGGCTCGCGGACAAGCTCGGGATCACCTACGAGCAGTTTACCGCCGGCGAGTACAAGGACGCCGGCGTCCCGCTGAAGGAGATCGAGGAGGACGAACGCGAGTACCTCCAAGGGATCATCGACGGCTACTACGAGCAGTTCGTCGAGACCGTGAGCGAGGGGCGCGACATGGACCCCGACGAGATCCGGGACACCGAAGCCCGGGTGTACCTCGGTGACGACGCCGCGGAGATGGGGCTCGTCGACGAACTGGGCACCGAGGACGACGTCGAGGACCGGCTCGCAGACCTGCTCGGCGCCGAGCCCGAGGTCCGCGAGTTCACCCCGGATCGCGGGTTCGCGGAGCGGCTCGGCATCGGCGCCGAACGGGTGGCGTTCGCCGCCGGGAGCGGCGTCGCGGGCGCCTTCACCGACGACGGCGGCGACATCGACGTGGAGTTCCGGTAGCGAGCGGGGGGACCGGCGCGAGCCGACGGAAACCGAGACCCGCACGGCGGTCCACGGGGAGGATTTTTGTCCGGTCGCGGCGTGCGTCGACACGTGACGACGCTGGTCATCTGCGTCGACCGCTCGGGGGCGATCGGTCGCGCCACCAACGTCCCGATGCCGGTCGCCGGCTGGGAGACCGTCCGGTCGCTGGTCACCGACGCCGGGCTGGACGACCCCGAGGACGCCAGCGTGAACTGCTTACTGGAGTCGCTGCGCGTCGCGCGCGACCTCAGGGACGAGCGCGAGGAGTCGGTGGTGGCGGTCGTCTCCGCCGAGAGCGACAGCGCGGTGGGCGCCGACCGCTCGATCGCGGCCCAGCTCGACGACCTCGTGGACCGGTACGAGCCGCGCGCCGCGATCGTCGTCGTCGACTCGGCCGAGGACGAGCGCGTCCTCCCGATCGTCGAATCGCGGGTCCCCGTCGACTCCGTCGACCGCGTCGTCGTCCGGCAGGCCCGCGACATCGAGTCCACCTACTACCTGCTCAAGCAGTTCCTCGCCGACGAGCAGCTGCGGTCGACGGTCCTCGTGCCGTTCGGCGTCGCGCTGCTCTTGGTGCCGGCGCTGTTCTACTGGTTCTCCGCCGGCGAGGCGGTCGCGGGCGTCGCCGGCCTGCTCGGCGCCGCGCTGCTGTACAAGGGGCTCGCTATCGACCGCCTCGTGGCGGGGATGCCCGAACGCGTCCGCGAGGCGCTGTACGCCGGGCAGGTGTCGGTCGTGACGTACGTGGTCGCCGGGGGACTCGCCCTCGTCGGCGGATTCTTCGGCGTTCTCGCGGCCTCGGACCTGAACCCCGGGTCGCCCCGCCTCGTCGAGGTCGTGGAGTTCGCCTACGCCGCGGTCCCGTGGTTCGCGGTCGCCGGCGTGACCGCGGCCGTGGGGCGGTTACTCGACGAGCTGATCCGCGACGAGGGGATCCGGACGCCGTACCTCAACCTCCCGTTCGTCATCGCCGCGGTCGCACTCGTCGTCCGCGGGTTCGCCGGCTACTTCCTTGCGCAGGAGGCGGTCCGCGGTCCGCTGTCCCTCTACGGGATGACGATGACGCCGGTCCAGCAGCTCGCGGCGTTCATCGCCGGCGGCATCGTCGTGTCGCTCGTCGGCGTGAAGGTCGCGAGCGACATCGGTACCGAGACCCTCGAAGACGTCATCGACGCCGAGCGGGACGCCGAGGGACGGCGGGAGTGAGACCGGGCGGAACCGACGAGGGGAACCGCGACCGACCGCCTTTTGTCGGTCGCGGCCGCGTGAGCTGGCATGGACGTGTACGGACTGATCGGGAACCCGGTCGGCCACTCGCTGTCGCCGCCGATGCACGAGGCGGGGTACGAGGCGCTCGGGCTCGACGCGCGGTACGTGACCTTCGAGCCGGACGCCGACGCGGCCGCCGCGGCCGTCGGAGGCGCCGCCGACCTCGGCGTCGCGGGACTCAACGTCACGGTCCCGTTCAAGCGGGACGCCCTGAGCGCGGTCAACGCCGCCCCGCTCGCCGAGCGCATCGGCGCGGTCAACACGGTGGACTACGCCCCGGTCCGGGCGGGCGAGGCCGACCGCCCGCGCGGCCACAACACCGACGCCGCGGGGGTGACGCGGGCGCTCGCGCACCACGACGTGTCCGTCGACGGTCGCGACGCGCTCGTGGTGGGGGCGGGCGGCGCGGGGCGGGCGGCCGCGTTCGCGCTGGGTCGGTCGTGATGTGAGAGCCGCTGGCTT
>NZ_SGTU01000016.1:24370-38130 GCF_005435195.1 Halorubrum sp. SP3 | reverse complement strand
GTTCGCGCTGGCGGACGCGGGCGCGGCGGTCCGCGTCGCGAACCGAACCGCGGAGCGCGCGGTCGAGCTGGCCGAGGCGGTGCCGGGCGCGACCGGCGGCGGCCTCGACGACCTCGGCGAGCGCGTCGCCGCCGCCGACCTGCTCGTCAACGCGACGAGCGTGGGGATGGAGGCGCCCGACGAGACCCCCGTCCCCGCCGAACACCTCCACGGCGACCTCGCGGTCCTCGACGCGGTGTACGCGCCGATCGAGACGCGGCTGCTGCGCGAGGCCGCCGCCGCGGGCGCGACGACGGTCGACGGCGCGTGGATGCTGCTGTTCCAGGGCGTCGAGGCGTTCGAGATCTGGACCGGCGAGGACGCGCCGGTCGAGGCGATGAACGCGGCGCTGCGGGCGGAGTTGGAGTGAGTCGGCGGCGCGACTGTTTATAAATGGACGACGCGGTGGCGCGCCGGTGAGCGGCCGCCACCGGCGGCCGCGAACCGACCGCGAGGGAGTCGGTCGGCCGGAGCAACGCGGAGGCCGGCCGACGAGGCTGGGGAGGCGTGAGGTGCGGTGCTGTGCGGGGCGGGACGCAAAGGGGCAGTCACCGGCGGCTCCGCCGCCGGTTGCCCGTGGCGCTACGCGCCACGCTGCCGTGAGGCGGGCGCAGGCGTTCACGAGAGCGGAGCTCTCGTGAGCCAATCAGAACGCTCCGCGTTCCGATGACGACGTAAGCACCGCAGGGAGCGAACGGAGTGAGCGACCGAGGAGCGTGGTTCGAGAGAGCGAAGCTCTCTCGTCATCACGAGACGCCTTCGGCGTCTCGAACGACAGCGAGCGTGCGCCCGCCTCACAGCTGGGGCTTTGGAGGTGTTTGCCGCCGATATTCAGTCAGTTATTCATAGGCGAGCGACGGGGGCTTTGGAGCCGTTCGTCATCGATCTGCTGTTAGCTGTTTATAAATGAGCGGCGTTTTAAAAAGCGATCACCCGAGCCGAGCGTTGTTAAACCAGTCCCGGACTCGCGAGCAGCCCCGCGGTGACGATGAGCCCGATGGAGACGGCGGACGCGCCGTAGAGGAACGGCTTGGCGTCGCGGGCGGGCTCGCGGAGCTTCCCGACGTCGAGCCCGTCGGCCAGCTTCGATCCCCCGACCTCGACGAGCCCGGTGCCGACGAACCACAGCCCCAGCATCGTCAACACGAGGTGACCGCGGGGCGTGCCCGTCAGCGACTCGAACGTGTACAGCGTCCCGGCCATATGCCCGCCCGAGAGGACGAACGCGACCGCGCTGATCCGTGTGATCCAGCGCAGGCGGCCGACGACCGAGCCCAGCGCGTCGCCGCCGATATCGCCGCGGAGCGCGGGCGGGAGGACCGCGAGGGTGACGAACAGCACGCTGCCGACCCAGAGGACGGCGAAGCCGACGTGGACCGACCACATGACCGGGTTGACGACGTTCATACGACCGGAACGCCCCGGCCCCACTTATAAACAGGCGAGACGGAGCGGCGAGCGGTTGCGCCGGAGAGGGTTTTTAAATATCTCGCACGTGTAGCCGCCGGCGATGGCCCTACTCCAGAAGCTCAAAGAGAAACTCGGGTTCGGGAGCGGTTCGAGCGGGCGAGAGTCCGGCGAGACCGAAGTGACCGTCGAGCGCGAGTCGGAACCCGCCGCCGAGGCGGCCGCGGAGAGCGACGACGGCCCCGTCGACGACGGGACCGGCGAGCCGGTCGCGGACGAATCGGTCGAGGACGAGATCGACGACGACGACGGACCCGACGGCGGCGCCGAAGCCAGCGAGGAGCCCGTCGCCACGGAGACGGAGGCCGCCGCCTCGACCGAGTCGCTCGTCGACGAGGGGGCCGACGCGACCGACGACCACGAGGCGGCCGAGTCGGCGGAGGCCGCGGCCGGGCGGGAGGACGACGTCGCGGTCGACGGCGACGACCGCGGCCCGAGCGTCACGGAGATCAAAGGCATCGGCCCGGCGTACGCGGAGCGGCTCGCGACGATCGGGATCGAGACGGTAGACGAGCTCGCCGGCGCGGACGCCGGCGAGATCGCCGAGGGGACGAGCGTCGGCGAGAAGCGCGCCGCGACGTGGATCGACCGCGCGAGCGAGTTCTGAAGGCGGGCCGCGTTCGGGCGACCGCAACTGTTTCACCGCCCCCGCCGAACAGGGTCCCATGAGTCGAACGGAACACACCGATCGGGACCGGTTCCGCGCGGTCGCCGCCGCGGCGCCGGACGGCGCGCGGGTCCCGGTCGAACTCCGGGTCGCCGTCGAAGACCCTTTCGCGGCCTACCGCCGGGCGCGGGACGGCCCGGGCGGCGTCTTCTACGAAACGACCGGCGGCCAGTCCGGGTGGGGGTACTTCGGCGTCGACCCGGTCGAGCGGCTGACCGTCTCCGGCGAGGCGGTCGTCGCCGGCGCGCGGGGCGAGACGGGCGAGCCGGCGCGGGGCGAGGCGGGCGAGCCGACGGGCGACTACCGGCGCCCGTCGCCCTCGCTGTCGGCGCTGGAGGGGGTCCTCGACGGCGAGACGCTGGCGCGCGGCGACTGCGACGTGCCGTACCCGTGCGGCGCGTTCGGCTGGCTCTCCTACGACGCCGCCCGCGAGCTGGAGGACTTCCCGCCCGCGGCCCCCGAGGGTTCCGGGGCGACCGACGACCGTGGACTCCCGCGGCTTCAGGCCGCCCTGTTCGACCGGATCGCGGCCTGGGAATGCCCCGTCCGCGCGGACGGCGCCGGTGGGACGATTCCGCTTCGAGTAACCGCCTGTCCCCGCGTTCCGGGCGGGCTCGACGACCCGGACGCCGACCGCGACGCGCTCGACGCGCTGTTCGACGAGGGGACGGATCGGGCGGGGGCGCTGATAGACCGGATCGAGGCCGGCGATCCGGCCGCTGAGCCGGCGCCGGACCCGGGCGCCGAGCGCGCGACCTTCGAGAGCGACGTGGGTCGAGGGGGGTACGCCGACGCGGTGCGGCGGGTCAAAAGGCACGTTCGCGAGGGCGACACGTTCCAGGCGAACGTCTCCCAACGGCTGACGGCGCCGGCCGCGGTCCACCCGGTCGGGGCGTACGACGCGCTCCGGGCGGTGAACCCCGCTCCGTACTCGGGGCTGATCGAGTTCGGCGGGACCGAGGGGAACGGTGGGGACCGTCCGAGCGGCGTCGACCTCGTGAGCGCGAGCCCGGAGCTCCTCTTGGAACGCGAGCCGACCGACGACCCCGAGCGCGGCGCGCGTCTCGTGACGGAGCCCATCGCGGGGACGCGGCCGCGGGGCGCCTCCGCGGCGGACGACGCGGCGCTGGAGACCGAACTGACCGGCGACGAGAAGGAGCGCGCCGAACACGCGATGTTAGTCGACTTAGAGCGCAACGACCTCGGGAAGGTGTCGCGGTTCGGCACCGTCGACGTGAGCGAGTACCGCCGCGTCGACCGCTACAGCGAGGTGATGCACCTCGTGAGCCTGATCGAGGGCGAGGCGCGGCCCGACGTCGGGTTCGCGGACGCGGTCGCGGCCTGCTTCCCCGGGGGGACCGTCACGGGCGCGCCCAAGCCGCGGACGATGGAGATAATCGACGAGCTGGAGCCGACGCGCCGCGGGCCGTACACCGGGTCGATGTTCGCCACCGGGTTCGACGGGCGCGCGACGCTGAACATCGTCATCCGGACGCTCGTCCGTCACGCCGCCGAGTACCACCTCCGGGTCGGGGCCGGGATCGTCCACGACTCCGACCCGGACGCCGAGTACGAGGAGACGCTCGCGAAGGCGCGAGCCCTGGTGAGCGCGGTCGACGAGGCGCTCGCCGCCGGCGGGATGGCGGTCGAGGCCGAGGGCGAATCCGCTGAGGAGGCGGTGGAGCGATGACCGGGTCGGGGGCCGAGACGACGAAACGCGGCTGGCGCCCGGGCGCGGGCAAGTCCGACGCGCGGGTCCTCGTCGTCGACAACTACGACTCGTTCGCGTACAACCTCGTCCAGTACGTCGGCGAGGTCGCCGGCGCGGTGACGGTCCGGCGGAACGACGCGGTCGACCTCGCGGGGATCCGCGCGCTCGACCCGGACGGCGTCGTCGTCTCGCCCGGGCCGGGCACCCCGGCCGACGCCGGGATATCGACCGCGGTCTTCGAACTCGATCGGCCCGTGTTCGGCGTCTGTCTCGGCCACCAGGCGCTGTGCGCGAGCCGCGGGAGCCGCGTCGGCCACGCGCCCGAGGTCGTCCACGGGAAGCCCTCGACGATCGCCCACGACGGCGAGGGCGTCTTCGCCGGCCTCCCCGACCGGCTCCGGGTCGGGCGCTACCACTCGCTGTGCGTCGAGCGCGAGGACCTCCCGGACGAGCTGGTCGAGACCGCGCGCACGGACGAGGAGCGCGAGGTCGTGATGGGCGTGCGCCATCGCGAGAAGCCGCACGTCGGCGTCCAGTTCCACCCGGAGAGCATCCTCACGCCGCGCGGGAAGCGCATGGTGCGGAACTTCGTGGAGGCGTGCGAGGACCGTGAGTGATCCCACCGAGCGGTCCGAGGCGAGCGGCGACGCGGACCGCCTGTACCACGTCGACGGCGACCTCGTCCCGGCCGCCGAGGCGACCGTCTCGGTGGAGGACCGCGGGTTCGCCTACGGCGACGCCGCCTTCGAGACGATGCGCGCGTACGGCAGGGACCTCTTCCGGTGGGACGCGCACGCCGACCGGCTCGCGGACACCTGCGAGACGCTCGCGCTCGACCACGGGATCGACGACGCGGAGCTGAAGCGGCGTGTCGACGAGACGCTGGCCGCGAACGACCTCGCGGACGCGTACGTCAAGCTCTCGATCTCGCGGGGGGTCCAGCCCGGCACGCTCGACCCGAACCCCGAGGTCGACCCGACCGTGGTCGTGATCGCGAAGCCGCTCGCGCGCGGCGGCGTCGGGAGCGACCCGGTCCACGATGGCCCGGCCGCGCTCCAGACGACGAAGACGCGCAAGGTCGCGGACCGAGCGATACCGGCCGCGGCGAAGACCCACAACTACCTCAACGGAATCCTCGCCCGGCTCGAGCTCCGGGTCACCGGCGCCGACGAGGCGCTGCTGCTCGACCCGGACGGCCACGTCGCCGAGGGGGCGACCTCGAACCTCTTCTTCGTCGACGGCACCGCCCTCAAGACCCCCTCGCTCGACGGGCCGATCCTCCCCGGCGTCACCAGGGCGACCGTGATCGATCTCGCGGAGTCGGAGGGGATCCCCGTCGAGGAGGGGACGTACGCGCCGGACGCGGTCCGCGAGGCCGACGAGGTCTTCCTCACGAACTCGACGTGGGAGGTCCGACCGGTGGCGACCGTCGACGGCATCGCGGTCGACGGCGACGGCGAGGGAGTCGCCGGGCCGCTCACGACCCTCCTCTCGCGGCTGTTCGACCGGCGGATCGAGGAGGCGGGCTACGACGGCGAGCGGCTGTAACCGAATTTCGGCCCGCAGAAGCGTTCCGCGCCGCATTTCGACCACGCCGTTATGCCGCCGGGGACCGTAGATGACGGATGGCAGACGACGAGAACGGACGAGAGAGACAGGCCGCGGACGACGACCGACGACGGCGCGAGCGCGACGTCGAGGCCGAGTTAGAACGCGGCGACGAGGCCGAGCCGCCGATCGACGACGCGGCGGCCGAGGCGCTCGAAGGGGCGCTCGAGCCGCTGACTTTCCCGGCGACGGGCCGCGAGATCGTCGCCGCGGTCGGGAAGCGGGAACTCGAGACGGACTCCCGCGTGTACACCGTCGCTGACCTGGTCCCCGACGCGGACCTGGAGGCGTTCGACACGCCGGCCACGGTCCGCGAGCGGGTGCGGCGACCGGCGGTCGCGGCCGCGATGAAGCGGGTGGTGGAGGCGGCGGCCGCGCTCGAGAACGCCGACTTCGGTCGGTCGCAACACGAGGCGTTCGAACGGACCTTCAGAGCGCTGAGCGACGTCAACGAACTCGACGACGAGGAGGGCGTCCGCGCGGTCGCCGACTGGGTCGTCGACCGGATCGCGGAGGGGGAGTCGGTCCCCGGGTCGCGGGACGTGCGCCGACGGGCGGCGAAGCACTGTCGGGAGCACGGCTACGAGGTCCGCGACGACGAGTGGCTCGGGGCCTGAGCCGGGCGCCCGACTCGGCGTCGCGCCGACGCGGAGACGGCCCGACTCCGGAACAGACGGCGCCCGACCCCGGAACGGACGGCGCCCGACCCCGGAACGCACAACGTTCAAGCCGGTCGCCGGCCTCGGACGGGCATGGACGAGCACCGCCGGATCGCCGGCGTCGAGGAGGTTCCGGAAGAGAGCACGCTGCTCGCGACGCTGCGCCCGGTCGATCCCGACGCGGTCGACGAGGGCGAGGGCGACATCGGGGCGAGCGAGGACGGTGCCCCGGAGGTCGAGGCGATACTCACGCGGGCCGCCGGCGAGGTCCGCGCGTTCCGCAACTACTGTCAGCACTGGACGGACATCCGCCTCGACAAGGACGACGGCGCGTTCGTGCGCGACGGGGAGGTGTTCTGTCAGAAGCACGGCGCGACGTTCGAGGCCGACGGCGGCTACTGCAACTTCGGCCCCTGTGAGGGCGCCGTCCTCGAATCGGTCGCCGTCGCGGTGACGGGCGACGCGGTGTACCTCGACGACGACGCCTACGAGTTCGTCCGGCTCGGCCCCGCCGCCGACAAGGACGACGGCGGCGGCTCGCGGATCGACTTCACCGGGAACTGAGCCGCGCGGGCATCTCCGGACGCGGCTGACTGCCGCGAACGCGACCGAACCGCGACCGCGACCGAACCGCGACCGGTCAGAATCGCGTCCGCCCGCCGCCGCCGCTCGCGTCGTCGCGGCCGAGCGCCTTCTTCAGGAAGTTCATCCAGCGTTTCCGGTCGGCGGCCTCCTGTCGCTTCGCCTCGGTCTCCGGGTCGGGCGCGTCGAGCCCCTCCAGCGCCTCCAGCGCGCGGTCGATGCCGATGATCGACGACGCCAGCTCCTCGCCCTCCTCGCGGCTCACCTCGTTCTCCTCGATGGGTTCGAGCCGGTCGAGCCGCTCGCGGCGGAGGTTCCGCTTCGCGCGCTCGACGCGGTCGCGCTCGCCGGGCGGGACCGAGTCGCGCCGCTTGATCTCGAAGACGAACGACCGGAGATCTATCTCCTCGCCCTGGATCTCGATCGACTCCGGGATGTCGACGCCGACCGTCGAGGACTCTCGGTTGACCCGCTCTAAGAGCTGTTTCCGCTCGTACTCCTTCACGCCGGGTCGGTAGGCGGCGGGCGCACTTCGCTCCTTCGCCCGGGCGGCGCCAGCCGAACGAAGCGGGCGTCACTCGAAGAGACGACGTTAACCGCGTCGCGCCGCAACCGGGTCGCATGGAATCGCTCGAAGCCGAACTCGACGCCGCCCGCGACCTCGACGTCGCGGACCTCGCGGACGCCATCGAGTCCATCGGCTTCGAGTGCACGCGCTGCGGCGGCTGCTGTACCGGGTACGCCCCCGACGAGCCGGGCGGGGCGCCGGCGGGAGCGGGAGCGGACGACGGGGAGGAGAGCGCCGGGACCGACGCGGAGTGCCACGGCGGCGCGGACGGCGACGCCGACCGCGAACCCCACACCGCGACGGTCTTTCCGGACGAGGTCCGGCGCGTCGCCGACGCCGCCGAGGCGGAGTTCGACGAGGCGTACGACTGGCGCGACGTGGCCCGGCCGATGCCGTTCGGCCTCGACGCGGACGGAGACGGAGAGCCGACGGGGGAGACGTTCGAGTGGGCGCTCGCGACCGACGACTGCGGCGACTGCGCCTTCTACGAGGAGTCGGACGGGGAGGGCGCCTGCACCGTCCACGACGCGCGCCCGCTCATCTGCCGGACGTACCCGTTCAGCGTCGCCTTGGAGGGGACGAGCCAGCCGATGGGCGAGGCGGTCGACGAGGCGGGCGTCGTCCGCGCCCACGAGTGCGAGGGGCTCGGCCGCGACATCTCCCGCGAGGACGCCGAGGAGCTGGCCGCCGCGCTGAAGGAGCGCGCGGTGCGGGAACTGGCGGAGGCGATCGGCGTCCGAGACGGCTACGATCCCGACGCGCGCGAGCGGGCCGACGGCGACGTCGTCGTCTTCGACTCCGAGGGGCCGAAGGGGGCCGACGGGACCCCTATCCGCGAAGGGTAGCGGTCGCTTCCGGGCTTTTGGGGGAGTCAGACGGCGTCGAGCGCGGCGTCCACGTCGGCGCGAATTTCCTCGCGCGCGGCCTCGTCCGGGAGCGCGAGCGGCGGGCGCACGGCCGGGTCGGGGATGAACCCGCGGTGGGCGGCCGCGACCTTCGTCGCGGGCGCGAAGCCGTGGTCGGCACAGCGAGCGAACAGCGGCGCGACCGCGCGGCGGTGGAGCGACAGCGCCCGGTCGTCGCCGCCGTCGCGGATCGCCTCGGTGAGCGCGACGAAGACCTCCGGGACCGCCTGCGAGAGAGCGTGGATCCCGCCGTCGACGCCGAGGCTCGCGCTCGGGTAGAGCTGTGCGTCGACGCCCTGGAAGACGGCGAACGAGTCGGGCGTCCCGCTGATCTTCGCCTCGAGACCGGTGAGGTCGCCGGTCGTGTCTTTCACCCCGACGACCGACTCGCGGGTCGCCAGGTCGGCGAGCACGTCGACGTCGATGGACTCCCCGACAGTCGCCGGGATGTCGTACAGGAGGACCGGGAGCGGGGCGTCGTCGACGACGGCCTCGAGGAACGCCCGCTGCCCCTCCGGCCCCGTCGACGCGTGGTAGTACGGGAGCGTGACGAGCCCGGCGTCCGCCCCGGCCGCCGCGGCGTCGGACAGGTGCTCGCGCACCCGCGAGACGGCGGTGTCGGCCGCGCCGGCGATCACGGGCGCCCGCCCGTCGGCCGCGTCGACGACGGTCTCGATCACGGTCCGGCGCTCGTCGTCGGTGAGACTGGCGAACTCGCCGGTCGTCCCGCAGGGGACGACTCCGTCGATCCCGGCCTCGACGAGCGCGTCGACGTGGCTCGCGAGGGCGGCGGTGTCGACGTCGCGGTCGGCGGCGGCGAACGGGGTCACGATCGGCGGCGAGACGGCGGTGTGAGGGAGATCCAGGAGTGTCACGGTCGGCCTTCGGACGGCGACGACAAAGGCGTTGGTCCCCGCTGACCGCTCGCGGGCGACCGAATCCTAACTGTGTCGGCGGTACAACTATACAGACCCGTCACGAGAGTCCGATGGAGTCTACTATGGAAATCTCCGAGAAGCTCCTCTGTCTGTTCAGCGCGGAAGTCCGCGAGACCGCCGACGGCGAGTACGTCGTCGACGTGCCCAGCCGAGAGATCGACACCGGATCGCTGGAGCCGGGCGAGACGTACCGCGTCGCGCTCGTCGCCCGCGACGGCTCTTCGGCGGCGACGGCCGACGCCGACGCGTCCGCCTCGCGGAGCGATGACGGGCCGCAACCCCCGGTTGAACCGGGCGAGATGCGATACGTCGAGATCGAAGACCTCGGCAAGCAGGGCGACGGGATCGCTCGCGTCGAACGCGGCTACGTGATCATCGTCCCCGACACCGAGGTGGGCGAACGCGTGAAGATCGAAGTGACCGAGGTGAAGTCCAACTTCGCCGTCGGGGAAGTCGTCGAAGAGGCCGGCTGAAGCCGGAGGACTCGCCCCGCGCTCACCCTTCGTCCGGCACTCGGGCGTCCCAGTACGACACCGAGGCGACGTAGTCGCCGGGGATCGTATCGCCCGCGAGCTCGTCGAGCGCCCGAAACGGCTTCGCGACGGGGCCCGGGAGCTCGCGGTAGAAGCCGTACGGTAACACGAAGTCGTGCTCCTCGTTCGCGAGCGTGAGCCCCGCCTCACCGAGCATGGCCGCGACCTCCCGCTCGGAGTAGAGCCGCGAGCCCATCGGGAGGAGCCAGGTGTACAGCGTCCGCAGGCTGCGCCCGTTGAACGTGTCGAAGAACACCTGACCGCGGCTGACCCGGCGGAGCTCCTTCGCGAACGGCACCGGGTCGTCCATGAGGTGGAAAAAGCGCATCGCGACGACCGTGTCGAAGTGGTCGTCGGGGAACGGGAGCCGCGAGGCGTCGCCGCGGAGGAACTCGACGGCGTCGGCGTGACCGGCGGCGGTGACCTTCGCGCGGGCCTGTTCGAGCATCTCGCGGGAGACGTCGAGCGCGACGATGTCGGCGCCCCGGTCGGCGAGCATCGTCGTGAACCGGCCGGTACCGCAGGCGACCTCGAGCACGCGGTGGCCCGGGTCGATCGGGCCCAGCGCGGCGAGGACGGCCTCCTTCTCCCGGCGATCGATGAGCTGTCCGCCGCCGGAAAACCGGACGTCGTCGTACTCCTCGGCGACCTCGTCGGCTTGGTACCAGTCCTGTCCCTTCACGTTGTCCGTGATGAACGCCGGACCGACAAAACCGTACTGGAAGCGGCCCGGCGGCGGCCCTCGGTTAGGGCGGTCGGGAGGCTCCCGCGGCGAGTTCGGTCACCCGCTGGTGGCGACGTTCTCGGCCGGCACCTTGACGATCACCCGAGCGCCCTCCTCCTCGTCGTGGTGCGGGTACTCGTCGACGCCGAAGTACCGGCGGGCGAGTTCGTCGATGTGCTCGCGGGCGCCCGCCTCGGTCAGTTCGGCCTCGCCGCGGACAGAGACGTATCGATACGGGTCGTCGGGGTCGAGAACGCTGACGCCGACCTTCGGGTTCTCGCGGACGTTTCGCTCCTTCCGTCGCCCGCGAGCGGTGTTGACGAGGACGTACTCGCGGTCCTCGTGGTCGACCCACACCGGCGTGACGTGGGGGAGGCCGTCCGGCCCGACCGTCGCGAAGTGCGCGTACGACTCGGCTTCGAGGATGTCGACGTGAGACTCGGGAATCACGCGAGCGGGTACGGACGCCCGGCGGAAAACGTGCCGGATGGATCACTCGGAACGGTCGGCTGAAAAGTAATATTAACACATTATATTATCACAGGCAGATTCCCCTATATGTAGCCAACCTTTACCACTACTCGCGGAATTCGTGTGAGACATGAGTACCAGTCCCGCGGAGACCGCTGACCAAGACCGCCTGTCGGAGTCCGAGTATCGCGACCGCCTGCGCGAGCTACCCCCGAGCGCCAAGCTCGTTGCGAAGGTACTGGAGGGAGACTCCCCCCTCTCGCAGGGCGGCCTCGCCGAGGAGTCGCTGCTTCCCGACCGCACCGTCCGCTACGCGCTCAACCGCCTCGAGGAGGAGGGCCTCGTCGACTCGCGGTACAGCTTCAAGGACGCGCGCAAGCAGGTGTACTACCTGACGGTCTGAACGGTCCTCTCGCCGTCCGAACGCGCCCGGCCCGCGAGGACGTGAGTCGGCCGGGCGCACACGCGGTCCTTTTTACCTTCTCGGCCCGATAGCGGAGCGTATGGAGCTCTCGGTCGTCGTCCCGACGCTCAACGGTCGGGATCGGTTGGCCGCCTGCCTCGACGCGCTGGCGGCTAACGCCCCCGACGCCGAGGTGATCGTCGTCAACGGCCCCTCGGCCGACGGCACGACCGGCATGGTTCGCGGCCGCGACGACGTCGACGTGTTGGTCGAGATCTCCGACCGCACGGTGAACGTCGCCCGCAACGCCGGCGTCGAGGTGGCGACGGGCGACGCGGTCGCGCTGGTGGACTACGACAACCGGGTCGAGCCGGGGTGGCGCGACGCGGTCAGCGCCGGTCTCGACGCGGCGCCCGTGGTCTCGGGACCGGTAACGGCGATACCGCGGAGCGAAACCGCCGCCGACGCCGATCCCGCGGAGGGCACGGATTCGAAACGCCCGGACGAGGCGGCCGTCGACGGCCAGAACACGCCGGAACGCAGGCGGATCGCCGGGCGAGCGGTCACCTACTTCGAGGGCGGCAACGTCGCCTTCCGACGGGACGCCTTGCGGGACCTCGACGGCTTCGACGAGTACCTCCGAGTCGGCGGCGCGCGCGACGCGGCCCACCGGCTCGCGCGCGTGGACCGCGAGGTGACGTGGCGGCCGGCGATGGCCGCACGGAGGGAGCTCCCGACCCCGACCGCCGCGGACGGCGGGCGCAGCGCCCACGAGTGGGGCTGGAAGTACCGCGGCCTCGCCTACCGCCTGCTGAAGAACTACGGCGTGCGGCCGACCGTCCTCCTCCGGACGGGATCGCACGCCGTCGGAGACGCGCTCGGCGCGGCGAGGGACGTGGTCCGCGGCGAGTCGACGCCCACGCGGTGGGCCGCGACGGGCCGCGACGTACTGCTCGGGCTCACCGGCGGGACCTCCGACGGGCTCGTCGCGCGGCGGCGGGACCGGAGCCCCGCGCGGAACCCGAACGGGATCTCGACGCGCGCGGACCGCGCCGTCGCGAAGTACGACCGACGGGAAGCGGCGGACCGCGACGAGGGGAGCGGAGCGGACCGCGACGGGGAGGCCGGGGCGGCCGACGACGCCGAGTGAGCCCCGCGCCTTTTAACCGAGGGCGCGGCCAACGCTCCGACAACGAATGGGACTCACGAAGCGCATCATCCCCTGTATCGACGTCGACCTCGACGACGACGGCGACGCCGCGGTGTACACCGGCGTCAACTTCGAGAACCTGGAGTACACCGGCGACCCCGTCGAGTTGGCGAAGAAGTACAACGCGGCGGGCGCCGACGAGTTCGTCTTCCTCGACATCACCGCCAGCGCCGACGGGCGCGAGACGATGCTCGACGTGGTCAACGCGGTCGCCGACGAGTGTTTCATTCCGCTCACGGTCGGCGGCGGCATCCGTACCAAGGCCGACATCAAGGAGACGCTGCGAGCGGGCGCGGACAAGGTGTCGATCACGACCGGCGCCCTGGAGCGTCCGGAGTTGATCGACGAGGGCGCGGCCGCGTTCGGCAGCCAGTGCATCGTCATCTCGATCGACGCGCGTCGCCGGTACGACGACGCGGGCGACCACTTCTACGAGGACGACGACGGCGAGACGGTGTGGTTCGAGTGTACGAAGAAGGGCGGCCGCGAGGGCACCGGTATCGACGCCGTCTCGTGGGCGACGGAGGCCGAGGAGCGCGGCGCGGGCGAGCTGTTCGTCAACTCCATCGACAAGGACGGGACGAAGGACGGCTACGACGTCCCGCTGATGAAAGCGGTGGGCGAGGCGGTCTCGACGCCTCTCATCGCCTCCTCCGGCTGCGGGGGCCCCGAGGACATGTACGAGGTGTTCACCGAGGCGAACGCCGACGCGGGGCTCGCGGCCTCCATCTTCCACTTCGGCGACTACTCCATCGAGGAGACGAAGGCGTACCTCGACGAGCGCGGCGTCCCGGTGCGACGCTGAGCGCGGGGTGGCGGTTCGGCGTTAACTACCGGTGTAGTTTTTATTTTTACGCGACCGAAACCAACAGTTATTATCCGACCGAGCGCGAAGCGTGACGTATGTCCACGTCCACGTCATCCGCGCGTGTTCGCGACGGGTCGCCCGAGCTCGTCTGTAAACGGACCGACGGCGACGGCGGCGGTGAGGTGACGTTCTTCGAGCGGGACGTCGACCCGGACGAGCGGACCACCCGCTGGGTGACGGTCCGGGAGGAGGACTGCGTGCCCCGCGACGAGTGGCGATAAGATCGGGTTCGCTGTGGTTTTGCTGGTTGTCTATAAATCGTCGTGAGCGGAGCGGCGGAGAACATCTCCAAAGCCCCAGTCGCTCGGCGATACGTGGCTGCTGCCGCGGAGAACACCTCCAAAGCCCCAGCCGCTCGGCGATACGTGGCTGCTGCCGCGGAGAACACCTCCAAAGCCCCAGCCGCT
>NZ_SGTU01000016.1:24267-24360 GCF_005435195.1 Halorubrum sp. SP3 | reverse complement strand
CGCTCGGCGATACGTGGCTGCTGCCGCGGAGAACACCTCCAAAGCCCCAGCCGCTCGGCGATACGTGGCTGCTGCCGCGGAGAACACCCCCAA
>NZ_SGTU01000016.1:0-24167 GCF_005435195.1 Halorubrum sp. SP3 | reverse complement strand
CCAAAGCCCCAGCCGCTCGGCGATACGTGGCTGCTGCCGCGGAGAACACCCCCAAAGCCCCAGCCGCTCGGCGATACGTGGCTGCTGCCGCGGAGAACACCCCCAAAGCCCCAGCCGCGAGGACTCGGTGCGCTCGCTGCGCTCCTCAGTCGCTCGTTTCACTCGCTCCTTTCGGTGCTTACGTCGCGCGCCGTCGTCCTCGCGGCTGCCCCTTTGAGTCCCACCCCGCACCGCACAGCACCGCACCTCACACCTCCCCAGCCTCGCGGCTCCCTCGCTTCGCTTCGGTCGCCGCGTCCCTCGCGCGTGCGACTCGCGCCCTTCGGGCGCTCGTCGGCACGCGCCGACCGCACCGCGGTCGTTAATAAATAGTCGCCGAGGTCCGGTCAGTCGTCGTCCGCGGGGGCGCGGTCGGCGAACTGCGAGAGCACCTCGTCGAGCAGCGCGACCGTCGCCAGTCGGATCGCGTGCGGCCAGCCGAGCGGGGTCGCGCTGTCGGGCGTCCCGTCGTCGAAGAACTGCTCGGGGAGGTACGTCGTCGGCTCGCACAGGGAGCCGCCGGGCGAGACGTGCGCGAGCAGGTCGCGGGCCCGGGCCGCCATCTCGGCGGCGCGCGGGTCGTCGCGCGCCGCGAGCAAGGCGGCGAGCTCCGCGCAGGCGTTCGCGCCCCACGCGGTCGAGACGGTCCACACCTTCTCCGACTCCTGGTCCGCCCGCCGCCAGCCGTCGCCCTCGTAGCGGATCAGCCCGGCGATCGCGTCGCTCTCGTGGGAGAGCCCGTCGACGACCGTCTCGACGTGCGAGACCAACCGGTCGAGGCGCTCCTCGTCGACCGCGCCGGCTTCGCTTCTCCCATTGCCGGCGTCCGCACCGAGCGCGTCGAACGAGCGGTGCGCGGCCGCGAGCGCCAGCGTAGCGGAGTCGAGCCGACCGTCGACCCCGCCGTCGAGCGTCTCGCGGACCGCGTAGCAGCCCCGGTCCGGCAGCCACAGGTCGTCGAGCGCGTCGTACACCTCGCGGGCCCGGTCGCGGGCGTGCGCGGCGAGGTCGTCGGGGAGCGACGCGGCGCCCGGCACGGCGTCGGGGTCGTCGAGCGCGTCGGCGGCGAGCCCCTCGCCGTGACGGCCGAGCTCGCTGTACGCCTCCAGGAACGTCGCCGCGGTGTGCGTGAACCGGCCGGCCGAGTCCTCCCACGCGTTCTGACAGACGACCGGGCGGCCGTCAGGTTCGAGCGTCCGGTCGAGCCCCGCGAGCGCGGCGACCAGGGTGGCGTCGAGCCCCTCGACGTCGACAGTGCGGGACGACGTCCCGCTGGCAGCCGGACGGGGTCCGGCGACGCCCGCCGCCCGGGCCCGCGCGAGGTACGCGACGACGCTGCCGGTCTGGTCGGCCTGGTAGTCGACGTCTGGCCCGTCCTCGATGCGGGCGTTCGCCCACCCGGGCGCGAGGGCGCCGTCGCGGGGCCACACCCGGTGGGGCCACGAGCCGTCGGGGCGCTGCGTGGCGACGTACATCCGGGCGGAGCGGGCGTGCCAGTCGCCGAGGTCGAGGCCGAGCGCGTCGGCGGCGCCGAGCAGGAATCCGGATATCTCCGCGTCGTCGCGGAACCACGTGTAGCCGTAGCCGCCGGAGTGCTCGTAGTAGGGGTCGAAGTCCGGCCCCGCGATCCGGAGCCCGGACGGGGCAGAGAGCAGCGAGAGGACGCGAAGGTCCGCGACCACCGACTCGCGGGCAGGCGCGGACTCGGGCACCGACGGGAGCGCGTCGGCGGCCGCGTCCGCGAGCGCGTCGACGCCGTCGAGGTCGGAGAAGAGCGCGTCGAGCCGGTCGCGGGCCGCCTCGCGGTCGGTCTCCGCGCGGTCCGCCAGGAGCGTGGCGACCGTCGCGACCCCGTCGTCGAACGGCACGTCGGCGATCACCTCGCCGGAGAGGCGCTCCTCCTCGTAGCGGTCGCCGTCGCGGGCCCGCGGGAGGTCGGTGGGGTCGTCGTCGAGCAGCTCGGGGAACGTCGCCGGGAGCTGGCCGCGGAGGTCCGCGAAGCCGGTCGCGCTCGCGAGGAAGTCGTGCTCGTCGGCGTGGAACACCTCGACGGCGTCGTCGTATCGGAGCTGCCCCACCCGGTCGTCGCGGCCGTCGGGCGCGAAGCGGGCGTAGACGACGAGCGAGGCGTCCGCGGGGTCGGCGGCATCGTTCGAGCCGGCGCTGCCCGCGTCAGCGTCGTCGAACTCGACCGACGCCCGGGTGAGGTGCGCGTCGCCGAGCGTGACGTCGTGGCGGGTCACCGTCGCGCGGGCCGTCTCGTGGACCGTCTCGACGAGCGCGGCGTCGCCGACGTACCGCTGGGTCGTGTCGGCCTCGTCGAGCCAGGCGACCTCGTCGCCGACGGCGAGGCCGATCCGCGACCGGACGAGCCCGGTCCGACCGGTGAGCGGGTAGCCGAAGTCGCGGAGTTCGCCGTCGCCGCCGACGTGGACGAGCCGCCCGTCTCCACCCGAGAACCGACCGGTGACGGTGCGCCGCTCGCCGGGGAAACGCGTTCCCTCGCCGGCGTGGCGCTTGTAGTCGTCGAGCGCGTCGCGGAGCTGCATTACGCGAACACACGCCGGCGCCCGACATGAACCTTTGGTGTAATTATTGTTCGTTCGTTTGTCGAACGGAAACCCTCAAACCGCGGCGCGCCGAGTGACGTGCGTGTACGAACCCGGCCCCCCGCGAACGACGAGCGTCGGCGAGTCCGTGGAGCTGTCGCCGCGAATCCCCGATCCCGACGGGACCTACCGGTGGACCGTCCGCGACGCGCCGGCCGACAGCGCCCTCGCGACCGGGGACGGTCCGGACCCGGACGCGGCCGGGCCGCCGAGTCCGGCGACCGCGGTCGGAGGCGAAGGGCCGTCGACCCCGAGCCCCTCGTCTGCGGTCCTGCGCGCGGGCGAGACGGACCGCGACGACGACCCGGTCGTTCACCTCGTTCCCGACGCCCCCGGGACCTACGCCCTCGCGCTCGACGCGCCCGACGGCGTCCACCGCCAGCGCGTCAGGGCCTTCCCCGACGAGCGGCGCGATGCGGCGATCCGCGTCCCGGCGGCCGACCTCCCGGTGGACGACGACGAGGTCGACACCGTCTCGCTGCTCTGGCCCCACAACGAGAACCGGCTCGCGCTCGACCGCGCCGAGCGCGACGGCGACGAGTGGGTCGCCTCGGTCCGCGTCCTGCCGGGGCGACACGGCTACGGCTTCGTCCCGAACGGCGACCGCTCGGCGGCGTTCCACGGAGAGTGCGAGGTGCCCGGTCCCGGCCGACCGCGGCTCTCGCTGGACGCGACGGTCGTCGAAGGCGGCGACTCGGCGGCGGGTGACGATTCGGCGGGGCGCGACGACCCGACGGGGCGCGACCGGCTCCGCCTGACCGCCGGGGTCGAGCCCGCGCCCGCGGTCGACGAGGTCGAGCGGGGCGGCGACCCGGACGCGCTCGACGCGACGTTCCTCGTCGACGACCGCGACGCCGACCCGGAGACGGTCGCGGCGATCGAGTCGCGGGCGGACGGGCGGACGCTCTCGGTCCCGCTCGACGACCTCCCGGACTCGGTCCGGATCCGCGCGGTCCCGCACGGCGACCGGTACGGGGCCGGGGAGACGGTGCGGATCGAGACGAACGGGGACGCGAGTGAGTCGGTCGAGGTGAGCGATCCGAACCCGACCCCCGAGTGGGCGGAGTCGCCGACGATCTACGAGGTGTTCGTCCGGTCGTTCGCGGGCGACACGCTCCCGACGACGTTCGCGGAGATCGAGCGACGGGTCGAGTACCTCGAACATCTCGGCGTCGACGCGCTCTGGCTCACTCCCGTCCTCGCGTCGCCGACGGACCACGGCTACCACGTCACCGACTACTACGACACCGCCGCGGACCTCGGCTCCCGCGAGGCGTTCGAGTCCTTGGTCGACGCCTGCCACGACGCCGGAATCTACGTCGTCTTCGACCTCGTGATCAACCACACCTCTCGCGACCACCCCGCGTTCCAGCTCCACTCGGCCGGCGTCGACGCGTACGCCGACCACTACCGCCGGACCGACGGGGCCGCCGACGTGACCGGGATCGACTGGGCCGAACTCGGCGACGGCGACGTGCCGGACTACTACTTCGAGTGGGGTCGCATCCCGAACCTCAACTACGACAGCCCGGCGGTCCGCGAGTGGCTGCTCGACGTCGTCGACGAGTGGGCCGGCGTCGTCGACGGCTTCCGCGCGGACGTGGCGTGGGGCGTCCCGCACGGGTTCTGGAAGGAGGTCGCCGACCGCGTCCCGGACGACGTGCTCCTCCTGGACGAGACCATTCCCCACGACCCGTTCTACGGCGAGGGGGAGTTCCACCGCCACTACGACACCTCGCTGTACGAGACGCTCCGCGCGGTCGGTCGCGGCGACGAGCCGGCCGACGCGGTCGAGACCGCGCTCGCGCGCGGCGAGTGGCTCGGCTTCGACGACCCCGGCGCGCAGATGCGTTACGTCGAGAACCACGACGAGGACCGGTACCTCGCTGAGTACGGGAGAGACGCGCTGCGCGCCGCCGCGGCCGTGACGTTCACGCTGCCGGGCGCGCCGATGATCTACGCCGGCCAGGAGCGCGGCAACGAGACGTACCGCGGTCCGATCCGGTGGCACGACGGCGACAACGGCCTCACCGAGTTCCACCGCGAGTTGGCCGCGCTGCGCGAGGACGAACCGCTCCTCCGCCAGGGGGAGGTGGCGTTCGACGGCCGCGCGGCCGACGTCCGCGTCGTCGACGGCGACGCCGAGCGCGTGGTCGCCTACGAGCGGACGCCGCCCGAGGGAGACGGAGCCGACGACCCGCTCCTCGTCGTCGTCAACTTCGCCGAGACGTCGGCGACCGTCGCCGCGCCCGAGGCGGTCGAGTCCGATCTGTTCGCGGGCGACGAGAGCGCGGTCGAGGACGACGGCGAGGGCGGGGCCCGGGTCGCGGTCGACGCCGTCGCAGTACTCCGATAGGTGGTCGACGCCGTCGCCCCGCTACGGTGACGGCCCGGATGTCGCCGGCCGGTCGCGGGGCGGCGAGGACGCCCGGGACCGACTCTTATAAGTGTCGCTCGGGAGAGGCGTTCGTATGGACGACCGGACGCTGACCGACCTCCTCCGTCGCTTCGGGCTCTCGGACAAGGAGGTCGACACCTATCTCAGTCTGCTCGAACACGGCGAGGCGAAGGCGAGCACCGTCGCCGACGCGGCGGGCGTCTCGAAGCGGTACGTCTACAGCGTGAGCGAGTCGCTGGCGGACCGCGGCTTCGTCGAGGTGAACGACCACGTCGTGCCGACGACGATCCGCGCGAACCCGCCCGATGAGGTGATAGACCGGCTCCGGTCCGACGTGGACGCGATGCGTCCCGGACTGGCCGAGCGGTACTCCCGGGTGGAGCGGCAGGCCGAGCAGTTCGAGGTGATCAAATCGCGAGTCACCGTGATCAAGCGGATCCGGTCGCTGCTCTCGGACGCCGACTCGGAGGTGACGCTGTCGATCACCGCGGAGCAGCTCCCCGAGGTGAAGGAGGGGCTCGTCGACGCGGTCGAGCGCGGCGTCCTCGTCTTACTCGTCGTCTCCGACGCGCCCGCGGACCTCGACGCGGACGACCCAGCGCTGTCGGGCGTCGCGAACGTCGTCCGGACCTGGAGCGAGGCGATGCCGACGCTGCTCACCGTCGACTCCGCGGCCGGCGTCGTCTCCCCGCCCGAACTCCTCCGACGGTCGACGACCGACCGACAGGCGATCGCGTTCGCACAGGAGCAGCTCGCGCCGGTGATCGTCGGGTCGTTCCTCGGTAACTACTGGCCCGCCGCGACCGAGGTCGCCGTCGCCGACCCGGCGCCGCTCCCGGCCGAGTACACGGACTTCAGACACACCGTCCTCCAGGCGACCCTCCGGCTCCGCGCCGGCGACCCGCCGCGGGTGACCGTCGGCGGCCGGTGGACCGACAGCGACGAGCCGGCCGAGGTCGTCGGCCGCGTCGTCGAGACGAGACAGGGGATGGTGGAGCCGACGAACAACGAGTTCCCGGTCGAGCACTCGCTCGTCGTCGAGACGGACGACGGCGAGGTCACCGTCGGGGGGCAGGGGGCGTTCGTCGAGGACGTCGAGGCCGACCTCGTCCGGATCGAATCCGACGCGGAATAAGGCGACGACGCGGGCGCCGAGTCGCGGTGAATCGGGGCGCGCGGCGGGCGACGCGTCGCTACGGCGGCGGTCAGTTCTCCGGGGGAACCGACGCGGCCGACGGGCCGCCGTCGAGGGAGGGAGCGTTCGGATCGACCCTGACCCACCAGTCCGAACCGGTCGAGTCGCCGGCCGACGCGAGGAGGGCGATCCCGGCGATCCGCCCGCGCGAGTCCCGACGGCACACCTCCAGCGCGGCCGGGAGGGTCGCGACCCGTCCGTCGGCGGGCGACAGCGCGTACCCGGTGATCCGGACCGTCGCGTCGTCGTCCGGAGCCCCGGCCTTCGAGGCCGGTCCCGCGTCGTCGACGCGCTCGTAGCCCCCGACGAGGCCGACGGCCGCGAGGCGGTCGAACGCCGCGCCGACCGGATCGGCGGCGGACGGCTCCGGCGGGTCGGGGAGGCGCTCGGCGGCGTCGGCCACCACCGCCGCCTGCGCCGTCGGATCGAGGTGTCGGTCGAGGGCGGCCGCCATCGCTTCGAGCAGACAGAGGCAGAGGTCGTCGGGGTCGGAGACGCGCTCGGCGAGCGAGAAGTACGCGTCCATGACCGCCGACTCGACGCGGTCGTGGCCGCCGGCGGAGAGCGCCTCGAACGTCGCCGCGGCCGTCGCGTGACAGAACTCGACGCGGTCGCGGGCCGGTCCGCGCTCTCCGGCTTCGTCCGCGGATCGGCGGTCCGTCGGCCCGTCGTCGCCGCCGGGTCGGCGGTGGGCGGCGCCGTCAACGATCCGATCCGTCAGCTCGTCGGGCGGCGCCTCGCCGTCGTCGGGGGCGAACGTCGCGGGATCGTCGGGGACAGGCGTCGGGGCGTCGTCGGGAGCGGACGTCCGCGCTCCGTCGTCCCGCCCCGTCGGCCGCGAGGGCGGCTCCACGAACCCCTGTCTGACGACCACGTCGTAGAAGGGGAGTTCGGGGTCGTACCGGCGGAGCGCGTCGCGGTACTGCTCCGTCGCCCGGGCCGCCGCGCGGGCGGTCTCGCGGCTGTCGAACCGCAGCCCCGCAGCGGGGACCGGGCGGTCGCCGTACCGCGCGCAGACGAGCGAGAACTCGCCGTCCTCGCTCGCGAGCGATTCGATGTGGTCCGCGATGTCGAGCAGGGTGGTTCCGATCACGTGTCGCTCCTGATTGCCTGGCCGGTCACTCCTCCGGGCTCGGGTACGTCTCCTGCGGGCCCGGGTGTGGCTCGGCGAACCGGTCGCGGGTCGCGCCCGTGGCGCGAGCCGAGCGGTCGGCGCCGCCGAACCCGCCCGAACCGCCGGAGCGGTCGGTGAAACCTCCCGTCACCGGCGTACCCGGACCGGCCGTTCCGCGGCGATGAAGGGCTCGTCGCGGTCGGTCGCGGCGAACGCGATCCCGTCGGTCCCGCCGCGCTCGACGCGCCACGTCGGCAGCGCCGGGATGCCGTACGCCGTCGGGTCGCTGTACGTCGCCGCGACGGTCCACTCGCGGGCGCGCATCTACAGGTCCCCGTTGATGGCGTCCGCGACCCGCTGCCGGTCGAACAGCCGCTCCGCCGCCGGTATCTCCGGGTACGGGCCCTCCTCGTACCGCGGCCACTCGCCGAACGCGTCCGGGTAGAGCTGCTTCGCGGTCATCTCCAGCTGGAAGAGGTTGAGGATCGGTCCCTGATACCTGGCGCCCTGCGGGTGGACGCGGTCGTGTTTCACCGCGGCGACCTTCGAGCCGACGGGGTCCTCCTCGAAGGCGGTCCGCCGGCCGGCCATGTCGGTCCCCGGCTCGAAGCCGCCGAGGTAGAGGATGACGTCGGGGTCGGCTTCGAGGATCGCCTCGAAGTCGACGACGGCACCGGACTCGACGCTCCCCTCGAACGCGTCGCGCGGCCCGAGAGGGCGCGTGTGCGAGGTGAGGAACCCGGGGTTGCTCAGCGTGTACGCGTAGATCTCCTCGATGTCGGCGGCGGCGATCATGATCGCGGTCGGGCGCTCCGCCTCCGGCGGGAGCCCCTCTTCGATCGTCGCGAGGAGGTCCTCGCGGACGGTCGCGAGCGCCTCGTAGCGCTCGCGCTCCCGGAACGCGTCGGCGACGATCTCGAACTGCTCCCAGAGGCCGTAGTACTGGTACCCGTCGGCCCACTCGCCCGTCGGCTCCTGGTGGCGGTCGGAGAGCGAGTTGCCGAACCACGGCGAGACGCGCTCGGCGATCTCGTCGATGTCCTCGCGACTCCACGCGTCCTGTCGGGTGATCCACGCCGGGTCCGCGAGGTGGAGGTCGCTGTCGAGCGCGTACAGCTGCTCCTTGTCGGGCTGCCACGAGGAGTAGAGCCCCGACCAGTCGAGCGAGACGCCGGGGAGCCGCTCGACGAACTGGTTCCAGAGGCCGTCGTAGTAGTCGGGCGCGTGGAGGGCGGTGACGTCGTCCCCGCGGCCCAGCGCGAACGCCATCCCCGCGTGGTGGGTGAGCCGGGTGAACACCGTCTCGGGGGGCGACTCGAACGTCACCTCGCCCACGGGCGAGATGGACGCCGTGTAGCTCCCGTCGTCGGTATCGTCCGTCGCGGAGGCGTCCGAGTCGCCGGCCTCGCCGTCGGTCGAGCTCCCTCCGTCGCCGTCGGAACCGGACGGGTCGTTCCTCGCGTCGCCGCCGGTACACCCGGCGAGCAGGCCGCCGAGAGCGACCGTACCGCCGTACTTCGCGAACGCTCTGCGGGTCGATTCCTCGGGTACCGCGTCCTTGCTGGGCATACTTTTAGGCCTCCCTAAAACAAGTTAATCGTTCCGATCTTTAGGTCAGCCTAAAATTAATTGACACGCCGGCCCCCGGGGGCCGGTCACTCCTCGTGGCGCGCGCGGATCGGCGTGACCCGCGGGCCGCGGTCGGTGGCGACGACGTCGGCGTCGACGCGGAACACCTCGGAGAGCAGCTCCTCGGTGACGACCTCCTCGGGCGGGCCGCGGGCCCGGACCTCGCCGTCCGCGAGCGCGACCACGCGGTCGGCGAGCCGCGCGGCCTGCTCGATGTCGTGGAGGACCACGACGACGGTGACCTCGCTCTCGTCGCGGAGCGTCTCGATGATCTCGGTCACCTCCATCTGGTGGTGGAGGTCGAGGAACGTCGTCGGCTCGTCTAAGAGGAGCACGTCCGTGTCCTGCGCTAAGACCATCGCGATCCACGCCAGCTGCTTCTGCCCGCCGCTGAGGCTCCCGACCTCGCGGTCGCGCAGGTGACCGCAGCCCGCCAGATCGATCGCGCGCTCGACCGCCCGGGCGTCCTCGGCGGTCGTCCGCTCGAAGAACCCACGGTGCGGGTAGCGGCCGTGGTACACGAGGTCCTCGACGGTGATGCTGTCCGGCGACGTACTCTCCTGCGAGAGCAGGCCGAGCCGCTTCGCGAGCGCCTTCGTGTCCATCGAGTGAACGTCGCGCCCGTCGAGCAGCACCGAGCCGTCCTCGGGTTCGATCTGGTCGGCGAGCCCCTTCAGCAGGGTGCTCTTCCCGGAGCCGTTCGGCCCGACGAGCGCCGTCACCGCGCCCGGCTCGGCGGCGATCGACTCGCCGTCGATCACCGGCTCGGGCGCCGTCGGGTACCCCAACACGAGGTCCTCGGCGTCGAGGTCGCTGGCGTCGGCCGCCGGGCCGCCCGGACCGTCCGCCCCGTCTGCGCCGCTCGGTTCGGCCGCGTCGCCCGGGCCGTCAGCCGCCGGTTCGGTCGCGCCGCTCGATTCCTCCGACTCCGTCGCGTTCGCGCGGAAGATGGTCATTCAGAGGTCACCCACGTTCTGCCGCCGCCGCATCAGGTACAGGAAGTACGGCCCGCCGACAAGCCCGGTGACGATCCCCACCGGGACCTGCGCGTCGGCGCCCGTGAGCACGCTCATCCCGAGGCGCGCGCCGACGTCGGCGCCGACCATCAGCGCCGGGCCGACGAACAGGCAGCCGACGACCACCCGCTTGTAGTCGCTGCCGACCAGGTTCCGCACCACGTGGGGGACGATGAGGCCCACGAAGCTCACGATCCCGGCCACCGCGATGCTGGCGGCCGCCGCCAGCACGGCGACGCCGGAGAGCGCGAACCGAACCTTCTCGATCGACATCCCCAGCGACTTCGCCGTCCGCTCCCCGAGGAGGAGGAGGTTCAGCTGCCGCGACCCCGCGAGCGACAGCGCGACCGCCGCGAGCGTCCACGGGAGCGCCATCCGGACCTGCTCCCAGTCGGTCCCGGTCAGCGAGCCGGTGGTCCACTGGATCGCCGACTGGACGACACCGATGTCGTTGGCGAAGAAGAACAGCCCCGTCTGGAGGCTGTTGAAGACCGTCCCGACGATCACGCCCGCGAGCACGAGCCGCACGGGGCTCGTCCCGTTCTTCCACGCGATGGCGTAGACGACCAGGAACGCGACCGACCCGCCCAGCGCCGCGATCAGCGGCAAGAACGCCGTTAACCCGCCGAACACGACGAGCGTGAGCAGGATCATCAGCCCGGCCCCGGAGGAGACGCCGAGGATGAACGGGCTCGCGAGCTCGTTCCGCGTCACCGCCTGGAAGATGGCGCCGGAGACGGCGAGGTTGGCCCCGACGACGACGGCGACGAGGACCCGCGGCAGGCGGATGGTCCAGACGACGAGCGTCTCGCGCGCGAGCTCCGGCAGCTCCCCCTGAAACCCCGTGACCGTCCGCATCAGCCCCTCGCCGAGGAGGAAGTTGAGCAGCCACCGCGGGTCGAGCAGGACGGCGGGGTCGAGCACGGCCCGCCACGCCTGCCCGACCGTCATCGAGTACGCCCCGTAGCTCACCTGGACGAGCCCCGCGACGGCGACCAGGGCGAGGCTCCCCGCGACGACCGTCGCGAGTCGAGGCTCGAACAGCCACCCGAGCCGGTTCCCCTCGACCGGTCGCCCGGAGGACCCGCCGCTGACCGTCCGGCCTTCGCCGTCGGCGACGGAGCCGCCGTCGGTCCTCGCCTCCCCGTCGCTCATGGCGACTCCGCCTCGGCTCGCTCGGCGTTCGGGTCGTCCTCCGCGACGTGCGCCGCGATCGCCTCGTCGTCCATCGCGTCGAGCAGGGCGTCGGTCCCGTGGGCCTCGACCACCGCCTCGGGGTCGAGGCGCTCGGCGAGCGCGCGGTGGCCGGCGGCGGCGCGGGCCGCCTCCTCGTCGACCTCGACGTACGCCGACAGCGCGTCGTCGACCGCGGCCTCGCGAACGCGCGCGAACCGCTCCGAGTCGGGGTCGACCGGCCCATCGGCGTGGGTCTCGTCGAACCACTCGACCCAGCGGTCGCGGTCGGCCCACTCGTCGTCGAGCTCCGCCTCCCGGCGGACCCAGTCGACGCCCTCGGCCGGCTCGGGCCACCAGCCGTCGTCGATCCGGGCGTCGGCGACGACCCGCTTACCGACCCGAGCGCCTCTGCCCGCCGCCGTGACCGCCTGCCGGTCGGCGTCCGAGGGGGAGGCGACGTACAGCCCGTCGACCGGCGTCCCGCCGTCGCGGTCGGCGTACTCCCGGTCGAATCCCTCGTGCGTCTCGCCGCCGTGGTCGTGGACCTCGAACATCGTCTCGTCGTCGTCGAGTCCGCGGAGGTACTCGCCGTCGTAGCGCGTCGCCGCGACCACTCGGCGGGCGGCGACCGGATCGCCCGTCTGCGGCGTGACGACGAAGCGCGGTCCGTCGGCGTCGGGAGACGCAGACGACTCGGCGTCACCGGCGGCCTCGTCGGGGCCGTCGCCCGCGCGCTCGACGGACTCGACGAGGTCGTCGACGACCGCGCAGCCCGCCCGCTCGGCCTGCGCGCGCATGAGGGCTGAGAGCGTCTCGGCGTCGACGCCCGCCGGGAACCCGGGGTAGTTCTCCAGGTGCGCGCACCGGGCGAGCGACGACCGGCCGCGGTCGAAGACGGCGACGTCGAGCCCGTCGCGCGCCGCGAACACCGCGGCGGCGCAGCCGGCGGGCCCGCACCCGACCACGACGACGTCGCGGTCGACCGCGGGGCTCATTCCGCCCCTCCGGCGACGATCGAGGCGACCTCCTCGCGGTCGAACAGCCGCTCGTCGGCGGGGATCTCCGGGTAGTCGTCGCCGTGCTCGTAGCCCGGCCACTCGCCGAACCGGTCGGGGAACAGCTGCTTCGCGGTCATCTCCAGCTGGAACAGGTTCATCAGCGGCCCCTGAACGGGGGTGCCGGAGGGGTAGAACCGGTCGTCCGCGACCGCGGAGAGATCGCCCGCGACCGGGTGCTCCGACAGCTCCGCGCGGATCGCGCCCACGTCGTAGTAGGAGGCGATCCCGTACTGGTGGAGGACGACGTCGGGGTCGACCTCGAGCAGCTGCTCGTGGTCGTAGGCCGTCTCGTAGGTGACATCGTCGCCCGCGAACGCGTCGGGCACGTCGAGCGGGCGCACGTGCGCGTTCGCGAACCCGGGGTCGTCGGTCCGCGAGGGGTAGTAGGTCCCGTCCATGTAGATGAGCGTCGCGACCGTCGGCCGCTCCTCGGCCGGCGGGAGGTCGCTGCGGATCGTTTCGATCAGGTCCTCGCGGACCGCGTCGAGCGCGGCGAACCGCTCCTCCTCCCGGAACGCGGCGGCGACGCGCTCGCCGATCTCCGAGAGTCCGTAGTACTCGTAGTCGTCGCGGTACGGCGCGGGCGGCTCCGAGTGCCGCCGGCTGTAGACGTTGCCGAACCACGGTCCGACTCTGTCGCGGATCTCGGCCACATCGTCCGCGCTCCAGCCGTCAAAGGAGGCGAACAGGGCGGGGTCGGCGAGGTGGAGGTCGGAGTCGAGCTCGTAGAGGAGTTCGCGGTCGACGGAGATGCCGCCGCCCGATCCGGAATTAAGCTGCGTGAGCCCGTCGCGGTCGAAGGAGACGCCGTCGAGGTCGGCGTAGTAGGCGTCGAGCGTGTTCCCGCCGGCGTCGGCGTCGAACCCGAGCGAGTTGACCGCGTCGCCGTGGCCGAGCGCCACCGCGAGGTCGGCGTACAGCAGGCTGTACACCAGCACGTCTTCCGGGACCGAGTCGAACGTCACCTCGCCGACCGGGGCCATCGAGGCGGTGTACGCGTCCGCGCCAGCGTTCCCGTCCGACGAGTCGCCGCCGGAGCCGCCGTCCGCAGATCCGTTCCCGTCCTCGGACTCGCTCGGCGCCGCGTCCCTTCCGCTACATCCGGCGAGCAGTCCCGCGCCGGCGACGGCGCCGACGTACCTGATCGCGTCGCGTCGCGTGCCGGCGAGTCGGTCCGCGTCTGATCCCATACGATTTAGGCCACCCTAAAGATTTAAAGCGGTTTCGAATCTTAGGTGGGCCTAAATACGAGCGAGCAGTCCCGAGGAATGCGCGAGCGGCGGCGGCGGAGCGGGAACGGGGCGACCCGTGGGAGAGAGGAGCCGTTCGAAGGCGGATCGGTCGCGAATCGTATTTCGTATCGCGCCATACGCTTTACTCGGCGCCGAACGTCCGAACGCTCTCGAACGAGCCGTCGGCGATAGCGCCGGCGATACCGTCGATATCGGCGTTTCGAGGCACCTCGTGGGGATACTTACGAGCGAAGTACCGCGTGAGGTTCTCGACGTCGCGTTCGAGGAACTCGCGCGCGTTCTCGTGGTCGACGGACACCGCCTGCGGCCAGTCGAAGATCGTGATACCGCTTTCGGCGACCGCGACGTTGTGCTCGGAGGCGTCGGCGTGGACCCAGCCCAGCTCGTGGGCGGTCGCCAGCTCCCGGAGGATCAGGTCGAGGACGCCGACCGCCTGTTCCGGGTCGAGCGTCGCGCGCGAGAGCTCCGCCCCGGCGAACTTCTCCATCACGATGGCGTGGCGGTTGTGGTCGACCGGTCGCGGGACGCTCACGTCGGGGTACAGCTCCTCCATCGCCTCGTACTCGCGTTCGGCCGCCTTGCGCGCGGTGTAGAGCCACGAGACGTGGTCCCGGTCGGCGGTGTACTCGCGTCCGCGGTTCACCTCGCGGAAGTTGGTGTACCCCTCCCGGTGGTACTTCAGGGCGAGCGGCCGGAACGACTGCGCCTCGTACACGTCGCCCTCCTTGCCGAGCCCGAGCGGCGACCCCACCCCGTCTATCGTCTCGCGCTCGGCGAACGTCCGGAGCGCCAGGGCGTCATACCCTTCGAAGGTGAGCTGGTACCCCTCGTACTGGATCGTCTTCCGCTCGATCAGCTCGCGGTCGAGACAGCGGTCGATCCGGTAGTCGACCTCCTCGCGCGTCAGGTCGGCGTACTCCGGGAGCTTGTCGCGGCGGACCCATTCCGAGAAGCGCATCCCCTGCTCGACGCCCGAGAGGAGGTAGAAGTCCTCGGGGTCGAGCTCCGCCATGTCGCCGGCGACGTTTCGCACCATACGCGCCCCTACTCCGGCGAATCCTAAAAGGGACGCGCGTTCGGGAGGATCTGATAATAAATCGGATAACGCGATATAGAATTCGGACTGCATGGAACCCCCACAGTCTCGGAGGATGAGCTAGTTTTGGGTTGAATCGCCATCTATTCATGATTATTCTCACCACACAAGGACCGTTTTTAAATCTCTGAGTTTGAACTACCGGACAAGCGTACGAAATTGTATGGATTTTAGCGCTCCTGAATAGAGTTGCCACTCCCGAACGGCAGACTCAGCGAGATCTTAGCGGGTTAGTCGTGTGGAATCAATGCTGAGGCAACGAGCTCAACACACTCACCCGCAGTAATCACAGGTGCGTAGTCCATCTCGCCGTCAACGTCCGCCTTCAGCAGGAAGTCGGTGAGCCGCCAGATATTGTACAAGAGTACGGCAAACACGAAATAGAACAAGCGAACGCGGTAGTCTTTCGAGGAGGTCTTGGCGAGAAAGTCACCTTTAATCGATTTGTACTCGCTCTCGATCTGCCACCGGCGACTATACCGTTTACAGAACGCCTCGGCCTCATCGGGTCCCACTCGGAGATTCGTCGCGAAGACGGCTGTCCCCTCCCCACTCGTCGACGGCACGTACAGGAGCCGCATTGGATGCGATCCAGATTCCACATGGACAGAAGCTGACTCAACGGCCACCTCTTGGTCGTCTTCCTCCATTTGTTCGAGTACATCCCGTTCGGAGCTGGAGACCCGCTTCGGAATGAGGTAGTTCACATCGAGGTTTGAGAGCGTCTGGAACACTTGTATCGAGTCAAACTCTCGATCACACAGCACTGTCTCAATTGGAACGTGCTCTTTTGCTCGTCGAACGAGCCGTCGCACAGTACGATGGATCTGATTCGACGGGTTCTCATCCCACTCAGAGCTCTCTCGAACCGGCTCAACCGCCAGAACGAGCGGGATGTTCTGCCCGATGATCGAGAGGGTTGCGAATTTAAATGCTCGACCGTCTCTGTCCTTGGTCCCGCTGACCATCGGCATTCCTTCGACCTCTCCGTAGTAGGGAATAGTCGTGATGTCGATCGCGGCTGTGACTGGACGCCGGAACGATGCTTCAGAGGCGATCACCGAGAGTAAGCGATCCGTCGTTTTGTTGAATCCCCTCACGAGTTCTTCGGGGCCAAATTGTTTGACAGCGCGGAGGTGGGTATCACCATGCGGTCCGTACTCTTTCCCGCGCCGATATTGGAAGCGAGTCGCTCCCTGCGAGGTGCCACAGCGGACCATCCCCATGAACGTCTGTAACTCGAAAAATTGCGTGTCCTCGTACGAGAGGTTCGACGCCCGACCAGAGTCGAAGTGTCCATAGGCGTGATCACGCGCGAGGCGCGTTGTCTGGACAATCTCGTCCTGTGAGAAGGATTTGTCTTCGACTGGGTCTGCGTCTTCTTGCGTATCGTCGACGATCTCTGCCTTTGGCCGCACCTCCGGCGCTGAGATGCTGCGATCATGGAATTCTTTGACAACGAAGTGGGCGGCAGCGTGGATGTATTCGTGGGTCGCGTCGTCGAATCGATTTCGCCACGCACGAGAGAATGCTGATTCGTCGGGCACTCGACTGAAGCCGAGAATAGTCGCTACTTCCGGTTGTCGGGTGAGTCGTCGAGTGAAGTTGGCGTATGAGTCACCCGTTATCTCCATGAACACGAACGAGAGAACCATTGCGCGAAAGGAGAGCGGCGCAGGATGCCACGCTGGATACCCGTCTTCGATAGCATCTATCGAATGATCGAGCTTCTCGAACGCGGTGACGAGATCGGTTTCTTTGAGCTTGTTCCGAATAGTAATCCCCAGTTGGTACGCTTCACACAGAGAGCGCATTCACAGACGCTCGTCGCGAGTTGAGTCGTCAGAACAGTACATGTGATTTCTGAGGCGGTTAACAGTAAAGTGGTCTACTTACTCTATCTCTGTCATTTGGATTTTATCGACGAGTGGTCGATCGCTACTCTTGGACCCGATAGTCGATCCGACTTGATTATTAGCAAATTATTTGGATTTATCTGCTCTGTTGAATCCGGTGACGGCACCGGGATCGCGATCGCTGAAGAGGCGATTATCTCGCTCTACATCGTCGAGGAGTTGGATCGATCCACCCAGTGATCTCGATCCTCACTCCCTCTGCTAAGATTCCATCTCTGAATTCTCTCGGCAGCGCTCCCGAACCGAGTACAGAGCGACTCGATCCCGATTCCTTCTGCGGATTCAACAGAGCAGTCTACTGGTATTCTCACCCCCAAATATTCGATTCTTTTGTTCGATACCGGACTGTTCCGCCAAAGAAAATAAATTTTCTTCGACTGATTGATCACTGTCGACCCTTAGACCAGGTTGACACTATCGACGAAGTGAGGTATCTGTCAGAGGCAAAACGCGTGGCTCGAAGGGACCATCGAGTCACGCGGGTTTCCGCTCTAGGCCCGTTAGTCTGTCACTAGTTCGATAATCGCGGTTGTCTCGTGAAGTGTACGAGCGGATGTCTGTCGAGAGTTGTGCACACGTATATATCCGGTATAGGCCATGAGACCCGGAGTGTTCCGCGAAACGAAACATATTGATCCACTATTTATGTATGTTTACAGACCTATGAAATCGAACTCGTTAGTTACCCGGTTTGATCCGACGACTACTCGGTCAGCACTCGACGCAGTATTCACTGCTGTCTCCGAGTTTAAAAATACAAATGCGAAAGAGCTTCGACGTCTCGACAGATATATTAACGCCGACACGATCAACCTGCTGTTTGGCGGTCCAGATAGTTCGACAACGCGTATTGAAGAGGGGACCCTTTCGTTTCGATACGGCGATGTATTCGTGACTGTTACACATGACGGATGGATCAAGATCGTCGACGCAGACACGTTCCGCTCACGACCAGCGCACCATGGACTGTCAGCAGACGCACGCGCACAACAGTCAACCGAAGCGGCTCTCAAAGTGGCGGCAGCGGCACTCGCCGAGGCTGAAGAATACGTCTGGACCGCCGCTAGCAACACTTCGGATAATAAACTTGGCGACCCGCTCTGGGCAGTGGTAGAGCAGCTCTGGGCCATTCAGACATCGATTGACGACCTGACCGCTCAGCCGTCTTCGACTGAACCGCTGGTAACACGGACAGATGACCAGCTGTGACGAGATGACCGATGACGCGCTGTTCAACCTCGGCATCGATCTCAACCGGGAAGAGACAGTAGGCGGCGCTATTGATCGGACACTGAATGCGATCCGTACCACACTGGGGGACACAGCGATTACCGTGTGGCGGAACCGCAACGAGCATGCTAGCAACCTTGAGAATGCTTACTCGCCGGAACAGCCGTCCCCACCGTTGTTCGGTTCCGAACGCCATACGGGTCGGTCGGATCGAATCCCTTCACCAGACGCAGCTCTAATCAAGCGATGTTTCACGGCTGATGCGCCGGTTCGAACTGACGGGGTGGCCGGACCAATCGCACCGGATGATAACCGCTGGCTTCCGCGTCAGGAACTTTTCGTTCCGATCGATTCCGAGCGTGTGCTATCGGTTGGCTGGGATCACCACGATCTCGCGACCGCGTTGGACGAGGCCGCTGTCCGTGATGTTCTCGAGCGAGCAGCAGGGTTACTCGCCGCGGCACTCGATCGTATTAGCTCCCAGACCCGTGACCCGACAAGCGAGATCGACTCGGAGATTCGCATCGGTGCGTTTCAACAAGCGATTGAGGACGCCGCCGATGGCGTCGCCATCCTCGATGACGAGGCGTACGTCTATATCGATCAGACGCACGTCGATATGTACGGATTCGACAGCAAACAGGAGTTGCTCGGTCGAAGTTGGCGAGAGCTATACGCTGCGGATGAAGCGGCACGGATCGAGAGGGAAGCTTTCGACGCGCTCGAACGTGATGGTCACTGGCAGGGGCGAGTAACGGGAAGTCGGCCCGATGGAACGACGTTCCCGGCGGAGCTGTCCCTGACGATGGTCGCCCCGTCCCGAATGGTCTGTACGGTACGTGACGTGACCGACCGTGAAGCGCGGGAACGCGAGCTCTCATTAAAAGAGCGGGCGCTGGACGAAGCAGGGATCAGCATCCAGATTACGGATCCGACCCAACCGGGAAACCCGTTGGTGTACGTCAACGAGGAGTTTGTACAGCTAACCGGGTACGAGCGGTCAGAGGCTCTCGGCCGAAACCCGAGATTCCTCCAGGGCCCCGGATCAGATTCGGAGACGACAAAGCGAATCCGTACGGCGATCGAAACCGAGCGACCGATAACAACTAAGCTGAGAAACTACACCGCGGAGGGTGAACCGTACTGGGCGAAGCTCTCCGTGACGCCGGTTCGAGACGAAAACGGAATCGTGACAAACTACATCGGGGTTCAACACGATATTACCGAGCAACGACGGCGGATCAGAGAGCTCAGAAACCAGACTGAGCGGCTAGAACTCGTTCTCAGCGGGACGGAGACGGGCATCGGTGAGTGGGACTTCAGTACCAACACAGTCACGTTGGACGCCACTTTACGAGAGGCGGTCGGAGCGAGCCCGACAACGATAGACGAGTGGCAAGCAATAGTTTACCCGGAGGATCGCGAGCGTGCCGCTGACGCCCTGCGGCGCCCGATCGAGACCGGCGACCCGGCTACTGAGACGATACGAATCGGGGCGGATGACAGCGAAGTCACGTGGATAGATCTACACACCGTTGCGAGTGATGCGGGTAATAGCTCTGCCAGTGTGCTGGCGATGGGGCGAGACGCGACGAAGCGCTCCGAGCGTGTGAATGGGCGTCGAAACTGTTTGATCAGGGCCCGCTGCTGTTCGTTCAAACTCGGGCCGTTGGCGGCGAAGCAGTCATTGAGGCCTGTGACCAGTCGTTTTCCGACGCGCTGGGGTACGAGCGCGAGGCGGTGGTTGGACAGCCGCTCAGTGAGTTTTATGACGATAGCTCGACTGATTCGCTCCAGTCAGACGGCTACGAACGCGCGCTTAGCGGCGATCTCACCGTCGCAGAACGCATGCTCGTGACGACGGACGGTGATACGGTCCCATGTCTGTTACGGGCGATCCCGCGCACCATCGACGACGAGGTTGTAGGTACCGATGTGCTGTTCATCGATATCTCTGAACGCGAGAAGTACACTCGGCGACTGGAGGCAGTGTTTAACAGCCCGCACCAGTTTACCGCGTTAGTCCGCCCCAACAAAATCGTGACTGACGTGAACGACACGCTGGTGGCACGCATCGGTGTTGATCGGTCGACAATAGTTGGTGAACCAATCGACAAATTCCCGTGGCTGGACCTTGACCCGAACCACGGACTCACGGTTTGTGAGGCGGTCAACCGCGCGGGTGGCGGTGAACTCGTCCAGACCGAAGGAGAACTACAGGGTCCAGATGGTCTCGCACGCATCGAGGTGTGGTTCAAGCCGATTCGTAACGCCGCTGGTGAAATCACGCTGATCGCCGTTGAGGGGAAAGATATCACCGTGAAGACGCGACAGCGACAGCATTTACAGGTGTTCCAGCGGGTCGTCCGACACAACGTCCGCAACGATTTAAACAAGCTCGTGGGATGGACGACGATACTCGCCGAGGAACCGGACGCTGACTGTCGTCAGGATCATCTCCGCCGACTGACGCGTATATTCGACGGGTGGGAACGACTTACGAACAAAATGCAGGTGATTGATCGCGCGATACGGGAGATACCACACGACGAGTCGACCGTTAACATCGCTGAGGTCACTGAAACGGCCGCAACGGCGGTACGGGATGACTACTCGGACGCAACGATCGCTGTCTCTGTCGACGCGACCGACGAGACTGTCTCACGATGGCTTACACGCCCACTTACCGAGGTGATAAAGAACGCGGTGGCCGCAGGAGACCGAGAAGACCCGTACGTCAACGTATCGGTGAGACAGGTCGACAACGGCTGGCTCCAGATCGTCGTGACCGACGACGGGCCTGGCATGCCAGATATCGAGCGGGAAGTACTCGTCACCGGCGAAGAGACGCCGTTACAGCACGGCTCTGGGCTCGGGATCTGGCTAATTCGGATGTTAGTCTCCGTACTCGGCGGAGAGATCGACGTCGACGTGACCGACACAGGTACCGAAGTCGTGCTTCGCGTTCCGACGTCGTCAGCAAACCGCAATCTGGGTTTAGTCGCACCCGAGCAGATATCCTAGTAGGTGTAGTGTACAAACCGCGAGAAGTGTAGAAAGGCCGATAAACAAAGCGCAATCTCACAACGAGGGTCAACGATCCGAAACCCACCAATCGAGGCGGGAGTGTGGCGCGGCTTCGTCGGGTAATATCACCGTATTCACTCCGGGGTAGACTCGCCGCCGTCTTCATCGACTATCCCGGAAGGCTGTCGCTCCACTGCTTGGGCCGATGCTTCACTATCCGAGCACGGCGCGGAGCCAACCACCTGCCATGTGGGGGCAACATCTCGCTTCCCACACACTCGCGCCTCGATCTGGCCGTCGCCGGTTCGCATCTCAACAACGTAATCGAAGTGTGCCGACCCAAACCAGCTGGAACCGTCGATGTCGCTCGCTGGTGGCAGGTGGATGAGCCCGCCGACGTCCTGATTTCGCCACTGGCCAACCAGTTCGTGGAGGAACCTGTCAAGCGCAGTCGGGTCGTGATGCGCTAGCAGTTGCGTCAACGTCGCGATCGCGAACGTTCCCGTTCGATCACCCGTCGCGAGCTGCGTCGTCGCACGTTCGGCGGCGACCCCAAGTGAAGTGAGGTCACCGCACCGAACCGGTCCGGCGTCGGTAGTCGCGACGTCAACACCGCCGTCGGTCTCGGCACCAGGGGTGGAATCGATGACGAGTGGGTCCATCGTCGAGAGCCGCGAGCGAACCTCATGGCGTGGGTACTTCGTCGTCAACACCGCGCCTATCTCGGTCATTGCTGCGTACATGGCGTAAAACAGGTCATCATATAATTGGGAGCTTGGCGCAGCAAATCCAACGATGTCGTCGTAGCGGACCGCGACATCGGCGATGAAAGCCGGTGTGATCGTCTCTGGAGACGGGTGTAAAACGGCTTCGAAGGTCTCACCGGGGTGCCTTTCCGCTGCGAGAAGCCGGTCGACTAGCTTGTTCCCGTAGTCGTCGACGTAGACGGAAGAGTCGACCCATGACGAACGATTTTCACTCGTCGTAGTCGCGGCGGGGTCAGTGGACCGGTTCAGATACTCGTACACCATCATAGTCAACTCAGACGGCTGAGTACTCATTCTATCTCACCTGTTCTGGTCGGTATTGAGGGCACTTTGACGAGATTCGCGGCGCGTCATTCCATCCTGAACTCATGCGTTCTATTCTTTCAGTATCCATACTATTTCTACGCCCGAAGATATGTGGCAGGCAGAATAGATACCGAATATGTCCGTGTCTTAGTAGTAGCCTACAGACATACGTCACTCGAAGAAGCCGCGGATGATCTTCGACTCCGCGGCGCGCAGATGCTGGTGGAGCGTTGACGAGGACACGTCGAACCGGTCGGCGAGGTCGGCACCGTTGATACCCCGCGGATCATCATAGTATCCTTCTTGGAGCGCTGTCTCGGCGATCTCCCGCTGTCGGCTCGTCAAGTCTGTATTCCCGGCCGACTCGTCGCGTCTACCGGATGACCCGGACACATGGCGCTTCGAGACGAGCTGACACGAACCGGAGACGGTAGACAGCTCCTCGCGGACCCGACCGATCACTTTCGGGTCCGTGGTCCAGAACGCCAACACGTCAGCGTTCGGGCGGGAACGGACACTGCTCAGTTGTGTGTCTGTCCGCATGAGTACGTCGCGAACCGAGGCTAGCGACCGGTCTGGTGTATCTCTCATCCGCACGGAAATTTCGTGGACGCTGCTATCGATCGAGGCAATACTGTCGAGTTCGATGCCCGGCGTCGCCGCGACGTAGTCACGAAATGCGGTCTCGGTGTAGCCGTCGACGCGACCGGTTAGGTGAAAGTTTTCCCTACCTGTTAGCGCGACGTGTTCGACGACGATTGTACCGGACGTCGAGAGGCCCGGGAAGAGCGGCGACGGATCCTGACATTCGAAGTCGAAGGCGATCGGTGCGTTCGACGCGCTCGCGGACTCAAGCGTTGACAGCCGCATTCCGGCGGCGTCCGCAACCGCACCAACTGCTTGTCGTTCTGGTTCGGCGAAGCGCTCGGCATCTGTACTGATGAACTCGGCGATCGCGTGGACGGTCCCACAATGGCTCACCGGAACCGCGAGCGATTCCCGGTAACCGAAATGGAGCAGTCGGTTGAGCCACTCGCCGTGAGCTCCTCCGGTCGCTTGTCCGTCGACGATACGCTGTGGTTCGTTTTGTGAGGCAGCGGTGATCGCGGGGAACGTCTGCCTGGCGCTTTCGTACAGCTTCGCCGGTCCACCTGCCTCGGACACTTCGACCGGGTCAATTCGCTCTGTGACCGGATCATACGTGCCAACGAACGCGTACTCCGCCACACGATCGCCGAAGTCGACAACCGCCTCACGCACTGCCGCCGATGTCTCCGCAGTCACGATCGCTTCAACGGTGTCAACCACCCCCTCCCACAGGTTCTGGTAGCGGTCCGCTTGCCGCTGGGTCCTGGCGACATCATTTGAGAGCCCCGCTATCGATGTCTCCTGACGGAGTTGTGTGAGTGCCGCCGAGACCTGCTGGCTCACCGCCCGAATGAACGATTCCAACGTCTCATCCCGTTCGTCAACGACGACGCTCAACAGACTCGTATCACCGAGCTGTGTGACGAGTGCCTGCTTCTCGGCCGCGTCGCCGGCGTCGATAACGGCGTCGGCCGGGAGCCAGCACGTGTCGGACTCGGTGAACGCTCGCCAGAGATCCGTCTCGCCCGGGTGAATTCGCTGTCGGCTACGTGATTCAGAGTTGTCTCCCGCAGTCGCAAGCCGCACCAACTCCCCTTCTGACGTATTGCGGTCGTATATCGCGAGCTCGTCAGCTGTTACCACATCGGCGACCGCCTTGACACACGCGTCGAACGCGTCTTCCGGATCCGTTGATTTGAATACACGGCTGCTCACGGCGTAGAGGTTCGTCAGCCGCCGCTGCCGGTCAAGCGCGTCACGCGCATCGGTGAGATCGGTAATATCGTTGGCGACGCCGAGTACTGCGTCCTCATCGCTGTCGACCGGGGTGAATGGTATTTTCCACGTTTCTAAGACTCGTTCGTTGCCTGCGGCGTCGGTCAGTGTCTCCTCGGTGCGATGGAGCGGCTTGCCGGTCTCAATCACCCGTCTATCGTCGTCGGTGAATGCGTCCACCTCGTCGGACTCGGCCGTGTAGTCAGCATCAGTCGAACCGATCATGTCCGAGACGGTAGTGCCGTACGCGTCAGCGACCGCTTCGTTCGCGAGCAAGAATTCGCCGTCTGTGTTCTTCGCGAATATCAGCTGGGGGACTGTGTTCATGACACGTTCGAGCTGATTGCGTTCGGACTCTATGCGGTCGCGCGCAGTACGTAGTTGACGTCGCTGCGCGACGAGCTCGATTGCCGTCTGGAGTGCTGTGTTGAATAGATGCTGAGTCACGGTTACAGCGGCTCACACAGTGGTTCTA
>NZ_SGTU01000168.1:0-828 GCF_005435195.1 Halorubrum sp. SP3 | reverse complement strand
TGACATCGGACTATTCCTCTTACAGTATAGTAACTGTAAAAATAGGTTCTACCCTTTTAGCAATCCGTTTTCGACAACCCTCTACCAACGCTCACGTTGTGGGGTGGGTCGTTGGAGGGGTTGTCGTGGAAGGGCAAGTAGTCAACTGCGAGAATAACCTGTGAGTTTCACTCACGGGCAACAGCCGCAGTCGGGGACTCCCCCCTTCCTCCTCTCTCATTGTATAGTATCACGTATGACCTATATAAAGGGGGGTCTGAAACGCCTGATTTCAGGGGGCTGTGTGAGAGTGTCTCATGGAATATTCTGAAATCCGACGGCTATCCTCGCGGGCCTTAAAAGGGGAATCGGGGCAGTTCGTCAGTTGTCGGTGCGACTGTACCACGTCCGAAAGTCCGAAACACGCGCTTGGGTCACGTCGAGGTCGCGTTTGAGCACTTCGTAGTTCTCCACGAGCTGTGGATTGTCCGTCGACGGCCCACGGAGCCTGATGGACTTCGCGGTGTGAGGGCCGTGGGTGGGCTGGTTCGCCGCGATCGTCAACGCCCCGAGGCAGGTGGTTTCCAGCCCGAAGTTGCGACGCACCCCCGTGGGCGTTGCTTGGACAATCGCGATGGCCTCGCGGACCTCCGTGTTGGTCAGGCCAATCTGGTCGCCCCACGCCTCGATGTCGCGGTGAAGGTCTGTCTCACGACGGGGCGACTCCATGTCCTCGTCGCTGTTGGAGTCCTGCTCGCGGTTGAACTGATTCAGCGTCGCGGCAGCGTCAGATTGCGCGGGGATCTTCTCGTCGGTGTAGGTGGCGTTGGGCGTGTAGTCGAATCGCCC
>NZ_SGTU01000167.1:0-829 GCF_005435195.1 Halorubrum sp. SP3 | reverse complement strand
CCGAAGAGCCCGCTCCGACCGAGCGCCGACGCGGTCGGCTTCGAGTTCTGAAGGGCCCCGAGTCGGTCGACCGACGAGGTCGCGTGTTTATAAACGGATCCGCGGTGGTGCGAGGCTCTGTTGAAACCCATCGGAACTGATAGGATCGGTGTGTGAGATACAGAGGATCCGTACGGTAGTATTTCACCGTACTACGAGCGATCAGCTCGTCGGCAGCCCTGTGATTACAGCCGTACGGGGCTTCAGAACCCCGCCTACGGTTGACATTCGAGTAGAGGAAATTGCCTTGGGTCCGTGTCCTCGTCGCTGGCCCTGTGCTCGTCGCTTTGTCGGACGACGTGTGAGTCTACGTAGTAGCGGGTAGACATCGACAAATAATCTCCATGCGTCCTGCGGATATCGAACTGAATGGTGACGGGAGTGCCGTCAACGCTGATAAATCGGCCGTCTTCGGTACCTGGGAGCGACTCGAACTCGTGGCGCACCGGCTCCAGATCCGAGTGTGGAGCGCCACTAGATTCTACTCTCTCATTCCGCTCGGCGGCTTCTCTGGCGAACTCTCGCAGTAGTTTGCTGTCGAGAGTTTCGACCGACGGGATATCAAAGTCGGGCGGATCGGTCGTCGGTTTGGCTTCTATCTCGGGAACATCTCTGTAATCGGCGCCACCCCACCCAACGGTAACTACGTATCCGTACTCGTGGCTGTCGATGGAGGTCACACTCCCGCTGACCGAGTCGTCCTCGTGAGTGGGCGAAAACATCTCATCGAGTACGTAGGTTTCGTGATACTCGATCACAAACGTTCCGACCGCCTCACGAGAGAGTTCGT
>NZ_SGTU01000166.1:606-833 GCF_005435195.1 Halorubrum sp. SP3 | reverse complement strand
AAGACAAGTTCGATCGTCGCACCGATACTGCTGTCACCGCTGACGTAGTGGGTCGCCTTCTGTAGGTTCGGCGCCTCACCATCGTTCAGCGTGAGAGCGGAGCTCGCTGCGGAGGTCGAGGTGTAACTCGGCCCCGAGAACGCCTCAACCGTGGATCCGGATTGGGCGTCACTGAGAAGGTTGACAGTGGTCGTAGTTGACAGAGTGTCACCGTCAACTTCCGCGTC
>NZ_SGTU01000166.1:0-581 GCF_005435195.1 Halorubrum sp. SP3 | reverse complement strand
TTCCGCGTCGGAAGTGAACGTGACGACGACGTCAATTACTTCAGATCCACCGTCGTCGAGGACAAGCTCGTCCTCGCTGTCACTGTCGGTGTCGGTGTTAGAGAACGCACCGTTCGAGCTAAATTCGGTGCTGCTCGTACCGAAGCGGACATCACTGAGGCTGGAGACAGAGTCGTTCGTCGCGATGGTCTGTCCCCCAACGACCAGCTCGATCTGGTCAACGTCAGCCGCAGTGATGGCACCGCCGCCAGTTTTGGCGACGCTAATGTTGTCAATCTCTACCTGATTACCATTACCACCGTTAGCGTCAGCAACGGTGATATTCTGAATTGTTGCCGATTCTCCCGGACCAGCACTGACTGCGGTGCTGCCTTCCGTAATGGAAGCGCCCGTGTTTGCTGCAGCGGCACTACCCGCGAAGCCAGCAGCAAACATGGACACGACCATTACCGCCGCGAAGAAGACCGCATTAGCCTTCTTGCGCGTATTTGTGTCGTTTGTCATTGTTGAGTTGTGTTCTGCGTCGCGACAGCCTGCTTTGTCCGCGCCTGGGTCGCCCGCTCGTCGTCGCCAACTATCTC
>NZ_SGTU01000165.1:0-835 GCF_005435195.1 Halorubrum sp. SP3 | reverse complement strand
GTGACGCGCCGCGCCCGGAACTTCCAGACAAGGTCAGAGGTGCCCTCACGGTTGATGAAGATGACAGCACTGATTTCGACCGCTTGGAGCAACACATCCGGGAGCGAAAGGGGAATACACACAGCGTTGATGATCAGGTCGCCGTCGCAAAGGCATTCTACAACGCGGAGATAGGTCCCGAAAAAGAGGGTATCAAGCGAACTGAGCTGCTGGACTCGCTTGATGTCGACATTGAGTATCAACCGCAGACGGTACTGAATCACCTTGTTGATGCTGAAGTGCTTGCGCAAACCGCTCCTCCCGGGCCGGATGTCTTTGCGATTAGCGAACGGATTGATGAGATTGTGAATGGGCAGGTGACTGAGGAAGCGGAAGCGAACCTGGATGCGCTGATCGCGCACATCGACGATGAAATACAGGTCACAGCGCTTTCTGAGGACGCTGCGGAGCGGGATGGCCCGCAGGCCCGGGTATCAGCGCCGTCTGTCGCGGTCGCTGACGGGGCTGGTCGAACAATTCGGAGTATCCTGGCCGCGGAGTTTGGTATCAAGCCAGAACAGGTTGTCGAGTTTCTTCGGTCTGGCGACGCAGTGGATCGACTCAATACGGCTGTTGAGGTGATTGAGTCCTCTGAAGAGGTCACGAAATCAGAAGATTACGGGCAGATCGTGTTTGTTCGACCGGCGTATCGCTACCGGCTGACTGAACAGGCGATGAATCTCGTCTAAAAGTGGGGCCTGCCGAGGCTTGACCAGACCGTAATTATAAGCCCTGATGGCCGGTGCTATCACCTATACGTCACTTGATTCAAATTCATCATACTGTTGTGGGAACC
>NZ_SGTU01000164.1:0-851 GCF_005435195.1 Halorubrum sp. SP3 | reverse complement strand
TACATACCGCCCGTTCGGCTTCCGAGGCCCGTACGTCTTTCACCTCGGCAAACGTCGCTGTGTCCACCTCACCGCTTGTGACGAGCCACGTTGCGAGCAGGCGGGCGTCGAGGACGATGGGAGCACGGTGGTCAAAGGAGATCACCACGACGGGTGTCGCCCAGTCAGGCGTTCCGTTGATGAACCGCAACAGTTCTTCGACGCCAGTCTCATCGTCTTCCGAGCCACCGAAGACGTAAGAACACCGTTTACCCGTCGCTGCCTGTCGCTTCTTCGCTTCGATGAGGTACAGGCCGTTCTGCCCTCGACGTTGGGCCTCGGGAGCAACCGCGACGACGATGTCACTCGATCCGATCGCAGAGTTACCCGAGTACCCCACAGTCGAGAGCCACACGTCGCGGGTAGTAGCCTCGGTTAGTTCGGCTGATAGACTGTGCTCGTATCGGCGGCCGTGTTGTTGTGTCATGGGAGGGTTCCAGGGGTTCCAGTTATCCACAATCCGACGAGCGTCACCGTCGTCCAGACGACGAGTGTGATGAGGAAGTACAGCGCCGCCTTCCCGCCAGTTCGCAGCCCACGGCGGATTGCCTCGGAGGGGAGCATTACAGTCCCCCTCCAACGCCTGCGGCCAGCGAGAGGATGAACCAGACGATGAACGGGGCGCCGCCGAGGATCGACCAGTTCCAGTTCGTCCGCTTGAACGACGCCCACGCCTTCGCGTACTCGGAGTCGTAGTCCCACGGGTTCTGGATGCTATGACGCATCTTCCACGACCCATCGTAGACGCCGTACAGCGAGGCACCGAGGCCGAGGCCGAACCCGATGGCGAACGGCATCCACGGACGGGTGCT
>NZ_SGTU01000163.1:481-818 GCF_005435195.1 Halorubrum sp. SP3 | reverse complement strand
GGATGAATGTCCGAAGGATCTCTTCGGCGTCGGTCTCTGCATCTTCCAGGTCGATTGCGCCATTGATCGTCTCCGGACACGAGATGATGTCCGAGAGGGGTTTGAGTGCCTTATTGCGGGTCATTTTTCTAAGTTGATGATCGTAGTGTACGCGGTGGTTTCAGCCTCTACGTCGTGGATATACAGGTGCTCATTTTCGATATCGCCGTCCGCCAAGACAACGATCTTCTTATCGTTCCGAGCATGCTGTTGGAGCGTCGGCAACAGCGCCACATCGTATCGGAGAGCTATCTCAGGGTGGGACACGAAGATCATATCGTTGTCCTCGAGGTCCTCC
>NZ_SGTU01000163.1:0-453 GCF_005435195.1 Halorubrum sp. SP3 | reverse complement strand
CAGTCCTCGATCGCGTCTGCGACAGCGCGGGAGAGCGGGTCCGGATTCCCCGCCTTTTCTGCCATTTTCCAGGTTTCGTAGTCATCAGTGGCACGAACCCGCTCAGAGACCTGCTTATTGAGATTAACAACGGGGATGCCTTCGGCATGTGCAAATTGTTGTGCAAGCGTCTTTTCTAACATCTCCGCAGGAGCAAGAACTACCCAAATAGCCTTCCCAGTCGTTTCATCAGCGAACCCTCGAAGGGTGTCCGCTACCTCAGGAAGGCGAAGACTACGGGTCTCAAACCGTGTCACGATAACAGAATGGTTCGCAGACCCCTGCCTAAACGTTTATGACTCACTAGGAGCTGTCAGCCGCTCAGGAAAGTCATAAGGCGTGTCATACAGCTTGACCTGTTCCATGTCGCTGATGAACGAGTACTCCCAGTATTCAGCGTGCCACCCATCATAC
>NZ_SGTU01000162.1:0-856 GCF_005435195.1 Halorubrum sp. SP3 | reverse complement strand
TATCGGGGGGTGGTATTTTTCGCAACAGCGCTTCCACTGGTAGCTGGAACAGCCTACGCGGTCTACAGGGCAGTGACAGTGGATGGAGGCGGTGCTGACCCTGCGCTAACTGTTCAAGCCGGCTACTTTTTGTTTGTCTTGGTTGCCGGACACCTCGTCTATGATGGATTGGCGCTCAAAACTGAGAATCTATTTACTCAACTGAAAGACAGCAGTATTGTCTCGCAACCGGCGTATGACGAGTTTTATGCCGAACTTACGACCGTATTAGGTGATACGCTCACTGTTGGGCCGATAGCGATATCACGATCAGTGGCGTTTGCGCTCGTTGTTGCGTTGGGCCCACTACTGTTGCCAGTTATTGTGAGCCCGTGGGCCGGATGGGGTGAGATTGCGTATGTGGTCTATGCCATTGTAACACTGTTTGTGATCGCGATGCTGTATGACGTGTTTCTGTTGGTGTACAAATTTACGGACCTTCTCCAGCGAGATATCCTCACATATCAGCCATTCCATCCCGACGATCATGGTGGCTTTCGTGATTTCGGTCGGTTTGCAACTCGTGTCAACGTGATATTGGTGATCGCTGGAGGCTACGTTGCGTATCGGTTTTACGCTGAAGGGGTGCTTAATATTCCCGCGGATGGGATCGAGCCAACGCTGCTGGGCCTCACGTGGGTAGTGTTGTATATCGGCCCGATTGCCGCGTATGCCGCGTTAGCGTTGTTCTGGCTGTATCACTCGTTTTGGCGTCTTCATCAAAAAATGGAAGACGGACGCCAGAAGCGGATCGAAGAGCTCCAACGAGAGACAAAGGGGGACGACCAACAGCCACGACAAGACTTCGCTGACCTAG
>NZ_SGTU01000161.1:0-874 GCF_005435195.1 Halorubrum sp. SP3 | reverse complement strand
ACCAACTGCTGGGAGCGATGGCACTCGTCGCCGCGGAATACCCGTCGGTTCAATTGGGGATTGCCGGCTCGGGACCGGAACGGAATCGGTTAGCGCGACAGGCAGCTGAGTTAGGCATCTCGGAACACGTAACATTTCTTGGCTTCGTCTCAGAAGAGCGGAAGCGGGCACTGCTCCACGAGTCGTCGGTCTTCGTGTTGCCCTCGCGCCAGGAAGGGTTCGGCATCGCCGTGTTGGAGGCGATGGCGACGGGGACTCCAATCGTGGCGAACGATCTGGACATCATTCGACGTCTGGTACCGGAGGGACCGAACCGACTCGCCGATGCCAGCGAACCGGATACGTTCGCGACAGCGATGATGGACGTGCTGAACGAGGAACGAGACGCTGAGCAGGTTTCGACGCCCGAAAATCGGGAGGAGGCCGAACGATACAGCCTCGATCGCGTCGGCGAACAGGCGACATCTGTGTACAATCAAGTGCGTGCGCACACCTGATATGACAGTGACTAATACGATGAGGCAGCGTAGGACGAATCGATTGGGTATCCACTATGACTGATCGCCCGAACACCATTCTCCTCTCGATCGACGCGCTCCGTGCGGATCACCTCGGAGCGCACGGCTACAATCGGGAGACGAGTCCGTTCCTCGACGAACTCGCGGACAGAGAGCTCGAATTCACGACGGCGATCTCCGCGAGTTCACACACCCGAGAGGCCGTCCCGGCGCTGTTGAGCGGGCGCTATCCCGACGTGTTCGCTGCGAACGGGTACAGATACGTGCCGAAGACGGTCGCTGATCGACTCTCGGAAGCAAGGTTCCGAACCGCCGGGTTCCATTCGAATCCCTACGTCTCGCGGGCGTACGGCTAC
>NZ_SGTU01000160.1:432-883 GCF_005435195.1 Halorubrum sp. SP3 | reverse complement strand
GTTCTCACCGATAGCGACACAACCCTCGACGGCGGCGTCAACGTCACAGACGCCGGCGGCCAGATCACGCTCGATTTCGCGGCAACAGAGATCGCCGGAGGCGTCACGTTAGCTAACGAGAGCCAGGTGAAAATGTCGCTGACGGACGGCTCGGCCGTTGGGTCCGCCGTTGACATCGACACCGAGAGTCAGGTGGACATCGACCTGACCGGCTCTTCGATCGAGGGCGACCTGAACGTCGACACCGAGAGCCAGGTCAAAATCCATCTGACAGATAGCCAAATAGATGGGACAGTGACGGTCGAGTCGGAGAGTCAGGTCGACGTCGTACTGGACCAGTCGTCAGTCACCGGCGATCTCTCGATCTCGACTCCAAGTCAGATCACCGTTTCTGACTGTTCGGCCGTCCAAGGAGAAGTCAGCCCACAGCGGGCGTGTCAATAGGGATCGT
>NZ_SGTU01000160.1:0-339 GCF_005435195.1 Halorubrum sp. SP3 | reverse complement strand
CCTGATCATCGAAGACGACCGCGAGGAGGTCGCGGAGTACGCCGATTGGCTGGAGGAGTACGTGGTTCGAACCGCGGTCGACGGCGAGCGTGCGCTCGACGCGCTCGACGCGGATGTCGACGTAGTACTTCTTGACGGCGAACTCGCTGACCCGACCGCCGAGGAGCTGCTCGGCCGGATCCGTGCTCGTCGCCCTGACTGCCAGATTGGCCTTCTCTCGGGCATGAGCGTCGGCGACGACGTTCTTCGCCTCGACACCGACGAGTACGTTCGGTTCCGTGCCACGGTCGCACAGCCCATCGTTCAGCCGTACTTCTACGATGGCGAGGTCAAGTATTT
>NZ_SGTU01000159.1:0-883 GCF_005435195.1 Halorubrum sp. SP3 | reverse complement strand
TTATCACAAAATGCTCTCGGGTGGTGAACACGTCCTGCTCGATGTCGATTTCCTCCACTGCTTCCTTGATTACGTTTCTGACGCCGACGGCGAACCGGATCCCGACTTCTTGACGAAGGCGGATCAAGTCTCAGAGTATCACGCTCACGAATACGACGGTGAATTTGAGACGCTCGATGAGTTCCTTGAGTGGCTTTCACTATGCGGATTTTTGAGTGTTCGTCGTAGTGACGACAACCGGTATCACGTCGTGTTTCCCTCTGATCAGATCCGGTGGTTCATGACTCGGTTTATCGAGCGAAGTGCGGCGAACCTTCCATTCGATCTCGTTATCGAGGAGGGACTCACGAAGGTACTGATCACGGAGATTGAACCCGATAACTGAGGCCGTCTGTTCGCAGCTGGCATTCCCATGTTCGGTTGTGTTCAGTCTTCATACTCATTCATACGATAACATCGATGGGGTGCGCTCAGTGTGAGTTTCTAACAACCACATATTTATATTGAGATATGTATGTCACTCGTAGCCATGTCGAATGATACCACGTTCGCGGAACGAATTAAGCGCCGTCGGTTCGTCCGGCTGAGCGGCGCTGTGGGTGCAGGCGCATTAGCGGGGTGTAGCAGCCAAGAGGAGCTCCAAGGAGACGGTGGTGACGGCGGTGACGGGTCGTCTGATGGCTCCGATTCGGACGATGGCGGAGACGGTGGAGCGTCCGGCGGTGACCCGATTGGTGTCGGGGTCGTCATCCCATTCAGCGGCGATCTCAGTGACTTCGGCCAGCCGATGCTGAACGGGCTACAATTGGCGCTAGAAGACATTAACGCAGCCGGGGGGCCGCTTGGACGGGAGATCGAACTGTTCGATGAGGACTCGGAAACG
>NZ_SGTU01000015.1:0-78510 GCF_005435195.1 Halorubrum sp. SP3 | reverse complement strand
TGTGCCTGCGTTAGAAGGAGAACAGTTCGAGGTAGAGGTTAGGACGGAAGAGCGTGTTACTGCTCCGGAACGACGTATTCCGTCTTGATTTCGCCGTCGCGCTCGAAGTTAGCGAACTTCGTCTTCGGGTCCATTCGAAGGAGGCGAAGGTAGTGGTAAAGGTCCTGCGCTGACGCCGCCGAATTAACCCACAGCACGACTCCAGCGACACCAGCGACAACACCGTCAGCGACGAGCAGGGCTCCTATCGAGAGAAGCCCAATGGCGACGAACGGTGCGATGAGCATCAGCATGTTTTTCCAAACCGGAATATTCGTCGAGAGCGCGACTACACGGGGGTTCTTCACTCGCCACATCTCGTCGAATCCGAAGTCCGGGTTCAGATTGAGGTAACTGGCGACTACGTAGTGTATCGCCTCATGAATCGGCGTCACAATGCCATAGAACAGGATGGTGAATCCGATGCCGGCTATTGCGACACCTGCGGCGAGAGCGGGGAGTACTGACAGTCCAATTTCGGCGGCGAAGTCGAGCCAGAGACTGACGTACGCATCCGCCCCAACCGCGATTGGCTGAACGGTGCTTATTCCGAACAGTCCGGTCAGTATTACCCCGAGAACGAAAACGGCGCGTTCGCTACGATTGTACTCTTTCGGCTCTGTATGACCGTCGGGAGGCCAATATTCAGGCATACATAAATTAGTCGTCAATCAAATAAGTGCTTTGGGGGAACATACCACGATTACTCAAGTGTAGAATCAAATGTTGGATAGCGCTATCTATCGACCCTCGTTGAACTTCCAACCTGTGGATGAATCTTTAAGACACATTGACTGGAATCAAAGGCTATGTCTGGCGCATCCCTTCGTGACCTCCACGAAGCGATTATTTCAACCCATAAGGAGATTCGCCAAGAGGGAAGTGAGTTTGACTTTCGTTACTCCTTGGTAGACCACCTGTTCACCGATACGCTTGATTGGTCACGAACAGAAGGAGAGGGTCATGTCAACTTTGAGGATGACCGGAAAGACCTGCTATTCTACGACGATAGTGAACCTCCGTTTCCGGTCATCGTCTGTGAAACGAAACGGCCTTCTCACGAACTTGACCTCGATGACGTTGAGCAGTTAGAGACGTATATGAATGGGGTCGGGAGCGCGAAGTACGGGATTCTCACTAACGGCCACGAATTCCGACTCTATGAGTACGTGTCCGAGGATGACACGATTAGGGGCGTCGATGGATTTGATGTAGACGCGGTAGCCACAACAGAGTTTGAGAACCTATCCGAAGGACAGCGGGATGCTTTGGCCGAACTCGAATACCTCCACCGTAGCCGATACGTAGATTTCGGCGATGCTGAGTACTTCCGCGAGACGTATCAAGAAGTCCCCGTTCAATACCAACCGGGTACAGACGACGAAGGGTACGAACTGTTTTTGGAGGCTATCAAAGATTCACTTGACGAACTCACAGATGTTCTCGTGAATTTCTTCGAGGACTACCGGAGCCGCGAAGGAGACTCCTATCCAAAGGAGTTCTTGGACTCCACGTTTCCTGACTGGAAGGAGTGGCGCGAATACACGGGGCGGAGTGACAACGCGAAAGAGGTGTTCTGCCGGGAGACTGCGTACATCATCCTCAACCGGACGTTATTCGCTCGTATCGCAGAGGACAAGGAAATTGTGGGGCATACACGCTTGTCCTCTCGTGGGATGGCCGACGAGCTGGAACTCGATGAGGCCCACCCGTATCTTGATGCGCTTATGGACACCTACGACCGCATCGATGACCACTACCCCGACCTCTACGAACTCGGTATCTTTGACTGGTGGTGGGTGGGCAAGGACAAGAGGGGACAGTTCTCGAAGACAGAGCGGCGAAAGCAGCGTGACCTCGAAGACGACCTCAACTACTCGTTGAGCAAGGTTCTCAAGCGACTCAATCGATTTAATTTCGAGTACGTTAACAGAGACATTCTCGGTCACGTCTACGAAGATTACCTCCCCAAGCAGGAGCGTAAGGAACTCGGGGAGTACTACACGCCGCTTGAAGTCGTACAGTTTATGCTCGACTCAGTAGATTACAGTTCGAATGAGGGTATTGGGCGAAAGAAGGTTCTCGACCCTGCTTGTGGTAGTGGGACGTTTCTCACTGAAGTTACCGAGCGTCTCATCCAGCACTTCTTACAGAAGTTCAACAAGACCAGCGTCCATGAGTTAGATGCAGAGGAGGCCCGTACGATTCTCGAACGAATTGAAGAGAACGTCTACGGAATCGACATCAATCCCTTCGCGGCACACATCTCGCAAATCAACCTCCTGTTTCGGACTATCGACCTATACGACAAAGTTACCGAGAAAGACCCGTACTACACAATGGACGGGTTTGAGATTCATGTTGCCGACACTCTCACCCCGACCCTTCGAGAACAAAAGAATGGAAACTCAGACGAAGATACGATGCAGTCTGGTCTGGAACAATTTGCCGACTACAACGGTCGAGCAAAAGCCTTCATCGAGGACCGCAACGCCGTAGACCAAATCAAAGATGAGGTCGAGTTCGATGTCGTAGTAGCGAACCCTCCCTATGTTCGTATTCAGAATATTACTGGGATGAAGGATACCTATTCAACTCATTACGCCAGTGCAGTAAAAAACTTTGACATATACGTTCCGTTCATCGAGCGTGGAGCCGAATGGCTAACTGATGACGGAAAACTGGCGTACATCTGTCCCGACCGACTCGTAATGGCAGACTATGCCAAGACAATTCGAGACAAACTGGTTCAAGAGCCGATTACCAGCCTAATTGATTTTAAGGAGGCAGATGTCTTCGATGTTCCCACCCCTTACCCTTGTGTCTTCACGATTGACCGAGAGGAAACTGTAGAAGGTAATACGGTTCGATGTGCGCGATTCGCTGAAAAGAACGATGGGGCCTTAGACGAGATTAGATACCTCAACCAATGGGAAACACCTGATGAGGCCGAGGGTTACGAACTATTCGAGTATCCGCAGGCTCAGTTAGCCGAAGACAATGAGGGAACACCAGCCATCTGGAAGCCGATGCCGGAGAACGAGCGAGAGGTCTTCGACAAGGTGGAACGTCGATGTGAATCCCGACTCAAACAGGTAACGGATGCAGTTTTTCAGGGAATCATTACCGGACGTGACAAACTTTTCGTCGGAAAAATAGTCGAAGAAAATGACGATGGAACTGTGCAATTTAATCCACCAGAGAGCGACAAGCAGTTCCCTGTAGAAAAGGACCTCGTGCGTCGACTGTTGAAGGGTAAAGAGATAGAAAGGTGGAAGACTGATTGGAGTGGCCGTTGGGTGATTTTCCCATATGAGGTTTCACACGGTAATGCAAGAGTTCTAACTAAAAGTGAATTAGAGACTGAATACCCAAAAACTTGGGAGTTCTTCCAAGCACACGAGAGCAATCTGAAAAGTCGAGAAGGTGGGAAGTGGAAAGACAAAGAAAACTGGTGGGCGTTCAGTCGTAAGCAGAACATCGAAAAGTTTGAGCGGGACAAAATGATGGTCGGCGTCCTGCGACAAGAACCCTCTTTCGTTCCGGATACAGAGGGTCGTTATTACTTCGTGGGGGGTGGTACTGCTGGAGGCTACGGTATTCATCTTAAAGATGAAGTTGCGCATACAGACCAGGACGTTTTCTATTTCGGAGGACAGATGAACTCGAAATTGATAGAATTCTATCATAAACACATCAGTTTCATTTTCAATGACAAGCACTACTCCTACGGTCAAACCTTTCTTGAACCTCTCCCGGTTGAGATAGACTGCGACAAGAAGGATGAAATTGCACGACTTGCCAGAGAGATACGAGATACCTTGGAACGAGTTACTGAATTAGAATACAAGACATCTAACATTACTAATTATACGACAGATTATGATTTAGATTCAACTATTCTTGACATTGCCGACTCTATCGACCTTTCGGATGATGACTATCGACAAGACCCGATTCGGACCAACGACAAGATGACGGTGAGTTCCGAGAAAGTCTATCAGGTCGTTCTGAAGCAAGGACACGCTCTGGAGTTCACCGACGAGCAGGTTCGGGATTTCGTATTTAATTTCTTGAAGTCGCAAGACAAGCGTCTCGGTCGCCCTGAACTGATTAATATGGAAGTTCCCACCCAAGAGGATGTAGTGACTCTAATGAATGAGTATGAATCCGATGAGGCTCGCATTGAAGAACTGGAACAGGAAGCCGAACAACTACAAGACGAACTGGACGACGTAATTCTACGAGAAGTATACGACCTCAACGAGAGCGATGTGTCAGTGGTAGACGGGTTCTTGGAAGTCTGGTAGTTGTATCCCTCTGCGCTCATAGCCGAATCATATACCACGACAAGTCTCACGCCGTGCCGTCCAGTCCGTGTTTGAGAGCAACCTCGTGGACGACGACGTGTTCAGCGTGCGCGTCGAGCGCGGCGGCGACGCCGTCTACCTCCCGGTGGGTAATCTGTTCGTGGAGGAGCCGCGCGTCGTCGAAGCGGGACACGCGGTGGCGCGGAAGTAGCGTCGGTCGCTCTACCGTCGGGGCGGTTAAATACTACCAGAATTATATAATACCTGTTCTTCTGACTATTGTATGTTTGCGAGTTCGTAAAAACTGAGCAGGTCCCTTGCTCAGTGGACCGCCGTGAACAGACTATTCGTAAGGGGGGATTTAGGGGGGTTTCCAACACGGAGAGATTCTAACTCTGTGGGTAACCAACTACTGAGAGTGTAGAACTAACGAGTACCGAACAGAGAGTAGCGATACGATGGTGTACGAGACTTGGAGCGCTCTGGACAGAAGCGCATCAAGCAGAGCACAGACAAAGCGTACTGTGCTTCTCGGGGCCTCATCGGATGTAAACTCGCGTTCTGAACTCGTGTAGATACTCTCTGTGAGACCTGCTCGAAACGGCTCGGAGAGCGAGCCGGATGAAGTATCGCTTGAGTCGTCCCGCCACGTTCCAATCAGACGCACCAGATTCGCCCGTGAGACGTTTTGTTGGTGGGGGTAAGGGGATTGGTCTCGATTGAGTTCAAATGCGTCTCAGAGCGCCACAGAGCCTCGTGTCCAATTTGGCAGTCGAACAACGTGGCAGAGGATTTCAGGAATTTATTCTATATTTCTGGTATATTCAAATTTTGTATTGTCTCCAGACATATTTCAGACGGGTCAACCTATGCGGTAGTTGTTGAAACTCCCACGAAAACGACAGATGCGGCGAATACTAATTCCGACAGAGTGGGAAGGTGGCGTCTGCGGTCGTAGAACCCTACCCTCCCTATATAAACCATTTACCTTTCATAGGAATAGAGAGGGAGAACTGACCCTCCCTATATAAACCGTTGTGCTTTCATAGTAGTGAGGAAGCACAGGCGACGAAGAAGGGGCGGCCCGCGGGAAGGTGAGGAGAACAATCCCTCGCTTCGATGTGGGTCGTAACCGTAGGACGGCGCTCGGGCTGAAGCCTGGGCTGAAATGTGGTGCGTTCCCGACCGCGCTGAATTCGACCAGCGAAACGGGGGACTAAGACCGATTGTCCGTTTGTAGGTGGGTCGTGTCTACCGGGCACGACCCGAAGCGCCTCTGTCGTGGGGTGGTGGGCGGCCTCGCACGGAGAGCAATCCGAGTCGCAACTCGGGGCGCTCGACGACGTGCGTGCGACGCCAGCGAACTCTACGCTGGTTTCCAACGCGGGACTGACAGCCCTTTGGACACAGCCCGAGACAAAGCGCACGCAACTGAGGACAATACCCGTTACTGGGAGGAGATTGCAGTTGTGTATTGACCCGAAGGGTCACTTCCCCCTGTGAAAGCACGCTGTGAAATCCAGTATCGTGAGCAAACGAAACCCCATCGCGTTCCGAACCGATGAGGCCCGGCTGGTTGACTTCGCGTTCGTCTGTGTGTTCGTATTCACAGCGCGCGCTGTACCAGCGGTGTGAAAGGCTCCGTTAAGAGCGACTTCACACCAGCGGCGTCATCGGATTTTAACCCGCTATGACTACCGAACATCAAATCTTCATCGACGTACCGGATGGTGAACAATACGATGAACTTCAGCGCATCAAACAACAGCACGGGCTGACGTGGCGCGGTCTCTTGCTACAAGGCGCGAACCGTATTGACGAACTGTAACACCGTCGCTACTCGTGTAGTGACGGCGACCCTCCATAGACTTCTCTTGGAGGTCTCCCCGCTATGACTAAATACAGAGACAAGCAGATACTCGAAGAATTGTACGTGGACAAGCAAATGACGATGGGCGAAATTGCCCGCGAGTTCGGATGTTCAACTCCGACCATCAAACGGTGGCTCGACTGGCACGGTATCCAGACGCGAAACCAAGCAGGAAACGGAAAACGACCGTGGCACAGCAAGGAACTGCTCAGGAAGTTACACGTCGAGCAGGGACTTTCTGTTGGTAACCTCGCCGAGCGATTCGGCTGTGACGACTGGACGGTCGAATACTGGCTCAGGAAATTCGAGATAGACGGACGCGAGCCGCCGGCTGGTCTATCAGATAGTCCTCCGACCAATCATTACTGGAGAGAAGACGGATACGAAGTCGTCTGCGCTGACCAGTTCGAAGTTCGCATCCACCGTCTCGTCGCTATTTCCGAGAACGGCCTCAACTTCGTGGAGGATTGGAGTCAGTATCACGTCCACCACAAGAACGGAGTCAAGTGGGACAATAGACCCGGAAATCTGGACGTGGTTACACCGGAAGAACACGGACGGATTCACAACCCGAAAACGAGGGAGAGAGCAACAGCGACGTAGCGGACTTCAGCGACTACAGCCGACATCCACGTACGCTTGTAGGAGAATACGCTTCGCTTGTTTGTCCCCGGCCTTCGAGACGGCCTCGTAGAGGCGTTCCACCTCGTCCTTCGAGAACGTCGCGAACGCCTCCGGCTCATCGGCTTCTTGCTCGTCGGCGTCGCTATTCGGGGAGGCCGCAGCACGACTACTCACGACACCAACGATGTTCTCGTCATCGTCGAGTTCGACGACTGGGAAGTCATCCGGCTCGTGGACCTTCGAGGCGTTCTGCGGGTGGTTCTTCCGCCCGGCGACCTGCCCGAGATGAATCAGCACCCCCTGTTTTCCCTTGAACGGCACGCCACAGTACGGGCAGAGCCGAGCCACGCTCTCGACCTCGCGCTCTGCCGGGTAGTCCACCTCAACCTCCTGCGTTCCGGCTTCTTCGAGGTCGTCGAAGGAGACATGGTCTGGAATCTCTCCCGAGTCGCCGTGTCCGTCGCCGACACTTCGGAGGACGTGGAGGTGCATCCCGCGGGCCAACTTCTCGGCGTCGCACCCCTCAACGGGACACTTCACGACGCGCTCAGCGTTCCGGCTCGGTTTGTCGCTCACACGACCACCTCGCAGACGACGGCGTTCTGAATAGCGGTGCGCTTTTGAGCGGCTGAGTTGTTGCTTCGCATGGCTTTCTGGTTCCACGGAAGGCCACCGTCCGGCGTCCCACCGCCGGGCGATTTCCAGCGCCCCGAGGGGACGGTGTCCTTCTTGATACTACCTAAGACGGCAGTAATCATATAGTTACCGCCTTTGACGGAACTGTTAATGTGAGAAGCCCCGAACGTGGAGGTATGAGTGACGGCTCGAAACCGGGACCGAAGCCGAAGGTGAGCGACGAGGAGATACTTCGCCTGTTCCGCGAGAGTGCCGACCCCGTGCTTTCGACTGGAGAGGTGACCGAGGAGGTTCCACTGAAGCGGCGCGCGACCTACGACCGGCTGGTCGCGCTCGACGAGCAGGGAAAACTCAACTCGAAACAGATTGGCGGGCGAAATACCGTCTGGTGGCTGGCTGAGACGGACGAGGGATAGTCGGACAAAGACTCAGCCCATCTTTCGCAGAGCCTCTCTGCGCGCTTCGATGGACGCCGAATCGTCGTCCGAGCGAGCCTCCTCCCGTTGCTCGGAGAGCCACTCCGCCTGATGCTCGCCGACGGTCGCGTCGATGATTTCCCGTTCGATTTCTCGTTGCTTGTCTCGGGTAGTGGCGTACCCGTGTATCTCGATGAGTTTCGCAACGTGGTCTACGTCAAAGGGCGGGTCTGGTTCAGGCATGCCTGCGTAACCCCCTACGAGCCGCAGAAGTGTAAGTTTAAAGACAGAAGTACCGGGAGTCAATTCTTCGTGAGGGTGCGCGCGCGGCGCTCATCGGGTTCGCGTGCGTCGAGTTGCTCCGTCATTATTCAAAATCGCCAGACGGTGCGGGGTGGGTGAGGAGAAATCGTCAACACGCGGTGCTGAGTGGGGTTCTGGCGCGCGGTGTGAGACGCGAGTTGGTGAGCCGGTAGGCGACTGTTCGTAGCAGTAGTCGCCGAGGCTTGCGCGCGGCTCAACCGACAAGGTTGGTCGGAGCCGTCATTATAGAAAACCGCGGTACGTCGTCGGGGTAGTGAGATTAAATCATCAACACACTACCGGCAAGCGGTGCCGGGCGACGGTACGAACACACCGGTTTCTGGGGAAGGTAAGTATTTAAAGAAGCAACGCCGTGTTGCGATTGCTGAACGCGCGTAGCGCGTATGGACTCGCGGGGATTTGAACCCCGGGCCTCTTCCTTGCGAAGGAAGCGATCTGCCACTGATCTACGAGCCCTCATCACGAATCAATCCCCGTTCGTATTTGTACCTTACCTTTCGCTGACCGGTGCGGGAGACGCTCACATCCGGGAACCGAACCGGTTCGGGGAGTCACCGGAGACGCCGCGAAGCCGACCGGCACCGACGGGGTTACATATCCAGCGCGGGAACTATCGGCTCCAGCGGTCTCCGGTCGGTTCCGCCGACCGATTAACGTTTCTGAGATGCGTTCCACATTCGTTACCTTTTTGCCCGCTGACGACCGAGCGTATCGCATGTCAGACGCGACGGCGACCGACGCGGCGGCCGACGTGGACCCGGCCGCGCTCGCGGCCCTCAAACACGTCGGGCTGGTCGGCGGCCTCTCCGAGACGAAGGTGTCGTGCGCGGCGCTCGGCGACCGGCTCGACGCCTCCACGCAGACCGCCTCCCGACGCCTCCAGACGCTCGAATCCGCGGGCTACGTCGAGCGCGACGTGGTCAGCGACGGGCAGTGGGTTCGGGTGACCGACGCGGGCGAGGCCGCGCTCCGCGCGGAGTACGCCGACTACCGGCGCCTGTTCGAGTCGGACGTCGAGCTCTCGCTCCGCGGGTCGGTCACCGGCGGGATGGGGGAGGGGCGCCACTACATCACGCTGCCGGGGTACGCCGAGCAGTTCCGCGAGCGGCTGGGCTACGACCCGTTCCCGGGCACGCTCAACGTGAACCTCACCGAGGAGAGCGTCCGCCGGCGCGGCGAGATGGCCGGCATCGACGCCGTCCCCATCGACGCGTGGGAGGGCGAGGACCGCACCTACGGCGCCGCCACCTGCTACGGGGTCACCCTCGTCGCGGGCGACGAGCGCTACGAGGAGGTCCACGCCATCGTCCCCGACCGCACGCACCACGACGACGACCAGCTCGAACTGATCGCGCCGGACCGCCTGCGCGACGCGCTCGACCTCGCGGACGGCGACGCGGTGGAGGTCCGCGTCGAGCCGACGAGCCGCGCCGACGAGACGGGATCGACTGCGGTCGAGACGGAGGCCGCCTGATGCGCGCCGATGTCGACGCCGACCCCGAGACGAGCGGGGGCGCGGCCGAGGCCGCCGAATCGACCGAGACCGCCGATCCCGCTGAAACCGCCGAGGCCGTCCCGGACGCGACCGACCCCGTCGAGCGGGCGCTCGACGCCTTCCGCGCCGGCGACCCCGTCTGCGTCCACGACTTCGCGGACCGCGAGGGCGAGACGGACATCGTCTACCCGGCCGGCGCGGTCGACGAGGCCGCGGTCGCGCACATGCGAAACGACGCGGGCGGGCTGATCTGCGTGGCCGTCAGCGACGCGGTCGGCGACGCGTTCGACCTCCCGTTCCTCGCGGACGCGCTCGACCACCCGGCGGTCGACGACGACCCCGACTACGACGACCGGTCCTCATTCTCGCTGCCCGTGAACCACCGCGAGACGTTCACCGGGATCACGGACGCGGACCGCGCGAAGACCATCGTGGAGGTGGCGAACGCGGCCGGCCGCGTCCGCGACGACCCGACCGGCTACGGGCCCGAGGACTTCGCGGCGGAGTTCCGCGCGCCCGGTCACGTCCACGTCCTGCGCGGCGACCGCGACGGGCTCGCGGGGCGGACCGGTCACACCGAACTCGGCCTCGCGATGGCCGAGGCCGTGGGCGCCGCGCCCGCCGCCGTGGTCTGCGAGATGCTCGACGACGAGACCGGCGACGCGCTCGCGCCCGCGGACGCCGCCGCCTACGCGGCCCGCCGCGACATCCCCTACGTCGAGGGCGCGGCCCTCGTCGAGGCGCTGAAGTAATCGACTTTTGATGCGGTCGGCGCGCGCCTGCGAGCGGTCGCCCCCGGCGACCGCGAGCCAGCGCGTGCGAGGGAGTCGGCCGGTCGGAGCGAAGCGGAGACCGGCCGACGAGGCTGGGGAGGCGTGAGGTGCTGTGCGGGGTGGGACTCGAAGGGGCAGTCGCGAGGGCGCCGTAGGCGACGTAAGCACCGCAGCGAAGGAGCGGAGTGACTGAGCGAGGAGCACAGCGAGCGTACGGCGCCCTCGCGACTGGGGCTTCGGGGCAGTTCCTGAGAGCGGTGTGGGTCACGTATTGCCGAGCGGCTGGGGTTTCAGAGCGGTTCACACTCGATCCGTCGATGGGTTTCGACCCTGCGCTCTCGTGGTAGCACTCGACCGCTTGTCACAGTTTTAAGCCCGCCGGCCGCAACTCCCGACCATGGGATTCGACGAGATGGACGTCGACACGATCTGGAAGAACGGGGAGTTCCTCGACTGGGAGGACGCGACGACCCACGTGCTGACCCACGCGCTCCACTACGGGAGCGGCGTGTTCGAGGGCGTCCGCTGTTACGAAACCGAGCGGGGGCCGGCGGTGTTCCGCTGGGACGAGCACCTCGACCGGCTGTTCGACTCCGCGAAGATGTACGACATGGACATCGAACACTCCCGCGAGGAGATCACCGAGGCCACCCTCGAACTCCTCGACCGGCAGGACCTCGACTCCGCGTACATCCGGCCGATCGCCTACTACGGCTACGACTCGCTCGGCGTCTCCCCGAAGGACTGTCCGACCGACCTCGTCCTCGCGGCGTGGCCGTGGGGCGCGTACCTCGGCGAGGAGGCCCTCGAAGACGGCGTCGACGTGATGGTCTCCTCGTGGCGGAAACACGCCTCCTCGCAGGTGCCGACGAACGTGAAGACGACCGGCCTCTACGTCAACTCCATGCTTGCGGGCGAGGAGGCGCGCCGGAACGGCTACGTCGAGGCCGTCGTCCTCAACAAGGAGGGCAACGTCGCGGAGGGGCCGGGCGAGAACATCTTCATGGTCAACGACGGCGAGATATACACCACCGGGCCGGCGCAGTCCATCCTCGAAGGGATCACCCGCGACACCGTGATCGCCCTCGCCGAGGAGCGCGGCTACGAGGTCCACGACGAGGCCGTCATCTCGCGCGGGCAGCTGTACACCGCCGACGAGCTGTTCTTCACCGGCTCCGCGGCCGAGGTCACCCCGATCCGCTCGGTCGACGACACCGAGATCGGCGCCGGCACTCGCGGGCCGGTCACCGAGGAGCTCCAGAGCGCCTTCTTCGACCTGGTCGAGCGCCGGACGGACGACCACGACGAGTGGTTCACCTACCTTTGAAACGACCCGCTACTCGCCCGAACCGCTACTCACCCGACCCGCTTTCCTCGGCAGTCGACCCCGCCGAATCGCCGGCCGTCCCGTCGGTCCGGACGTGTCCGAACCCGCCCGGAGTCCGGCCGCCGTCCCCCTCGTCGGGGTTCTCCTCGTGGACGGGGACCTGGTGTGCCGACTCCGCGAAGCCGGCGGAGAGGACCCGCGTCATCCCCTCCTCGACGGTCTCGCCGGTCTCCTCGATCCGCTCCGGCTCGACCTCGATGACGAAGCCGGTGGTGATGTTCGGGGCGGTCGGCATGAACAGGACGATCTTGCCGTCGCGAGTCTTCTTCCCGGTTCGGAACGCGGTCATGCGGATGCCGGGCCACGTCTCGATGTACACCGGGCTCTGTAGCTCGTCGGTGCCGGAGATCGCCGTCTCGATCGCGAGCTTCGAGGCGTTGTACACCACCCGGAGCGCCGGGATCCGGTTTATCGCGTCGTCCACCGCCGACTCCGCCAGACGACCGAGCGTGGTCCGCATGAAGTACCCGACCGCGAGGACGACGGTCGCGAACACCGCGAACGCGATTATCACCCGGGAAACGGGCTCTAACGGCGCCGGGATGATCTCGGGCTGGAGCCCCTCGATCAGCGGGATCGACGCGATGTACTGGTAGATCCACCGGAGGACTAAGAGGAGGACGAGGAGCGGCGCCAGCACGATGAGCCCGCTGGCGAAGTCGCGTTTCCACGTGGACATCTATCGGATCGGTATGCGTCGGCAATCCTTAAGAGGGCTTTCACGCGCCGGCGGCGAGCCGAGGTCGACGCCGGACGCCGGACGCGGGGTCGCCGGCTACTGCCCCAGCACCGCCCGGGCCGCGAACGTCAGGTTCTCCTTGCGCTCGCGGACGCGCCGGTAGAAGTACGAGAGCCACTTGTCGCCGTACGGCGCGTACTGATACACGTCGATCCCCTGCGCGGCGAGGTCGCGCTGGGCGTCCTCGCGGACCCCCATCAGCATCTGGACCTCGTAGTCGGCCCCGTGCTCGCGCGCCAGCCGGTCCGCCAGCGAGATCATCTCGGGGTCGTGGCTGCCGACCGCGATCCCGCGGTCTCGGCGCTCGAAGAGGAGCCGGAGGTCGTCGCGGTACGCCTCGTCGACGCGCGCCTTGTCGGTGTACGCGATCGACGACGGCTCGTCGTACGCGCCCTTCACGAGCCGGATCTTGCCGGGGACGTCGACGAGGCGGTCGAGGTCGTCCGCGGTGCGCCTGAGGTTCGACTGGATACACTGGCCGACGCTCCACGTGTAGTCGGCGGCGATGGACTCGAAGGCGTCGAGGGTGTCGTCGGTCGTGTCCGCGTCCTCCATGTCACACCAGACGAACGCGTCGAGCTCGTCGGCGCGCGCGACGATCTCGCGGTAGTGCTCCGCGAAGAGGTCCGGCGAGACGTCCATCCCGATCTGGGAGGGCTTCACCGAAACGCAGGCGTCGAGGCCGCTGTCGGCGATGTCGTCGAGCAGCTGTAGGTAGGCGTCCGTGTCCGCCCTCGCGTCGCCGGGGTCGTCGTAGTGTTCACCGAGGAGGTTCAGGATGACCGCGACGCCGTCCTCGTTCGCGGCGCGGGCGTGGTCGAGGGCGGACGGGACGCTCTCGCCGGCGACGAACCGCCGAGCGATGGGGGGGATCATGTCGTGACTTCCGGACGGCGCGAACTTTACCTTTGCCGACCCGGCGACGGATCCGGGGTTTATAACATCCCGGGCGTCGCCCGTGAGGACATGATCGGTGCGCTCGTCGCGACGGCGTTCTGGGCGATGCTCCCGGCGTACGTCCCGAACAACGCCGCGGTGTTGGCCGGCGGCGGTCGCCCCATCGACGGCGGGCGCGAGTGGCGCGGCGCGCGGCTGCTCGGCGACGGAAAGACGTGGCGCGGCACCGCCGTCGGGACGCTCGTCGGCGTCTGCCTCGCGCTCGGACTCAACGCCCTCTCACCCCCCGCGAGCGCCGCGTTCGGCGTCGAATTCCCGACGTTCGCCCTCCCGGCCGCGTTCGCGCTCGCGTTCGGGGCGATGTGCGGCGACATCGGCGCCTCGTTCCTCAAGCGGCGCTCGGGCCGGGAGCGCGGCGCCGCGTTCCCGGGGCTCGACCAGCTCGACTTCGTCGTCGGCGCGCTCGCGCTCGCCTTCCTCGTCGACACCGACTGGGCGCTCGCGGTGTTCACGCCGCGCGTCCTCGCGGTCGTCCTCGTGATGACCCCCGTCCTCCACGTCGTCACGAACGCCGCGGCGTACGCGCTCGGGCTGAAGAACGAGCCGTGGTGAGCGGAGGCGGACGTTCGCTCCCGGCGAGTGACTCGCAGAGAAGTTGCGTATCAAACTAATTTTTCCTGATGACTGATCGTTCGGTCGCGTAATTCGCAGCTGCGAGAACGAGAGAAAAACATATATGCTGGTGTGGCATACCATGGCACGCATGTCCAGTAGTGCACCCAGCTCGGACGACGACGTGTTCGACGAGTTCCTCTCCGATCACGGCCACGAGACGGAGATCGTAGGCTGGGAGCGATCCTATAACAAGCTCCAGTGTCCCGAGTGCGGTGCGCTCCACGAGGAAGGGTCCGCGCGGTGTTCCGTCTGCGACTGGCGGCCGAACTGAGGGCGGCGGCGACGCCACGGTCCGCGAATTTTCTTTCCGTCATACTCCCCGGTAGTATTATGTGGAATTACCCGATAGTGACTACCATGCCGACCTGTCAGAACTGCGGCTCGTTCGTCACGACTGATTACGTTCGGGTGTTTACCCCGAACGAGGTCGATCGACCCCGCGTCTGTCCGGCCTGCGAGGACCTCGTCCGCGACGGGGCGGACGTTCGCGAAGCGCGCGCAACGCGGAGCAGCTGAGGAGACGCCCGAGCCGTTACCGAGCGATGAAACGCCGACCCGTCGCGGCCGGACCGGAACCCGTGTCGACGACCACGGAGCCACGGCGTTTAAGGAGAACCGGAATCTGGAGGTAACAATGACCGATACCACGGTGACGCGGCTGTTCGGGGGGCCCGGGAGCGGGAAGACGACCGCGCTCTTGGACCGCGTCGAGGGGATCCTCGAAGCGGAGGACGCGGAGGTCCGCGACGTGCTCGTCGTCTCGTACACGCGCGCGGCCGCAGCGGAGATCCGCGAGCGGCTCGCCGAGCGGCTCGACGTCTCCCCCCGCAGCCTCCAGGGGAACGTGAGCACGATGCACGCGAAGGCGTACGAACTGCTCGACCTCTCTCGGGGCGACGTCGTCGGCGAGGACGACAAGGAGTCGTTCTGCGAGGAGTACGGCATCGAGTTCGAGGACCAGCACGGCGGCGCCGGCCGCCGGACCGCCCGCTCGACGACGATCGGCAACAAGATCATCGCCACCTCCCAGTGGCTCCAGCGGACCGAGCGCGACGTGGCCGACTGGTACGAGGTCCCCTTCCAATGGGACGTCGAGGAGGTCAGGCTCCCGCCCGAGGAGGACCCGAACGCCCAGGAAGGGAACAAGTACACGCCCACGTGGCCCTCGGACGACGAGCGCATCGACATCCCGGAGACGATCCGGGCGTGGCGCGCGTACAAGGGCGACAACGACCTCGTCGGCTTCGCGGACATGCTCGAACGGGTCGCGCAGCGCTCGCTCGTCCCCAGCGTCGACTACCTGATCATCGACGAGTTCCAGGACATCACGACGCTCCAGTACAACGTCTTCGAGGAGTGGCGCCCGCACATGGAGAAGGTGCTCATCGCCGGCGACGACGACCAGGTCGTCTACGCGTGGCAGGGCGCCGACCCCGACCTCCTCCTGGACACCGAGGTCGACGAGGACGTAGTCCTCCCGAACTCCTACCGGCTCCCCTCCGAGATCCTCAACGTCGTCAACGCCGAGATCCGCCACATCGACAAGCGCCAGGAGAAGGACCTCCACCCGCGCAAGGAGGGCGGCACCGTCGAGGCGATCGAGTCGCCCTCGATGCTCGAACTCGTCCGGAACGTCCGGTACACGGTCGAAGACGACGAGGGCGACATCATGTGTCTGTTCCGCGCCCGCTACCAGATGTTCGACTTCATCGACGAGTTCATCGGCCACGGGATCCCCTTCTCCATGCTCACCGACGGACGGATGTGGACCGATCGCGTCCAGGACTACGTCAGCGCCATCGAGAAGGCCGAGGCCGACGAGCCCGTGACCGGGCTGGAGGCGCGGCGGTTGGCCGACATGCTCCAGGAGTCGGCGTTCGGGACCCACGACCGCGAGGAGTTCTACGACTTCCTCGACGACCGCGAGGAGGCGGCCGACGCCGACGACGTCGCCGACATCGATATCGCGGCCGACACGCTCGACGAGTACATCCCCTTCATGCCGGACACCGCGAGCGCCGACGACATGGTCCGGAAGGTGACGAGCTTCCAGCGCAAGTCGATGGGCGCGTACTTCGAGGGCGACTACCAGGGGACCGATCCCACCCGCGTCCGGGTCGGCACCATCCACTCCGCGAAGGGCCGCGAGGCCGATCACGTGTTCGTCGCGACCGACCTCACCGAGAAGGTGGTCGAGCAGATGGCCGCCTCCATCGACGACCCGACCGACGTCGACGGCGTCGAGGAGTTCACGAAGGCGACGAGCCCCGTCCCCGTCCTCACCGACAACGAGCGCCGCGTCTTCTACGTCGGGATGTCTCGGGCTCGCGAGCGCCTCGTGATCATGGAGAGCCTCATCGGCGGCGCGCCGACGCTCCCGATCAGCGTCCTGCTGTTCAACGAGCTCCGCGAGGAGCCGGCCCAGGAGCTCGTCGAGGAGGTCCAGGCCGAGCTGGCGGTGCCCGAACCGGAGCCGTGAGCGGGGAGGACGCGGCGCCGGGAGGCGCCGAGGGAGCGGCCGCCCCCCTCCGGACCGACCTCCGCCCCGTCGTCGAGGCGGTCCGCGAGGCCGACGCGGCCGCGTTCGTCGCGGTCGGGGACCGCTTCGACGACGACCTGCGTTACCTCACGCGCTTTTCCGGGCCCGACCGGCCGTACGCGCTGGTCGTCGTTCCGAGCGATGGAGCGACGGACGGAGACGACGAGCCGACGGCGAACTCGCCGGCTGGGCGCGCGGTCCTCTGTGCCCCCGCGCTGTTCCGCGAGCAGGCGGAGCGGGAGTTCGTCGCGGTCGCCCGCGAGTCGACCGCGGATCCGACCGACGACGCCGACGCGGACGACCGCGCGTTTCACGACGGGGTCGTCCGCGAGGTCCGGACCGAAGGCGTCGGCGACCACGCCGGCGAGCGCGCCGCCGCGGTCGTGGACGACCTCGTCGACGGCGCGAGCGCCGCGGCCGAGGACGACGGTCCGACCGTCCTCGCTCCCGCGTCGATCCCCCACGACGCCGCGGTGTACCTGGAGCGCGCGGGTAACGACCTCTCGTCGACGGACGCGGTCGCGGCCGCTCGGGCGCGCAAGACGCCCGCGGAGGTCGACCGGCTCCGGAGAGTTCAGCGCGCGGCGGTCGCCGGGATGGCCCGCGCCGAGGCGGTCCTCGCCGAGAGCGAGGCCGTCGAAAGCGAGGCCGTCGAGGGGGCCGACGGGAGCGGCGGAGACGGCCGGTCCGACGACGACCGCCGACCCCCGCTCCGCTGGGAGGGCGAGCCGCTGACGACCGAGCGGCTCCGCCGCGAGGCGAACCGCGTCCTCGCTGCTCGCGGGGTGCGCGACGCGGGCAACACGGTGATCGGCGCCGGCCCGTCGGCGGCCGACCTCCACTACGTCGGCAGCGACCCGATCCGTCCCGGCGAGACGGTGTTGATCGATATCTCGCCGCGCGGCCCGGACGGGTACCACGGCGACGTGACGCGGACGTTCGTCGTCGACGGCGACGGCGGGTGGGAGCGCCGGGCGTACGTCGCGGTCGAGGCCGCCCGCGAGGCCGCGCTCGACGAGGTCGAACCCGGCGTCCCGGCCAAGGCGGTCCACGGCGAGGCGGCCGCGGAGCTCACCGCGTACGGGTTCGAGCCGAACGCGGGCGAGGGCGAGGCCGGCTTCACGCACGGGACCGGCCACGGCGTCGGCGTGAGCCTCCACGAGGGACCGTCGCTGTCGGGCGCGGGCGAACTCCGACCGGGCCACGTGGTGACGGTCGAGCCCGGCGTCTACGACCCCGAAATCGGGGGCGTCAGGCTGGAGGACCTGGTCCTCGTCACCGACGAGGGGTACGAGCTGCTGGCCGAGTACCCGTTCGGTATCGTGCCGGACGCGGACCCGACCTGAGCGGCGGCGGCCTACCGCCCCGTCGCGTCGTCGCCGTCGACCGCTGCGGCGTCCGGCGACTCGGACTCGTCTGCGCCGCTTTCGCGGCCGGCGTCCGCGCTGTCGGTATCGCCGCGCAGCTGGCGGGGCAACAGTCCCGAAAAGAGCCTGCGGGCGATCCGAGCCGGGTCGAGGAAGTACTGCGGGAGGACGACCATCGCGGCGGCGACGACAAACAGGCCGACGCCGAGCGCGACCTCGCCGGCGAACAGCCGGATGACGGCGTAGTTCGCCAGCGGGAGCGCGAAGACGAGCGATCCCGCCAGCCCGATCATGTCCAGCAGTCCGAGTCGCATTGCGCCCCCGTTGATTCCCGGGAGGCAAAAGGAACGCGGCGACGGCTCGGCCCGGCTCGGCCCGGCTCCGCCGCGCGACGGCGACGGCGCCGCCCGGCGGAGCCGGCCGCCGCCGCGACCGCGCGGACCCAGAACCGATAACCGTCGCCCGCCCCCAGTTCCGGTATGTTCACCGGCATCGTCGAGGGCACCGGCACGGTCCGCGAGCAGACCGAGACTGACGACGGACTGCGGCTGCGGATCGGCGTCGACGGGTTCGACGACCTCGGTCACGGCCAGTCGATCAGCGTGAGCGGCGTCTGCCTGACCGTCGAGGAGTACGGCGTCGACGGCGGCGCGGGGGGAGCGGGCCACGGCGGTGACGCCGACGGCGGCGAGTGGTTCGATGTGTTCCTCGCGAGCGAGACGGTCGCGAAGACGTACCTCGGCGACGTGCGCGAGGGCGACGCGGTCAACGTCGAGCGCGCGATGCCCGCCGACGGCCGGTTCGACGGCCACGTCGTTCAGGGCCACGTCGACACCGTCGCGGAGGTGAGGGGAATCGAGCGCGTCGGCGAGGACTGGCGGTTCACCTTCTCGATCCCCGAGGGCCACGGCGACTACCTCGTCGACAAGGGCTCCGTGACGCTCGACGGCATCTCGCTGACGGTCGCCGAGAAGCGAGAGGGCGAGTTCGACGTCGCGATCATCCCGACGACGTACGACCTGACGACGCTCTCGGCGAAGTCGGTCGGCGACCCGGTCCACCTAGAGGTGGACGTGATCGCGAAGTACGTCGAGAACATGCTTGAGGGGGACGCCTGAGAAGCGTTACGGGAAGACGGTGGTTCGGAGTCGCCGGCCGCTCGACGGTGTGACTCCGAAGCCGAGACTGCGGTGACTGCCACCAAAGCCCCAGCCGCGAGGGCTCGGTGCGCTCGCTGTGGTCCTCGGCGCTCACTCCGTTCGCGCCTGCGGTCCTTGCATCGCGCGCCTTCGCCCTCGCGGCTCCCCTTTGAGTCCCACCCCGCACGGCACCGCACAGCACCTCACACCTCCCCAGCCTCGTCGGTGGTCCTCCGCTTCGCTCCGGACCACCGACTCCCTCGCGCGTGCTCCTCGCGCCCGATAGGCGCTCGGAGGCACGCGCCGACCGTATCGCTGACCCGCTCAGTCCAGCAGATCGACTGTCTTCGCCCTGGAGAGCATCCGCGAGCGAAGTAAGCGATCCCCGCAGCGGACGAATCAGCGGGAGAGCCAGGAAACTGAAGGACGTTTAGGCGTCGTGCGCGTCCTTCGCGCCCTTCACCGTCTCGCGGACGGCGTCGACGCCCTCGTCGTGGAGCAGGTCGCCGACGACGATCACGTCGCTGTGGGCGGCCATCTCGTTTGCCGACTCGTAGTCGTGGATCCCGCCGCCGTAGAAGAGCGTGGCGTCGTCGAGGGCGTCGTGGGCGGCCGCGACCTTTTCCGTGTCGCCGAAAGTCCCGGAGTACTCGACGTAGACGATCTCCTGGCCGAACATGCGCTCGGCCACCTTCGCGTACGCCCCCACGTCGTCGGCCGCGAGGTCGCAGTTCGCGTCGGTCAGCTCCGCGACCGCGGCGTCCGGGTTGAGGACGATGTACGCCTCGGTGTGGGTCCGGCTCCAGTCGAGGTCGTCGATGCGGACCCACTCCTTGTGCGCGCCCGTGATCCAGAAGGGACCGCCCGCGTTGAACACGGTCGGGATCAGGTAGCCGTCGAGCGCCGGCGAGTCGATCACGACGCCCGGGTTCGACGGCTCCTGGTACAGCGGCACGTCGTACTCCGCGGCGGCGTCGACGACGCGCGTCATCTTCTCCGCGGTGACGTCGAGGGTCCCGCCGATCTCGATCGCGTCCGTCCCGGTCCGGCAGACGTCCTCGAAGGTCTCGCCCGGCTGTAGGTCCTTGTCGGGGTCGACCTTCAGCACGTGGTCCCAGTCGTCCCACGGGTTGGTCATCGGGCGAGACTCCACCGGGCGAGACCAAAAAGGTGCGGAACCTGTCCCGTCGGCCGGACGCGTCGCCCGACTCGCCGCCGGGCTTCGGGCGTCGCGGCCGCCTCACAGCAGGTCGTCGATCTCGTCGTTCTCGAACGCGGCCGCCGGGTCGGACTTCTCCTCGGGCTCGTCGCGGACCGCCTGCCTGGCGCGCTCCAAGAACGCCTCCACCCGCTGGGAACGCTCGACGCCCGCGAGGAGGACCAAGGCGGCGATCCGGTCGGAGTCGAGCGGGAAGTCGCCGCCGCGGACCTGCATCGAGCCCGTCTCCTCTTGGAGCCACTTGCGGGCCTTCTCCGCGCCCTTCCGCGAGATCCGGTCCGGGTCGCCGGCGACCGCGACGAGGGCCGCGTCGGCGTCGGTGGCGTTCGGCAGGGAGAGCCCGGTCATCACCGCGCTGCGGACCGCGCTCGTCACCGTGGTGACGTTCTCCTCCGCGTCCTCGGCCGCGGGCGCCGAGGCGAAGCCGACGGCGGCCATCCCGCCCGCGCGGAGCGTGTTGATCACCTCGCTCGTGTCGACGACGGACTCACCGACGCCCTCGACCGCCTCGCCGGCCGCCAAGATGAGCCCGATCCGCTTCGCCATCGAGGCGTTGATCGCCTCGTAGCCGCCCTCCATGGACTCCCCCGAGGAGCGCCACGCGTCGTTGTCGAGCAGGATCGTCGCGTCCGCCTCGCGGACGAGCGTCTTGAGCGACCGCCCGGCGTTCACCTGATACATCGTCCCCTCGTCGCGGCCGGGGAGGATACCGATCGCGTAGACGGGCACGTCGTACACCCGGTTCAGCTCGCGGACGAGGACCGGCGCGCCGCCGGAGCCCGTCCCGCCGCCCAGGCCCGCGACGACGAACACCGCCTCGGCCGCCGCGGTGACCTTCGGGGCGAGCGCGTCGAGCACCTCGACGGCGTCCTCGTCCATCACTTCCGCGCCGAGTTCGTTGTCGCCGCCGACGCCGTGGCCGTTGACGCGCGACTGCCCGACGAGGACCGTTTCGAGCGGGAGGGGGTCGAGGTCGGCCGCGGCGGTGTTGACGGCGAGCGCGTCGAGGACCGCGCCGTAGCCGGCGTCGGCGTCGAACTCCGCGAGGGCGGTCGTGAGCTTGCCGCCCGCCTGTCCGACGCCGAGGAGGACTGCCTTCATAGCGAGACATTCCCGTTCCCCGGTCAATACTGTTTCCCCGAGGTTTAAGAGTGGAGACGCGGCCAGCCGGTCGCATGAGCGACAACGGACAGAGCGCCGGTCCGGGAGCGGAAACGGACGCGGCGCCACCGGGGCCGGGGACGGAGGCGACGACCGGAGCGAACGGGTCGACCGACCGGATCGAGTCCCGCCTCCGCGCCGTCGAGCGCGCGGTGACCGGGAGCGACGCGCGGCCGGCCGACGCCGTCGCGGACGCGGAGGCGACGGCCGAGCGCGATCGGCTCGAATCGCGGCTCGACGACCTCGAGGAGCGCGTCGCGGAGTTGGAGGCGGCGACCCAGGCGATCCGCGGCTACGCGGGGTCGGTCAGGGCGGTCAACCGCGAGGTCGAGCGGCGGGCCGACCTCGCGCTGGCACGGGCGACGGAAGCCGGCCGGGAGGTCGACGGAGCCCGCGAGCGGAGCGGGGAGCGCGGGGACGCCGCCGCCGACCGATCCGATCGCCGGTCTCGACGGCGCGACGCGACGCCGACCGACGACACCGGCGACGCCGTGCCCTCGGAGAGCGCCCTCGACGCCGCACTTCCCGACGACCGTTCCGCGTCGGGACCGCGTGACGGGGGCGGCGACGGGTCCCTCGGTCGAGACGCCGACGGCGACGGAAGCGGCGACGGCGACGCGTGGGCGGCCGACGCGCTCGACCGGCTCCGGGAGTCGCTGTGACCGAGCCGTGATCCGCGTGGTGCTCACCGTCCTCGTGGCGGTCGCGCTGCTCGCGGCGTCGATGCCCGCGATCGAGACGGCTCGGACGACGACGACGACCGACCGGATCGGTGCCGAGGCGGACCGGTTGGAGCGGGCGATCGGGGGCGTCGTCTCCGGATCGACGCCCGTGGGCGACCCCGCGATGGCGGCGCAGACGACCGTCCTCGTCCGCGTTCCGACCGGGTTCGCCGCGGCGGACGTCGACCGCGTCGCGCTCGTGGAATCGCCCGACCGACCGGGGAGCGCCGCGCTCGCGTACCGGGTCGGCGACCGGCCCGAGCGCGAGTTTCGGATCGGAACGGGACCCGCGCGGACGGCGGTCGAACTCGTCGGCGGACCGATCGAACTCCGCCCGGGCGGGGCGAGCCGCATTCGGGTCCAGTACGTCGACGACGGGGGACCGACGATCCGGATCAGTCGGGTCGGGTGAATCGGAGCGACCGAGGGCCGCTCCGGTTCGACGAGCCGATCGTTTATATACGATACCGCGGGCACGCCCGCCATGAATTTGGATCTCAGCGCGGGCGTCGCCGACGGAGTCGGCGGGACGCCGCTCCGGGCGCTCCCGTGGATCGACGATGACCCCGGCGAATGTCGGTGCGATCCGACGTTCCGCGAGCCCGTGGGAACGGGCGTCGAGGACCGGGTGGTGCTCGACGTCGACGCCGACGACTGTCCCGGGCGGGGCGACCTCGCAGCGAGCCGAGACTGCCTCGCGACCGTTATCGCGGCGCTCACCGACCGCGGCGCCGACGTGATCAGGACTCGGCACCGCGGACGGGAGCGGTCCTACGCCGACGGCGCGGCCGATTTCCTGGTCGCCGCGGGCCGGTTCGCCGAGCGGGTCGAGTTCCACGAAGAGCGGCTCGCCGACCGAGTCGTCCGCGAGCCGCTCGGCGCGGCGAGGGAGGCGAGCGGACGCGCGGGCTCCGCGAAGCGGATCGCGCGTGAAACCGGGCTGCTGTCGGCCGTCGAAGAACTGAGCGGAGGCGGGATCGAGGCCGACGGCGACCGCGACCTGGAGGGGATCTTGCGGGCGCACGTCGGGCCGACGGCCGCGACCGCGCGCGTCGCTGCCGCGCCGCCTCCGGGCGCGACGCTGGTCGACCGCTGGACGGTGCCGACCGGCGCGACGGTCCGGCTCTACGCGGGCGACGACTCGCTCCGAACGTACCACCTCACGCCGCCGACGACCGACCTGAACGCCGACGCCGCGGCGACGCTCGCCGCCGCGCGGAAGCGGCTGCTCGACGATCCCGGCGGCGGCGACAGGGCGCCCGGACGGGCGGTCCGAGCGGCCGCTGACGGCGGCGATCCGGTCGCGGACCTGACCGAGATACTGCGGCGACACACCCACGGCTACGGGGTGTTCGAACACGTGTTCGCCGACGAGAGGGTGAGCGACGCGACGGTGACGGCGCCGGTCGCGGAGAACCCCCTGCGCGTGGTCCTCGACGGCGAGCGGTGCCGGACGAACGTGCGACTCCCTCCGGAGGGGGCCGCCACGCTCGCGTCGCGGCTTCGACGGTCGAGCGGCCGGGCGTTCTCGCGGGCGACGCCGACGCTCGACGCGACGATCGAGTCGGAGACCGGTCGCGTTCGGGTCGCCGCGACCACGGCGCCCGCCAGCGACGGGCTCTCGTTCACCTTCCGACGCGGCGACCCGGAGGCGTGGACGCTCGCCCGGCTGGTGTCCGCGGACACGCTCACGCCCGCGGCCGCCGGGCTGTTGTCGGTCGCGGTCGAACGGGGCGTGACGGGGCTGATAGCCGGCGGGCGAGCGGCCGGGAAGACGACGGCGCTCGGGTCGCTGTTGTGGGAACTGCCCGCCAGGACCAGAACGGTCGCCATCGAAGACACGCCGGAACTCCCGGTGGACGCCCTCGCGGACGCCGGGCGGGACACCCAGCGGCTCCGCGTCGGGGACGGGGCCGAACTCGCGCCGGCGGACGCCGTCCGGACGGCGCTCCGCATGGGCGGCGGCGCGATCACCGTCGGCGAGGTGCGCGGCGAGGAGGCACAGGCGCTGTACGAGGCGATGCGCGTCGGCGCCGCCGGCGAGACGGTGCTGGGGACGATCCACGGCGAGGACCCGGCGGCGGTCGAAGAGCGCGTCGTCACCGATCTCGGAGTCGCGCGCTCGTCGTTCGCCGCGACCGACCTGATCGCGGTTCTCGATTCCCACCGCGTCGAGTCGATCGTCGAGGTAGACGACCACGACGGCGGCGTGAGCTTCGACCCGCTGTTCGAGCGGACCGATCGAGGGCTCGTGGGGACGGGGCGAATCGACCGCGGCGAGAGTCGGTTAATCGAGGGGCTCGGCGCCCCAAACGAGTCGTACGCGGCGGTTCGAGACGTCGTCGACAGCCGGAGTGACCGGATTCGCGAGGCGGTTCGAGCGGGACGGACCGCGCCGAGGCGGTACGCCGGAGGCGACGGGGTCGGCGGTGGAACCGACGAGACCGACGACCGATCAGGCGGTTCACACGGCGGGGAAACGCCGAAACGCGGGGGTGACGAGCGATGAGCGAGACGCGATCGGCAGACGCGGACGGGTCGGCTACGGCGGGCGGGTCGGCTACGGCGGACGAATCGACCGCCTCGGAGGAACTGCGGCGTGCGGTCGCGTTCCTCGGATGGGAGAGCACCGCGGGGCGCGTCGTCGCCGCCGGGTACCGGATCGGCGTCGCCGTCGGCGCCGCGGTCACCGTCGTCACGGCCCTCGTCGCCGGTGCGGTTGCGGCCGTGCCGGCGGGGTTGGCCGCGGCAGTCGGCGGCGTACACGCGATCCACCGGGCGCCGGTGTGGCTCGCGTCGCTTCGGCGGACGCGGGCGCTCGGCGCGGCGCCGGGGCTCGTCGGTCGACTCGTGTTACGGATGCGACTCGACCCCTCGACCGAGCGCGCCGTGCGGTTCGCCGCCCGGACCGGGGACGGACCGCTGGCGGCGGCGCTTTCCCGACACGAGCGCGGGAGCGCCGACGGGCCGACGAGCGGGATTCAGGCGTTCGCCCGGGAGTGGCGCCCCTGGTTCCCCGCGATCGATCGCGCCGCGGCGCTCGTCCGAACGGCGGCGACCGCGCCGCCGGAGCGTCGCGGGCGGTGTCTGGACCGCGCGCTCGACGCGACGCTCTCCGGAACGACGGACCGACTCGCGTCGTTCGTCGGGGCGGTTCGGGGACCGGTCTCCGCGCTGTACGCGTTCGGAGTGCTACTGCCGCTGGCGCTCATCGCGCTGCTCCCCGCGGGCGCCGCCGCCGGCGTCGCGATCGGTCCCGGGCTCGTCGCCGGGCTGTATCTCGTCGTGCTTCCCGGAGGGCTGGTCGCCGCCTCGGCGTGGTTGCTCTCGCGTCGACCGGTCGCGTTTCCGCCGCCGCGCATCAGCGGAGATCATCCCGACGTACCGGATCGAAGTGGCCGCGCGCTCCTCGTCGGCTGCGTCCTCGGGGCGGCGGCGGCCGTCGTGGCCGCGCGAGCCGTCGCGCCGTGGGCGTGGCCGGTCGCGGGAGTCGGCGTCGGTATCGGAACGGCGCTGTTCGTCCTCGTGAGACCCCGGCAGGCCGTGCTGTCGGACGTCCGCGAGGTCGAGCGAGGGCTCCCGGACGCGATGACCGTGATCGGCGGGGACGTGGCCGAGGGCGTCGCGGTCGAGACCGCGGTCGCGAACGCCGGCGATCGGCTCGACGGCGCGACCGGCGAGGTGTTCGAGCGCGCCGGGCGGCGCAGCGACACGCTCCGAGTGGGCGTCCGCGAGGCGTTTCTCGGAGGGGGCGGGCCGGCGGCCGACGTTCCGTCGCCCAGGCTCCGCGGCGCGATCGCGCTCCTCGCCGTCGCCGCGCGGGAGGGCCGCCCGGCGGGCGACGTCCTGTTGGAGCTCGCGGATCAGCTGGAGGCCCTGCGCGACCTCGAACGCGACGCGCGACGCCAGCTCGCGACGGTAACGGGAACGCTCTCGAACACCGCGGCCGTGTTCGCGCCGCTCGTGGGCGGAGCGACCGTCGCGCTCGCGACGGGGATCGAGACGGTCGACGTCGGCGGGCTCGGGGCTGGGGCGGCCGCAGGGGCGGACGCGCTCGGCGGAGGCGCGGGGGCGAAAAGCGGGACGGCGGCGGCGGGGGGAAACGGTGCGACCGGTGCTTCGGGAGCCCTGTCGGTACCGGTGCTCGGGCGGATCGTGGGGGCGTACGTGCTGCTGCTCGCCGCGCTCCTCACCGGGTTGGCGACCGGGCTGGAACGCGGATTCGACCGGACGCTGGTGGCCTACCGGATCGGCATCGCGCTGCCGACGGCCACCGCGACGTTCCTCGTCGCGTTCGCCGGCGCCGGGCTCCTGTTGTGAGGGGCCGACGGCGGCGAGTGCGACGACGGGCGGAACCGGCTCCCCGGCGCCGATCGTTTATATACGAAGCCGCGGCCAGCCGCCCCATGTTCGAGACGAACCTCGACGCGACGTACGCGTGGCTCGGCTTAGCCGTGGTGAGCGTCGCGACGGCCGGCGTGGCCGCGGCGTTTCCGGCCTCGCCGCCGCCAGACGCCGACGGCGTCGCGCACACGATCGACTCGGTCGCTGACGGGGAGTACCCCGCGACCGCCGAACACGGAATCGCGGCGGAGCGGATCCGACTCACGACCGGATCGGTCTCGCTCACGGGCGGGACGGGGACCGCACGGGCGGCGTTCGACGCACCGCGGATTACGCCGGTGATACGACCGGAGGCCCGGGGGGAATCGAACGCGACGACTGACGCGCGGCTTCGACGCGTCCTCGACGGCGTTCCCCCCGACGCAGCGTTCGACGATCCGGCGTCGTTCGCGGCGGCGGCCGAGCGCGCGCGATCGATCGAAGCTCGCTGGACGGCCGCTCCGGAGCGGATCACGGTCCGACGGGTACACTACGGAGACGTCCGCGTCACGCTCGTCGGGTGATCGCGCGGATGTCACGAGATCCCGCGAGACCGAACGCGACTGCGACGAGCGAGGGACCGATCGCGTCGCTCTCGGCGTCCGACCGCGCCGCCGTCGAACCGATCGCCGCGCTCGTCGCGGTGACGGTCGTCGGCCTCGCGCTCGGCCTGTACGCCGGCGCGCTCGACGACGCCGCACCCGACCGATCCGGACGGGCCGCGGAGGCGGCCCTCGACCGCGCCGAACGAGCGGTCACCGTCGGCGGCGTCGTCGATCCGAGGCGGCTGCGGAGAGTCGAAGCGCCGGGAACCGCGACGGCGATCGAGCTGGAGGCGAACGGCGAGCGGTGGCTGGCCGCGTCGGGTCCGGACGCCCCGGGACCGCCCGGAGCGCGGTCGCCGGACGCCGTCGCGGTCGCCGAGCGGCGGGTGACGGTTCGGGTGGCGCCCGGCCGGAACGTTCGCGGAACCCTTCGGGCGGTGGTGTGGCGGTGACCAGCACCGTCCTCGACGTGAGCGTGCTGCTGCTCTGCGTCTCCGCGAGCGTCGTCGCGCTCGGCGCGAGCGACGCCGGCGGCCCGGACGGTCCGACGGCGACGGACGCCGCGGATCGGCTCGTCACCGAGACCGCGACCGTGACGTACCGCGACGGTACCGCGCCGAACGGAACGCGACGGGTCCACGCGACCCGCGCGGAGCTGCTCGCGCTGCTCGCCGAGCGGGACGCGGACGGGGCGTTCGAACGGCGAGCCACCGAATCCATCCGTGCCGGACTCGGTCCGCGAACGCGGGTCGACGCGACGGTGGAAGTCGACGGGGAGGCAGACGGCACCGGTGCCGTCGACGCCGCGGTGAACGGCGGAAATCGAGAGACTGCGGCCGCTCCGACGGCGCGGAGTCCGGACGAGCGGTCCCCGCCCAGAGGGCGCGACGGGGCCCGCCTCGGGTGGATCGAGAAGCCGGCACATCCGTTCTCGATCGCCGTCGGGAGGGAGCCGACGCGGACGGTCGGCGGGGGCGACGAGAGCGGTACCGCGACCGCGACTCGGGATCCGATCGCCGTCGGTCCCGAGCCGCCGCGGAACGCGGACGTCGCCGCCGTGGTCATCAGGCAGCCGATCCCCGGCGGGATCAGCGACGGGGACGGAGGGGATCGATCGCCGGAGGGCGTCGTCCGAATCGTCGTTCGGAGGTGGTAAGCGTGGGGAACCTGCGCCGCGATCGGTCGAACGAAGGGCGGAGCGCGCGGTCGTTCGTCGTCGACGAGCGGGCTCGAGTCCCCTTCGCGCTCGTCGGCGTACTGCTGCTCGTGACGAGTTCGGCGTACGCCGCGGGACTCGCCGAGCAGGGGCTCGTCGGGGAGGACCGACGGGTCGAACGCGCCGTCGAGCGCGTCGACGCCGACGCGACCGCCGCGCTCCGGAGCGCGGCCAGCGAGGCCGCCTACGACGCGGCCGCGGAGCCCGTGACGAACGCGCCGAACGGATCGGGACCGGTGTCGCGCGCTGTCCGCGAGGGATCCGCCTTCGAGGACGCGTTCCGGATCCGGCTCGCGATCGCCGGGGCGGAGGCGTTGGGGGCGGTCGAGAGCGACACCGGGAGCGTCAATGCGGACGCGTCGCTGCCGGCGGTCGAGTCGGCCCGCGACCTCGTCGCCGCGCGCGAGCGAGTCCGCGTCGAATCGGCCGCGAACGGGACGGCGACGCGGGTCACCTTCGAGGGCGTCGAGACGACCGCGACCCGGGACGGCCGAACCGTCGTGAACCGGACGCGATCGCGGACCGTCACCGTCGCCGTGCCGACGCTGGCCGCCCACGAGCGGACCGAGCGGTTCGAGACGCGCCTCAACCGGGGGCCCGTCGAGGGAGCCGGCCTCGGTCGGCAGATCACCGCCAGTCTCTACGCGATGGCGTGGGCCCGCGGCTACGCCCAGTACGCCGGTGCGCCCGTCGAGAACGTCGTCGCGAACCGTCACGTGGAGCTTTCGACCAACGCCGGGATCGTGCGGGTCCAGCGGGACGTGTTCGGCGCCAGCGACCCCGACGCGCGCGGCGGCGTCGCCCGTGCGACCGCTCGGACGGGCGTGAGCGATCTGCTGTCGCCGATGGGGCCCCACAAGACCGCGTGGACCGACGCCGTCCTCGGAGCGCCGACGCCGACGAGAGGGAGCGGCGCGGAAGGGACGGGGGCGGGCGAAGGCCCGTCGTCGACCGGAGACGCGACGGCGAGCGAAGACGCGGCGTTCAGTCCCTCCGCGGATCCGACGGGCGAGACGGCGTCGGTCGAGGTCGGCCACGCGGCCGACCGCGCGGCGACCCGAGTTCACGACGACCTCGAGGAGATCGTTCGGGGGAGCCACCGCGTCGAGGCGACCGTGGAAGCGGAGACGACGCGGATCGCCGACGGCGGCCCGGTGACGCCGGATCGCCCGCGGTCGTCGCGTACCGAACCGTGGCGTCGAGTGGACACGTCGCGGCGGGAGGAAATCCGGGTCGTCGACGGAACCGACCTCCGGACGGGAACCGACGGCGAGACGGTTTCGCCCGGCGAGACGGTGTCGTTCGGCGGCGCGCTCCGGGAGGTCGTCGTGGAGCGCGCTGCGACCGCGACGTGGGAACGGCGGGTCGTCGAGCGGGGGCCGAACGGGACGGTCCGAAACGTCAGCGTCGACCGCACCGTGACGCGCGACGAGGCGTCGGATCGATACCGCGTCCGGGTTTCGGTGACTGGAACGTACGCGCCGCGCGACGGCGCGCCCGACAGACCGACGGCGACGTTCGGTGCCGGTGGTAACGACGTCGACGGACCGGATCTCGCCGATACGCCGGCGGCCGCGAGGGCGGAACTGAACCTCGAGACGGACGCCGACGTCGATCAGTTGGCGCGGGTCGCCGTCGACGGCGGCGGCGAGACGCGGTCGACGGTCGTGTACGGCGCCCGATCGGAGGCGGATCTGGACCGGGTCGCGAGCGACGTCTCGGCGCTGTCGGACCGCGTCCGCAGCCTCGAGACGGAGGCGTCGATGGCCGACGCGGCGGCCGGCGAGTCGACCCCGTACAGGGACCTCGCCGCGACCGTCCGCAACCGCCGCGACGCCCTCCGGGACGCGCCCGGGCGGTACGACGGCGCGGTCGACCGCGGACGGGTCGCCGCCCGCGTCGCGTACCTCGACGCCGTTATCGAGGAACTGGAATCGGCCGCAGAAAGGCGGAAAGCGGCGACGAACGGCGTCCTCGATCGGGTGAAGGAGGCCTTCGGCGGGCCGCCCGTCGGCGAAGTGATCGCCAGCCGCGAGGCCGCCCGCGACCCGGGGACCTACGCCGTCGGTGACGGGGGCCCGGGCGGCGCCGTCACGTTCGCCCCGGAAGGATCGCCGGGATACCTGCCGCGGACCGCGGTCGACGGCGAGCGCATCGAGGGCGTCGACGGCACGACGACGCGACCGCTCGCGACCAGGAACGTGAACTACGCCACGCTCCCGTACAGCGACGTCGCCGGCGGGATCGCGGACCGGATCCTCGGCACCGACGACACCGTGCGGATCGGGGTCGCCGGGCGGTCGCTCCTCGCGGCGGAGGAGGCGCTCGCGGCGACAGGCGACGAGGATCTGCGCGCCGACCGGCGCGCGCTCGCCGGACGGGTCGACGCCTCGCTGCGACGCATCGACGAAGCGCTGGCGGAACGGCTCGCGGACCGGACCGATCTCTCTCGCGAGCAGCGGCGGGCGGTGTTGGAGAACGTCGGGGCCGAATACGACTCGCTCGGAGACAGAGCCGTCGCGGTCGGCGAGGGGGAATACCCGGACCGAGTCGCCCGCGAGGCGGCGCGAATCGGGACGCTGTCGAGGGCCGAGCGGATCGGGCTCGCGGCGCATCTCCGCGTCGAGACGCGGACGGCGGCCGGGAGAGACGCGGTCCGCGTTCCGGCCCGCTTCGTCGACGCGACGACGGCCGCGTCCCGCGCGATCCGACGGCACGAGCTCAAGTCTGCGATCGAGAGGCGGGGCAAGAAAGCGGTCGCGTCCATTCCGGACAAACGGGTTCCGAAGCCCGTTCGGAGCGTCGGCGCCGGCCTTCCGGTCGCTCCCGTTCCCGGGTACTGGGTGGCGACCGTCAACGCGTGGAACGTCCGGGTGCGCGGGGAGTACCCGCGGTTTACGCTCCGTGCGGACGTCGGGACGCCCGGGCGCCCGTTCGAGTACGTCCGAACCGCCGGCGAAGTCCGCATCGACGTGAGCGGCGAGTCGATCGCGCTGGGTGCCACGGAACCGATCTCGTTCGAGACGAGAACGGTGATCGTCGTCGCCGTCCCGGCGGGGCCGCCGGGGGTCGGCGACGTCGACGGGACGCGCGAGGAGACCTCAGCCGGCTGGCCGTGTCCGGGACCGCTGACCGCGTCGCCGGAGGCGGCGGACGAGTGTACGGAGGGGTGAGGGCCGGAGAAACCGGGGAGTGGAGAGACGCGAACCGGAGTGGACGCGTCCGACCGCAGGCGTTTTGAGACGCGGCGACGGAGTGAGCGTATGTTCCACGAGGTCGTCGACGACGGCGGACACGGACCCGACGTCGACGCCGACGAGACGACGGCGGCGGACCTGCTCGACGCCTTCGGGGCGGTGATGACGGAGGCGGCGTCGGAGATCGACACCGACCGGCTCGCCGGCGAGGTCGGGCTGACCGAGGCGGACGCGACCGCCGTCCGCGACGGCGACATCGGAGACGTCACGCTCACCGACGCCGCGGCCGTCCTCGCGGCGGCGGATCCGGACCGCGACGCGGACGCGATAGTGGCTGAGGTCCGCGACCACCTGCTGATGGGGATGGCGACCGCGGTGCTCGACGTGGACGCGATCGCCGCGAAGATCGACGCGGATCTCACCGGCCAGGAGGTCCAGCAGGCGCTGGAGGGGCGGACCGCGATGACGCTCGGGCAGCTCGCGGAGATACTCGCAGTCGTCGAGCGCCGGAAGCGATGAGGGTCGTCGTCGTCGGCTGCGGCTACGTCGGCATAGCGCTGGCGGAACAGCTCGACGCCCGCGGCCACGCGGTGACCGGCGTCCGTCGGTCCGACTCGGGGCTCGACGCGGTCGCGGCCGTCGGGCCCGAGGTGGAGGCCGTCCGCGCGGACGCGACTGACCCGGCGTCGCTGGATGCCCTACCGGACGCGGACGCCGTCGTCTTCGCGGCCAGTTCGGGCGGTCGCGGCGCCGACGCGGCGCGGGAGGTGTACGTCGACGGACTGGCGAACGTCGTCGACGAGTACGGCTCGCGGTCGTCCCGGCCGGACCGGTTGGTGTACACCTCCTCGACCGGCGTGTACGGCGACCACGACGGAGGGTGGGTCGACGAGGAGACGCCGGTCGAGCCGACCACGGAGAAGACTCGCGTCCTCGCCGAGGCCGAACGGATCGCGACGGAACGCGCGACCGACGTGGGGATCGACGGGACGGTCGTCCGGTTCGCGGGGCTGTACGGTCCCGATAGGTATCGGCTGGACCGGTACGTGGAGGGGCCGGTGACGGCCGGCTACCTGAACATGGTCCACCGCGACGACGCCGCGGGATCGATCCGACACCTGTTGGAGGCGGACCGCGCTCGCGACCGCGTCGTCCTCGTCGTCGACGACGAACCGGTCGAGAAACACGCGTTCGCGGACTGGCTCGCGGACGCCTGCGGCGTCCCGCGTCCGGAGAAGCTGTCGAAGGACGAACGGATCGCGGCGGGGGATCTCTCGGCGGCCGCGGAGCGTCGAATCCGGACGAGTAAGCGGTGTTCGAACGAACTGCTCCGCGAACTCGGCTACGAGTTCGTCCACCCGACGTTCCGCTCGGGATACCGCGACGCCGTGCGCGCGTACCGGGCGCGGACCGCGTAGCGCGTCTCGGCCGGACGGCAGGCGATCAGGTTCGCAGTCGCCTGATAACGGGCGTTTTCGTCGGTCTCAGTCCATCGGAACGGTAACGAACCTTCATGTGTCGGGAGCGACTGGCCACAACGCATGCGAGCGATGAGCGCGGCCGGCGACCGATTCTCGCAGGCGGAAGCCATGGTTCGGCAGAACCCGGAAGTCGCCGTCGGCGTGGCGCTCGTCGTCCTGATCACCGTCGCGGTCGTCGTCGTGGTCCTCCGCGCTCGGCGGACGCCGGGAGTCAAATTCCGCCGACTACTGGCCGACGAAGAGGAGATAACGGTGCTGATGCACCCGAACCCGGACCCCGACGCGATGTCGGCCGCGGTCGGCGTGGCCTCCCTCGCAGACCAGGTCGACGTCGATGCGACCGTCCAGTACCCCGGACAGATCCGCCATCAGGAGAACCGCGCGTTCCGGACCGTTCTCGACCTCGAACTGGAGCCGATAAAACACGTGAGCGACCTCGCGGCCGAATCGGTCGTCTTGGTCGATCACAACGAGCCGCGGGGGTTCGCCGGCGCCGACGGCGTGTTGCCGATGGCCGTCGTCGACCACCACCCGGGCGACGGCGCCGGGGAGGCGTTCACCGACGTGCGGACCGACTACGGGGCGAGCGCCTCGGTCGTCGCGGAGTACTTCCGGGACAACGACGCGGTCCCCGTCCCGCCGGACAAACACGCGAGCGAAACGGGGAGCAGTCTGACGCTGTCGACCGACACCGCGACGGGCCTGTTGTATGGGATCTTGGCCGACACGAAACACCTCACCGTCGGCGCCAGCGAACCCGACTTCGCGGCGGCCGCTTACCTCTACCCCGGCGTCGACCAGGACCGCCTCGACCGCATCGCGAATCCCGCGGTCGACGCGGAGGTGTTGGAGGTGAAAGCGCGGGCCATCGCGGGACGGCGCATCGAGGGGTCGTTCGGAGTCGCAGACGTCGGCGGCGTGAACAACGTCGACGCGATCCCGCAGGCCGCCGACGAACTGATCCAACTGGAGGGAGTCAGCGCGGTCGTGGTGATCGGCGAGCGCGAGGGGACCGTCCACCTCTCGGGGCGGTCGCGCGACGACCGGGTCCACATGGGTAACGCGATAGCGGCGGTGTTAGACGACATTGACAACGCCAACGGCGGTGGCCACTCGCGGATGGGCGGCGGAACGATCGAGCCGGAGATCGACCCCACCGGGGAGACGGAGTCGGAGACCGTTGACCGCGACGCGCTCGCCGACGGCCTGTTCCGGGCGATGGCCGGCGACGTCTGACCGAGCCGCCGGAGTCACGCGACTCCCGCGACAGCCGAGCGTGCGGATTTAAGTCTCGGGCCGCGATGCGTTCGGCATGAACGTCGCTGACGCGGTCGACGACGGATGGCGGGCGCTCGTCGGCGTGGGAGTCGGCTACGCGCTCGCGGTGGGGCTGGTGTTTCTGCTGTTTTTCGTCGTGCCGTATCTGGCGGTCGCGGCGCTGTGAGGGGAAGCGTCGCGGTCGCGGAACGGGTGAACGAGAGGGAGCGACCGAATCGGACAGCGGCGCGGCGGGATCAGGCGAACGCCAGCGAGTCGTCGGCGCTCGTCTCGTCGTCCTGACTGAGCTTCTCGTGGGCCTCGAGGAAGTCGTCGAGCGTGACCTCCGTGCGGTCGTCGCGGATGGCGAACATTCCGGCCTCGGTACAGATCGCCTTGATGTCGGCTCCGGAGGCCTCGGGGGTCATCTCGGCCAGTTCCGCGAAGTCGACGCCGTCGGCGAGATTCATGTTGCGGGTGTGGATCTGGAAGATGATCTCGCGGCCCTCGGTCTCCGGTTTCGGCACTTCGATGAGGCGGTCGAAGCGACCGGGACGGAGGATGGCGGGGTCGAGCATGTCGAAGCGGTTGGTCGCGGCGATGATGCGCACGTCGCCGCGCTCGTCGAAGCCGTCCATCTCGGAGAGCAGCTGCATCATCGTCCGCTGGACCTCGGCGTCGCCCGAGGTCTTCGAGTCCGTGCGCTTCGAGGCGATGGCGTCGATCTCGTCGATGAAGAGGACGGCGGGCTGGTTCTCGCGGGCGACCTCGAACAGGTCCCGGACCAGCTTCGCGCCCTCGCCGATGAACTTGTGCACCAGCTCGGAGCCGGCCATCTTGATGAACGTCGCGTCCGTCTCGTTCGCGACGGCCTTCGCGAGCATCGTCTTCCCGGTACCCGGCGGGCCGTACAGCAGGACGCCGCTCGGGGGCGTGATCCCCACGTCCTCGAACATGTCGGGGTGTTCGAGGGGCATCTCGACGGTCTCGCGGACCTCCTGCATCTGGTCTTCGAGCCCGCCGATGTCGGCGTAGGTGACGTCCGGGGAGTGTTCGACCTGCATGACGCGGGCGCGAACGTCCGTCTCTTTTTCGAGCTTTTTGACCACCGACAGCGAGTTGTTGACCGCGACGCGGTCGTCGGGGTCGAGCTTCTCCCGCATCTCGTCGGTGATCTCGGTGAGCGCCTCCTGGTTGTTCCCGTGCTGTTTGATCACGGCGCCGTCGGGCGTGATCTCCTGTACCGTCGCCACGAACAGCGGGGACTGCTTCAGCTTCTTGTTCTCGTGGGTGAGCCGCTCTAACTTCTGTTGGTACTTGTTGTTCTCGGCGTTGGCGTCGAGGAGTTTGTCGCGCATCTCCTCGTTTTGGGACTCCAACACGTCGAGTCGCTCCTGTAAGGAGTCGATCTTCTCTTGTTTCGACGCCGCGCCCTCGTCGTAGGGCATATCGACGTCGTCGACCGTATCGCTCATTGTGTTTATTAAAGCGTCTCGCGGATAAGAGGCTTCGGGTGGGGGCACGACACCGCCCGTTTCGTCGGCGTCGACGGCGGAGGGCGGCGGACCGCACCGCAGTCGATCCGCGGTGTCGCCGCCGTGAGATACGTAGTAGTAATTAGAATGGATAGTAAATATTATCATACAGCATCCCGACGATCGGGACACGCATGAGCACGACCGATGCCGTCACCGCCGACGACGGGACCGCGGACCGCTGGGCGGCCGTTCGCGACCTCCCCCCGAGCGCGAAGCTGGTCGCGAAGGTACTGGACTACAACGACACGCTCACGCAGAGCGAACTGGCCGAGGAGACGCTGCTCCCGCCACGGACCGTCCGCTACGCGCTGTCGCGTCTCGAGGAGGAGGACGTCGTCGACTCTCGGTTCTCCTTCACAGACGCGCGGAAGCGGCTGTACTCGCTCGGTATCTGAGCGCGGCTCGTCCGATCGTCTCGGGCGGCCGACCGTCCCCGCGGGGAGGACCGCCCGCGACGGTTTATCACCGATGCCGCGCCAGTCAGCCCGTGGTCTCGACTACCGCCGTCAAGCGCGCGCTGGCCGCGCTCGCGACTCGCACCGACACCGCGAGGCGCCCGTACGTCGCCGTGATCGACGAGGCGGACGCCGCGCGAACCGACCTGCGTCGGGCGGCCGGATTCGTCGACGCCGTCGGCCTCGACCGGCTGGCGGACGCGGTCGACGCGGCGGACCGCGCGGACGACGAGGCCGCCGCCGAGCGCGGGCGCGACGCGCTCGCCGCGTATCGGGAGTTTCGCCGCGCCGCGGCGGGTGGCGGAGAGGAACGCGGCGACCGCGTCGACCGCGACGACGACCGCGACCACTTCCGCTCCGGCCCCGGAATCCCTAAGCCGGACACCGGCCAAGACCCGACCAGATGACACGGGTGATCCACACCGGCGACACCCACATCGGGTACTCGCAGTACCACTCGCCGGTCAGGCGCCAGGACTTCCTCGACGCGTTCGAGGCCGTGGTCGACGACGCGGTCGACGACGGCGTCGACGCCGTCGTCCACGCGGGCGACCTCTTCCACGACCGCCGGCCCGAACTGCGGGACCTGATGGGGACCATCTCCGTCCTCCGCCGGCTCGACGACGCCGGAATCCCCTTCCTCGCGGTCGTCGGCAACCACGAGTCGACCCGAGGCGGACAGTGGCTCGATCTCTTCGAGCGACTCGGGCTCGCGACCCGGCTCGGCGACGAGCCGGTCGTCGTGGGCGAGGCCGCCTTCTACGGGCTCGACCACGTCCCCGTCTCGCGGCGCGACGACCTCGACTACGCGTTCGCCGACCACGACGCAGAGTACGCGGCGCTCGTCGCGCACGGGCTCTTCGAGCCGTTCGGCTACGCCGACTGGGACACCGAGACCGTCCTGACCGAGAGCGACATCAACTTCGACGCCATGCTCCTCGGCGACAACCACACGCCCGACACCGCCGAGGTCGCCGACACGTGGGTCACGTACCCGGGCTCGACCGAGCGCGCGAGCGCGAGCGAGCGCGAGGGCCGCGGCTACAACCTCGTCGTCTTCGACGCCGACGCGGCCGGGGGCGACGACCGCGTCGAGATCCGGCGCCGCGCGCTCGACACGCGCCCGTTCGTCTTCGTCTCGGTCGAACTGCGCGAGGGGGAAGGCGAGTCCCGAGTCCGCGAGCGCGTTCGCGAGTACGACCTCGCGGAGGCGGTCGTCCACGTCGAAATCACCGGCGAGGGCGACCCGGTGACGCCGGCGGCCGTCGAGGAGTTCGCCACCGACGAGGGCGCGCTCATCGCGCGCGTCACGGACCGGCGCGAGACCGACGCCGACGGCGAGGTGGACGTGAGCTTCGCCGACCCGGAGGACGCGGTCCGCGACCGGCTCGACGAGATGGCGCTCTCGACGGCCGCGCGCGACGTGGAGCGCGCGGTCCGCGAGGACACGGTCCCCGACGCCAACGTCCGCGAGACGGTGAAACGCAGGGTCGAGGAGCGGCTCGACGAGGAGGCGGACCTCGACGCGTTCGAGCCGGTCGATTCGGGTCCCGGCGACTCCGAGGAGAACGACGGCGGCGACGACCAGTCGAACGCCGACGAGTCGGACGCTGAGTCCGACCCCGCGGAGGCGACGGACTCCGATCCGGCGTCGACCGACGGCCAGGTCTCCATGGAGGACTACCTGTGAAGTTCGACCGCGTCCGCCTCGCGAACTTCAAGCCGTACGGCGACGCCGACCTCCGGCTCACGGAGGGGGTCACGGTGATCCACGGGCTCAACGGCAGCGGGAAGTCGTCGCTCTTAGAAGCGTGCTTCTTCGCGCTGTACGGGTCGAAGGCGCTCGACGGCACCCTCGAAGACGTCATCACGAACGGCGAGGAGGAGACGGAGGTCGAGCTGTGGTTCACCCACGACGGCGTCTCCTACCGGGTCGAGCGGCGACTCAAGTCGTACGACGGCCGGATCGACCACCGGTGTACGCTCGAAGCGACCGACGGGAGCGACGTGACACGCGACGGGGCCCGAGCGGTCCGCGAGTTCGTCACCGAGCTGCTGCGGATGGACGCCGAGGCGTTCGTCAACTGCGCGTACGTCCGGCAGGGCGAGGTGAACAAGCTGATCAACGCCACCCCGCGGGAGCGACAGGACACGATCGACGACCTGCTCCAGTTGGGAAAACTGGAGGAGTACCGCGAGCGCGCCGGCGACGCCCGGCTCGGCGTCGAGGACGTGCTGGAGAACCGGCGCGGCCGGCTCGACCAGCTCGACGAGCAGATCGCCGCGAAGGAGGACCGGGACCTCCACGGGCGGCTCAACGAACTGGAGAGCGAGCTCGGTGAGGTCACCGACGAGATCGGCCGGTACGAGACCCAGCGCGAGCAGGCGAAGGAGACGCGCGACGCGGCCGCCGAGACGCTCGAGACCCACGCCGAGAAGCGCGAGAAACTGGAGTCGGTCGAGAGCGAGGTCGAGGAGATCGAGGCCGCGATCCGGGAGGCCGAGCGGGAGCGCGACGACCACCGCGACGCGATCCGCGAGGCCCGCGAGCGGATCGAGGAGATCGAGGCCGCGATCGACGACCGGCTCGACGACGCCGGGCTCGACGCGGCGAGCGAGGCGGCGATCGCCGAGCGCCGCGCGGAGCTCGACGACCGGGAGGCGGCGGTCCGCGACGAGCTCGACGACGAGCGGGTGACGGCCGAGGGGCTCCGAAACCAGGCGACGAACCTCGCCGGGAAGGCGGACGACCGCGCCGAGCGCGCCGCCGAGGTCGAGGCCGAGGCCGACGACCTCGCCGACGAGGCCGAGGCGGCGGCCGAGGCGGCCGACGAGCGCGAGTCCTCGATCGAGGAGCTCCGCGAGGAGGCCGAAGAGATCCGCGAGCGGTTCGCGGCGGCCGACGCCGACGTCGACCGCGACGGGGTCGCCGACGAGTTAGATCGGCTCCGGGAGCGGCGCGGCGAGGTGCGCGAGCGGATCGCCGAGCTGTCGGCCGAGCTGAAGAACGCCCGCGGGCGCGTCGAGGAGGCCGAGGAGCTGCTCGCGGCCGGGAAGTGTCCCGAGTGCGGCCAGCCGGTCGAGGACTCGCCGCACGCCAGCGGGATCGAGGCGGACCGCGAGCGCGTCGCTGAGCTCGAAGCGGAGCTGGAGGACGCCCGCGAGCGCGAGGGCGACCTCGACGAGCGGATCGCGGAGCTGGACGGGCTCGCGAGCGCCGCGGACCGGCTCGACGAGATCGACGACCGGGTCGAGACCCTCGAGGAGCGGGTCGCGGAGAAGCGCGACGAGGCGGAACGGAAACGAGAGGCGGCTGAGGCAAAGCGCGAGCGCGACGCCGAGCTCCGCGAAGAGGCGGACGAGACCCGCGAGGTCGCGGAGCAGAAGCGCGAGGAGGCAGCGGCGGCCGCGGCCCGCGTCGAGGAGCTCGAGGCGTCGCTGTCGGAGATCGGCGACGCCCGCGAGGCGGTGACGGCGGTCGAGGAGCGCCTGTCGGCGGTCGCGGACGCGGAAGACGAGATCGAGCGCCGCCGCGAGAAGCGGGAGAACCTCGAGGAGGTGAACGACGAGCGGCGCGACCGGCTCGCCGACAAGCGCGAGCGCCGCGACGAGCTGGCCGACGCCGTCGACGAGGCGGCCGTCGAGACGGCGAGGGAGCGGAAGGAAGAGGCCGAGCAGTACCTCGAGCAGGTCGCCGAGGAGCTCGACCGCCTCGACGAGCGGCGGGAGGAGATCCAGAACGCGATCGGCGGGGTGAAAGGCGAGCTCCGTGAGCTGGAGGCGCTCCGCGAGGAACGTGAGGCGCTCGGCGACCGGGTGGCAGCGCTGGAGGGGCTCCACGAGGAGACGAGCGAGCTGGAGTCGATGTACGGCGACCTGCGCGCGGAGCTTCGCCAGCGCAACGTGGCCGAGTTGGAGCGCACGCTCAACGAGACGTTCGAGCTCGTCTACGGCAACGACGCCTACTCGCACATCGAGCTCGACGGCGAGTACGTCCTCACCGTCTACCAGAAGGACGGCGAGCCGCTCGACCCCGAGCAGCTCTCCGGCGGCGAGCGCGCCCTGTTCAACCTCTCGCTGCGCTGTGCGATCTACCGGCTGCTCTCCGAGGGGATCGAAGGCGCGGCGCCGACCCCGCCGCTCATCCTCGACGAGCCGACCGTCTTCCTCGATTCCGGCCACGTCTCGCGGCTCGTGCGGCTGGTCGAGGAGATGCGCGGCTTCGGCGTGGCCCAGATCGTCATCGTGAGCCACGACGACGAGCTGGTCGGTGCGGCCGACGAGCTGGTCACCGTCGAGAAGGACCCGCGCTCGAACCGCTCGACCGTCCGCCGGGAGGACGCGGCGGAGCTCGACGTCGCGTCGCTCGCGGACGACTGACTGCGGTATCGCCTGAGGGGGCGTCCCCCGGGCGCGTCGATCGACGGCTTCCGGTCGCCCCGCCCGGCGGCGAGCGGCACTCACGCCCCCGTCTGCTCGAACAGATAGACGAACGTACCGAGGGCACCGGCGACGCTAAGCCCGGCGTATACGAGTAGGTACCGCCACGAATCCGCCGCGGAGTATCGGAAAGCTGCAACTGCGGCGACCCCGGCGAGCGCGAGGAACCCGAACATGACCGGCGGACCGGCCAGTCCGAGACGGTGAGCCAGGAGTCGTTCCGAGGCGAGCGGGGCGAGGAGACCGCAACAGACCGCGAGGAGGGCGGCGGCGAGGCGCCTGTCCCGTCGGAGCGCCATAGACGAGGGTTTTCGGACGACCGGCAAGTGCTTTCTGTCGGCGTCGAACGCCGACGCCGGCGGGGTCGGTCGTCGTCGGCCGCGCGGTCACCCGTCTCCGTTCGCCTCGCCGCGCAACAGCGCCATCGCCTCGGCCGCGACCGGGGTCGCCTCGTAGCCGCGCCGCCCCGCGACCTCGGCCTCCGCGACCAGTCCGGCCGCGCGGAACTCTGAGAGCGCGCCGTGGAGGTCCGACTCGCACATGTCGGCGGCGTCGAGGAGGTCGATCGCGGCGATCGGTCCCTCGTCGACGACCACGGCGAGCAGACCGAGCGACCGGTCGTCGCGGACCGCGCCGAGCGTCCGGCGGACCGGTTCCGGCACGCCGGAGGCGGCGGTCGCGAGCGGCGACTCGCCGTCGACGACGCTGAGCTCCTCGTTGTCGACGTACCGCTCCGCGCCGGTAGCCGGGTCCCGCACGCGGCTGGACTCGGCAGAGCGCTTCACGAGGAGGTACGTCTCGCCGTCGCCGTCGCGGACCGTCTGCATGGTCGGAAGGGGGCGCTCGTCGGACATTACGTTTCCGGGGGCGCCGCCTCGGGGGCGGCGTCCGGGTCCGCGTCGCTCTCCGGAGCCGCGTCGTTCCGAAGATTCGCGTCTGGCTCCGGATCCGCGTCGCGCTTCTCGTCTCGCGACCGCTTCCACGACCGGTACGTCTGGTAGGTCCGGACGCCGGCGAACAGGCCGACGACGAAGAGGGCCGGCCCGACCCGCGACCAGCCCTCGAAGTACCACACCATCGGCCCGAGCGCGACGAGGAGGACGGCGGCGTTGGCGTAGATGACGGCGACGACGAACGCCCGGAGGGTGCGCTGGTCCACGTCGCTCGCGCCCTCGAAGTCGCCCCCGTCGTCGAACGTCTTCACCGAGGGCGCCTTCGGGACGTCGGGCGTCATCTCCCGCTCGGCGTCGGAACTCTCGCCGACGGAGATTTCGCCCTCGTCGTCCTCGTCGAGGCTGAACACGCCCCGGCGTACGCCGCGCCGGGGCAAAGGGGTTCCGGGGCCGAACGAGGCGGCGAGCCGCGCCGGCCGACCGCGGCGCTGGGGCCGGGAGCCCCGTCAGAGCGCGTCGGCGAGCCGTACCGTTCGGCTCGCTTCGACCCACGCGAGCGGGTTCGTGGCGTCGAACAGCACCACGTTCCCGTCGTCTTGGTACACCTCCACCTCGGCGTCGACCGCGTCGGAATCGGCCGGGCGAGCCGCCTGGGATTCGGAACGTGGGTCCGAAGACATGAACCGTGGTAAGTCATCACACATTAAATGCCTTTCCGTGGCGGGATAGCTCGCCGCACCCGAAAGCCGAGTTTTTTAGCCGGGTGACGCCGAAGCACGGGTATGACTCAGTCGGGGCTGTCGGACTTCTCGTCGAGCGGGGACGCGGGCGACGGGGCCGACGGCGGCACGGAAACCGAGCGAGAGGACCTCGCCGCCCAGGAGGCGGCCGTCGTCGCCGGAAGCGGACGGGGACGCGTCAGCGACGTGGTCGACGTCGACGAGGCGAAGTTCCCGGAGTCGACCGGGACCGTCGAGCTGATGATCACCCAGATCGACTACGCCGTCGAGGGGTACGGCAGCGACGAGTACCCGGTCGTCCACGTGTTCGGCCGGCGACCGGCCGAGAACGTCGACGGCGACGCCGAACACGTCGACGGCGACGCCGACCGCGACGTCGTCGAACACCTCCGCGTGCTGGGCGTCGAGCCGTACTTTTACGTCCCCACGGCCGACCTCGACCGCGACCCCGTCGAGGAGTACGACGTGGTGATCGGGACGCGCGAGGAGAACCCGGACGGCGAGCCGTACGAGAGCATCCGCGGCGAGCCGCTCACCCGGATCGTCACGCGCACGCCCCGCGACGTGGGGAACATCCGCGACGACTTCGAGACCAGCTTCGAGGCGGACATCCTCTTCCCGAACCGCTTTCTGATCGACAACGGCCTCAACGGCGGGATCCGCGTCGAGGAGCGGCGCCTCGACGACGGCGAGGGGACGATCCAGGTCCACGAGGGGCACCTCGAACCCGCGGATGTCGACGCCGAGATGCGCGTGAACACCTTCGACATCGAGGTCGACGACCGGCGCGGCTTCCCCGAGGACGGCGAGGAGCCGATCATCTGTCTCACCAGCCACGACTCCTACGACGACGAGTACGTCGTCTGGCTGTACGACGCGCCCGAGGCCGAGATCCCGCCGCCCGAGGACCTCCCCGACTACGAGGGGATCGTCGGCGACGGCGAGGAACTCGACTTCCGGGTCCGCACCTTCGAGGAGGAGGCCGCCATGCTCGACGCGTTCGTCGAGTACATCGACGAGACGGACCCCGACCTCCTGACGGGGTGGAACTTCGAGGACTTCGACGCGCCGTACGTGCTCGACCGGCTGGAGGTGCTCGACGAGGAGAGCGAATACGACCTCGACGTCGACCGGCTCTCCCGGATCGGCGAGGTGTGGCGCTCGGGCTGGGGCGGCCCGGACGTGAAGGGCCGGGTCGTCTTCGACCTGCTGTACGCCTACAAGCGCACGATGTTCACGGAGCTGGAGTCGTACCGGCTCGACGCGGTCGGCGAGCGCGAGCTCGGCGTCGGCAAGGAGCGCTACACCGGCGACATCGGTGACCTCTGGGAGCAGGACCCCGAGCGCCTCCTAGAGTACAGCATCCGCGACGTGGAGCTGTGCGTCGAGATCGACCGGAAGCAGGACGTGATCGCCTTCTGGGACGAGGTGCGCACCTTCGTCGGCTGTAAGATCGAGGACGCTCCGACGCCCGGCGACACCGTCGACATGTACGTCCTCCACAAGGCGTTCGGGAAGTTCGCGCTCCCCACGAAGGGCCAACAGGAGTCGGAGGAGTTCGAGGGCGGCGCCGTCTTCGACCCCATCACCGGCGTGAAGGAGATGGTGACGGTCCAGGACCTGAAGAGCCTCTACCCGATGTGTATGGTGACGATCAACGCCGGGCCGGAGACGAAGGTCGACCCCGCGGAGCACGACGGCGAGACGTACGTCGCGCCCAACGGGACCCACTTCCGAAAGGAGCCGGACGGCATCATGCGCGAGATGGTCGACGAGCTCCTCTCCGAGCGCGAGGAGAAGAAGGCGCTCCGGAACGACCACGAGCCCGGCACCGAGCCGTACGAGCAGTACGACCGCCAGCAGGGAGCTGTCAAGGTTATTATGAACTCTCTGTACGGCGTTACGGGGTGGGATCGGTTCCGCTTATACGACAAAGAGGGCGCAGCAGCCGTCACGGCGACCGGTCGAGAGGTCATCGACTTTACCGAGGAGGCCGCAGAAGAGCTTAATTATCAGGTTGCTTATGGTGATACCGATTCGGTTATGTTATCTCTTTCTGACATGTCAAAGGAGGAGGCGATCGAGACCTCCTTCGAGATAGCGGACCACATCAACGAGCGGTACGACGACTTTGCGCGCGACGAGCTCAACGCCGACGAGCACCGCTTCCAGATCGAGTTCGAGAAGCTCTACCGGCGGTTCTTCCAGGCGGGCAAAAAGAAGCGGTACGCGGGCCACATCGTCTGGAAGGAGGGGAAAGACGTCGACGACATCGACATCACCGGCTTCGAGTACAAGCGCTCGGACATCGCCGGCATCACGAAGGAGGTCCAGCAGAACGTCATCGAGACGATCGTCACGGGCGACGACATCGACGAGGACATGGAGGAGGTGAAAGGGTACCTCGTGGACGTCATCGCGCGGGTCCTCGACGGCGACATGGACCTCGACGAGATCGGGATCCCCGGCGGGATCGGGAAGAAGCTCGACGCCTACGAGACGCCGACCGCACAGGTGCGCGGGGCGAAGTACGCGAACCTGATGCTCGGCACCAACTTCGGCAGCGGGTCGAAGCCGAAGCGGGTGTACATCGAGAAGGTCCACCCCGACTTCTGGGCGCGGATGGAAGACGAGGAGGGGCTCGACCCGCAGCGGGACCGCCTGTACGGGGAGTTCAAGCGCGACCCGGACGTGATCTGCTTCGAGTACGCCGACCAGGTGCCCGACGAGTTCGAGGTCGACTGGGAGAAGATGCTGGACAAGACCCTCAAAGGCCCGATAGAGCGCGTCATCGAGGCGCTCGGGATGTCGTGGGAGGAGGTCAAGACCGGGCAGGAGCAGACCGGGCTCGGCTCGTTCATGTGACCGACGGCGAGGCGAAAGGCGCCGCGTCGAAAGCAGTTTTCGATCGAAAGAAAATTTCTTGATCGATCTGCGATTTTTGACGGGGAAATGCGTAACCATTAACCCCCTCAACACCCACTATCGAGGTACGAGGCACGAGAATACACATGGCTACTCTCGAAATCAACGATCTTCACGCACGAGTGGCGGAAGAGGGCGGCGAACGAATCCTTCTGGGGGTCGATCTGACCGTCGAGTCCGGGGATATCCACGCGCTGATGGGCCCCAACGGCTCGGGGAAGTCGACGCTCGCGAAGGTTATCGCCGGCCATCCCGCCTACGAGGTCACCGACGGCGAGATCCTGCTCCACCTCAGCGAGGAGGACGTCGCCGACGTCGACGCCGATCTGGACGACGAGGACTATCACTGGGAGCTGCTCGAGCTGGAGCCGAACGAGCGCGCCGCGCTCGGCATCTTCCTCGGCTTCCAGTACCCCGCGGAGATCGAAGGCGTCACCATGACGAACTTCCTCCGGCAGGCGCTCAACGCGAAGGCGGACGAGCGCGAGGAGCTGTTCGAGGACGAGGAGGAGGCTGAAGAGGAGGCCGAGGCCGACGACGAGGACGACGAGGGGTACGAGACCTCTCCGATGGAGGGGCCCGCGGACGACGGCGAGATCGGCGTCGCCGAGTTCCAGGAGATCCTCTCGGAGAAGATGGAGCTGCTCGACATGGACGAGAAATTCATGCAGCGCTACCTCAACGCCGGCTTCTCCGGGGGCGAGAAGAAGCAGAACGAGGTCCTCCAGGCCGCGATGTTGGAGCCCAGCGTCGCCGTGCTCGACGAGATCGACTCCGGGCTCGACATCGACCGCCTGAAGGACGTTTCGAAGGGGATCAACGCGCTCCGCGACGAGCAGGGCACGGGCATCCTCCAGATCACTCACTACCAGCGCATCCTCGACTACGTCGAGCCCGACCACGTCCACGTCATGCTCGACGGCGAGGTCGTCAAGAGCGGCGGTGCGGAGCTCGCCGAGAAGCTGGAGGACGAGGGGTACGACTGGGTCCGCGAGGACGCCTTCGAGGCGGCGTAACCGAATGCGGGCACGCGACACACGTAAACACGGAAAGCGGTAACAAAACACTATGAGTTCACAACAGGACGACCTCAAGGAGACAGACACCGAGGCTCGCTTCGAGTTCAAGAAGGAGGAGAAGTCCGCCTTCCAGAGCGAGAAGGGCCTCACCGAGGAGACGGTCCGCGTCATCTCGGAGGACAAGGACGAACCGGAGTGGATGCTGGAGCGGCGACTGCGCGCGCTCGAGCAGTTCCAGGAGATGCCGATGCCGACCGACTGGCCCGGCCAGCCGGACCTCTCGGAGGTCGACATCAACGAGATCGTTCCGTACATCCGACCGGACATCGACAAGCGCGGCGGCGCCGACAGCTGGGAGGACCTCCCGGAAGAGATCCAGGACACGTTCGACAAGCTGGGCATCCCGGAGGCCGAGAAGAACGCGCTCTCGGGCGTCGGCGCGCAGTACGAGTCCGAGATCGTCTACCAGAACATGCAGGAGCGCTGGGAGGAGAAGGGCGTCATCTTCTGTGACATGGACAAGGCCGTCCGGGAGCACGAGGAGATCGTCCGCGAGCACTTCATGACGAAGTGCGTCCCCCCGAGCGACAACAAGTTCGCGGCGCTTCACGGTGCCATCTGGTCTGGCGGCTCGTTCGTCTACGTCCCCGAGAACACCACCGTGGAGATGCCGATTCAGGCGTACTTCCGGATGAACTCCGAGGGGATGGGCCAGTTCGAACACACGCTCATCATCGCCGAAGAGGGCTCCGAAGTCCACTACATCGAGGGCTGTTCGGCCCCGAAGTACTCGGCCTTTAATCTCCACTCCGGCGGCGTCGAGGTGTTCGTCGGCGAGGATGCCCACGTTCAGTACTCGACCGTACAGAACTGGTCGAAGAACACGTACAACCTGAACACCAAGCGCGCCATCGCAGAGAAGGGCGGACGCATGGAGTGGATCTCGGGGTCGATGGGGTCGAAGGCGACGATGCTGTACCCGTCGACGATCCTGAAGGGCCGCGGCGCCTCCGACAACCACATCACCATCGCCTTCGCGGGCGAGGGTCAGGACATCGACACCGGCGCCAAGGTGTACCACAACGCGCCGGACACCAAGTCCACCGTCGAGTCGAAGTCGATCGCGAAGGACGGCGGCCGCACCAACTACCGCGGCCTCGTCCACATCGCGGACGGCGCGGAGAACTCCTCGACGGCCGTCGAGTGCGACGCGCTGATGTTCGACAACGAGTCGACGTCGGACACGATGCCGTACATGGAGATCAACGAGTCGAAGGTCGACGTCGCCCACGAGGCGACCGTCGGCAAGATCGGCGACGAGGACATCTTCTACCTCCAGTCGCGCGGTCTCGACGACGACGACGCGAAACAGATGATCGTCTCGGGGTTCATCGAGCCGATCACGGAGGAGCTGCCGATCGAGTACGCCGTCGAGCTGAACCGGCTCGTCGAGCTGGAGATGGAAGGTTCGCTCGGATAACATGAGCACGAAGCAAATCGAGAGCCTCTCGGAGGACACGGTACGACGCATCGCCGACGAACGCGACGAGCCCGAGTGGCTCTTGGAGACCCGCCTGGACGCGCTGGCGGCCTTGGAGACCGCGGAACTCCCCGACGTCATCCAGACGCCGGGCCGCCGCTGGACCGACCTGGAGGCGCTCGACTTCGAGGCGCTCGTCGACCCGCTGAACCAGGCGGACGAGACCGAGCGGACCGCGGGCGACGACGAGGCCGTCGTCCTCCCGTTCACCGAGGCGCTCGCCGAGTACGGCGACGTCATCGAGGCGAACTTCGGCTCCGTCCTCGATCCCGAACACAACTACCTCACGGCGCTTTCGGTCGCGCTCTTTACCACGGGGACGTTCGTCTACGTCCCCGAGGGCGTCGACGTCGAGGACGTGACGGTGCGCGCGGAGATGAACTCCCGCTCGCTGTTCAGCCAGACGCTCGTCGTCGCCGAGGAGTCGTCGTCGGTGACGATCCTCGAGTCGATCGAGACCGGTGACGGCGAGGCCGCCGCCTCGGCGGGAGGCGACGACCGCTACTTCTCGAACCTCGTCGAGGTCGTCGCGGGCGAGAACGCGAACGTCCAGTTCGGCTCGCTACAGAACCTCGACGACGACTCGTACACCTACTCGCTGAAGCGCGGCGTGACCGACACGTACGCGACCGTCGACTGGATCGAGAGCAACTTCGGCTCGAAGCTCACCCGCTCCGACATCGAGACCGAACTCGACGGCGACGGCTCCGAGAGCCAGATCGTCGGGACGTTCTTCGGCACCGACGACCAGCACTTCGACATCAACGCCCGCGTGTGGCACCAGGCGGAGCAGACGACCGCCGACCTGGTGACGCGCGGCGTGCTCGACGACGTCGCCCGCTCCGTCTACGAGGGGGTCCAGGACGTCGGCGAGGACGCGTGGAACACCTCCAGCTACCAGCGCGAGAACACGCTGATGCTGTCGGACGACGCCGAGGCCGACGCGTCGCCGAAGCTGATCATCCACAACCACGACACCGAGGCGTCCCACTCCGCGACGGTCGGACAGGTCGACGCCGAGGACCTGTTCTACCTCGAGAGCCGCTCGATCGACTCGCGGACGGCTCGGAACATGCTCGTCGAGGGTTTCTTCGTGCCCGTCTTAGAGGAGATCGCGGTCGACGAGTTCCGCGACGACGTCGAGGAACTCGTCTTGAAGCGCCTTCAGTAACGGTCGGCGCCCGCCCGTTCGTCCGCCCGCCGAACGGATTTTTCCCGTCTCGTCCGCGGAGCGACCGGCCCGCGAGGGGAACGGTTTAAGACCGACGACGCCCGAGTCGGAGGTATGCGAACCCGCGTATCGCGCCGTCTCGGGTGGTCGCGGTGAGCGTGAGCCAGCGGGTCGCCTCCGACGACCAACTCGCGCGGCTGCTCCAGATCGGAATCGTGTTAGAGGAGGTCGTCGAAGCGCGAACGCACCGTCACTACCGGCAGCTGGACGCCGAACTCGACGAAGAGATCGAGACGCTGCTCGCGGACGCGGCCGAGGAGTCGGCCGACCACCGCGAACGGCTGGAGGCGCTCATCGAGGGGCTCGGCGTCGACAGCGTCCCGTTCGGCGAGATCGAGTCGCTGGTCGACGCCCGGTACGGCCGGACGCGGCCGGAGGACTTCGACGGCGTGTTGTACGACCAGCTGTGTAACGAGGAGACCGCCTACAAGTTCTACGACGACCTCATCGAGGCGATCGAGGACTCGGAGGCGGCGTTCTCGATCGACCGCGGGGAGCTGCTCGCGACCCTGACGACGATCCGCGACGAGGAGGCCGAGGGCGTACGGAAAGTCACGGAGGTCATGGAGCGCCGATGAACCGGAGAGACGAGACGCCGACGAGCGCCGACGGAGGAGAGCCGTGAACACCGCAGATCAGTACCTCAAGACGATATACGTCGTACAGGAGACCGAAGACGGCCCCGCCTCGACCGGGTCGATCGCCGACGCGCTCGGCGTCAGCCCGGCCAGCGCCAACGAGATGATCGGCAAGCTCGAGGAGCGCGGGCTCGCCGAACACGAGAAGTACAAGGGCGTCCGGTTGACGGACGACGGCATCGTGCGGGCGAGAGACGCCCTCCAGACGTACTGTATCATCGAGCGCTTCCTCGCGAACGTCCTCGCGGTCGAGGACTTCCAGGCCGAGGCGCGCGAGCTGGAGGCCGTCATCGACGACACGGTCGCGGAGCGGCTCGACACGATCATCGACCGACAGCCGGAGTGTCCGGACTGCTTCGACCCGGAGACCGACGCCTGCGCGTGTCTGGAGGTCGCGCCGACGCCGGTCGAACCGGAGCAGCAGTAAGGAAAAGCGCCGCGGGAGGCCTTCAGAGAGCCGTTTTAGCTGAATGTAGGCGGTAAGCCCCCTTCCTTAAGGAGCAACGCAGGCGGCGAGTAGGCAGGGGTAGTTCACACGCCGGTCGAGTACCGCAGGATGCCGGCGATGCCGCCGAACGCGTCGAGCAGCTGTTCGCCCTTCTCGAAGTCCGTGGAGATGAACTTCGTGTCCGTCCCGCGCTGTCCCGCGATGGCCATCAGGTGTTCGATGATGTCTTCCCGCTCCTCGACCGCGGCCGCCTCGCCGCACTCGCTGCACTCGTGGTCGGGCGTCGAGTGGCGGGCGTCGAGCACCTCGTACTCCTCGTGGCCGTTCGGGCACTCGTAGACGACGACGTCGGAGCGGAGGTCCTCGGAGATGAGCAGCCGGTCGACGGAGCCCATGATCAGGTTCCGGCGGGTCTGTTCGAAGCCGTAGGTGGCCTCCTCGCCGGTGTTGAGCTTCTCGAAGAACTCCTCCATGTTGCGTTTGTCCTCGACGATCTCCTGGTCTGCGAGCACCTCGCTGGCGTTGTCGACGAGGTCTTTCAGCCCGGACTCGTCGGTGTAGGCCACGTCGAACTTGCCGAGGACCTTGTCCTGGAGCTCGTGGTGGAGGTAGTCGCCGTCGAGGAACTCGTCTTTCGTCGGGGAGGGACCGCCGACCAAGATCCCGTCGAGCTCGTGGCGCTTATCGACGAACAGGTCGTCCGCCATCCCCGCGACCTCCTGGTAGAAGTTGTCGATGGCTTCGAGCCGCAGGCGGGCGAACCGCTGTGCGGACTGGCCGCCCTTCCGCTGTTTGCCGGGGACGAGCGAGGAGGCGGACTTGACGGCCTCGACGCGTTTCCCCTTCAGCCAGCCGACGTTCGCCTCGCGGCGGTCCAAGACGATGAGCCCGAACAGCCCGGAGTCTTCGAGCATGTGTTCGAGCGGCTCGGTGAGGAACTCCGAGTCGCAGTGGTAGCGGAACGACTCGACGGGCTGCGGGGGTGACTCCAGCGTCCGGGTGACCATGTCGGTCTGGCCGCCGCCCGCGTCGATGGCGCCCGAGAATATCACGATGCCGTTGTCGGGCGGGAAGGTGTCGTAGTAGCGCAGTCGGTCCTTGATCGACGTGAGCGCGTCTTGGACGGCGGTCCGGGTCTGCTTCGACTTGATGTTCGACGCCTCGCTGTGCTCCTGCGTGACGTGGGCCACCACGTCGGATATCTGCCGGTCCTCGGGGATGTAGATAGTGACGAGCTGGGTGCCGGAGCCCTCGTACTCCTTGAGTTCCTCGATCACCTTGCGGAACTCGTACTTCCGGCGGTCCTCGTTCGCCTCCTGTGCGTCGCTACTCATTACCTACAGTTCGCTCCCGTGCGGGTAAGTAAGCTTTGACCTGCGGGCTCTCTCCGATGAGACGCCCCGCCTCGGCCGCGAGCGGCCGCGTCGAGGCGGGAGCCGTTTCAGTCGTACTGCTCTTCGAGGTAGTCGACGATGTCGTCGCTCTCGTACATCGTGACGCCGCGATCGGTGTCGACGAGGTAGGGGATCTGGTCTTCGCCGCCCGCGGTGAGCTCGTCGTGGGTCACCTCGTTGGTCACGTCGCCGCCGACGTCGCCCGGGAGCCGCGGGTTGTGCGCGACGTAGGAGACGCCGAGCTCGGAGAGCGTCTCGCGGACCTTCGCGCAGTGCGGACAGCCTTCCGACTGGGAGAGTTCGAGCATCGGCCGAGCGTACGACGGCCAGGACGAAACCGTTTGCGGGCGGGGCGGTGAGCGGCGCCGGATCGAGACCGTCGAACCCGGCGGTTACATCGACTCCGGGGCCTCGACGCCGAGCACGTCGAGCGCGTTCGCCATCGTGTGTTTCGCGGCCGCGACGACCGCGAGGCGGGCGTCGCGCAGCTCGGCGGTCTCGGCGGTCAGGACCGGGCACTCGCGGTAGAAGGCGTTGTACGCGTCCGCGAACTCGCGGGTGAAGGTGGCGACCGTGTGCGGCTCCAAGTCGTCCGCCGCGGCCTCGATAACGGCCGGGAACCGCGCGACTTCGCGCAGGAGCTCGCGGGCCGCCTCGGTCTCTAAGACGCCCGCGTCCACGTCGAGCGCGTCGGGGTCGACCTCGCCGTCGGCGTCGGCCGTCACGCCCGGCACGTCGATTCCGGCGGTCGCGGCCTCGCCGAGGATGCCGGCACAGCGCGCGTGGACGTACTGGACGAACGGCGCCGACTGCGCCTCGAAGTCGAGCGCGTCCTCCCACTCGAAGGTGATCGCCTTCGCGGGCTGCTTCGAGACGATGTCGTACCGCACGGCGCCGATGCCGACCTGGTGGGCGATGCGCTCGACGTCCTCGTCGGTGAGGTCGTCGTCGCGGATGCGGTCGTCCATCCGGGACTCGACCGCGTCGCGGGCGCGGTCGATGGCCTCGTCGAGCAGGTCGTCGAGCATCACGCCCGTCCCCTGCCGGGTCGACATCTTCCCGTCGGGGAGGTTGACGTACGAGTAGATGACGTGGCCGAGCCGGTCGGTGTCGTTGCCGAGCAGTTCGAGGGTCGCGCCGAGCTGGTCGGCCTGTAGCTTGTGGTCCTCGCCGAGGACCGTGACCGCGCGGTCGTAGTTCTCGAACTTCCACTCGTGGTGAGCCAGGTCGCGGGTGGTGTAGAGGCTCGTGTCGTCCGAGCGCAGGAACACGAGGTTCTTCTCGATCCCCCACTCGTCGAGCTCCAGTTGCCAGGCGTCCTCCTCGTAGACCGCGTGGTCGGTCTCCTTGAGTCGCGCCGCGATATCGTCGGTCGAGCCGTCGCGCATGAACCGCGTCTCCTTGACGAACTCGTCGAACTCCGCGGGGAGGCGCGCGAGGCAGTCCTTCATTCCGCCGAGGACCGCGTCGACGACCTCGCCGACGCGCTCGTACGTCGCCTCGTCGCCGGCTTCGAGCCCCTGGAGGATCGACTGTATCTCCGCTTCCGCGGCCTCGACCGCGTCGGCGTCGGCCTCCTCTAAGAAGGCGTTCCCCTTCCGGTAGTAGCGCACGAGGTCGTACTCCGCGCGGTCGCGCGCCGGGTCGTCGTCGAGGTCGGACTCGTCGAACCGCTCGTACGCCCACGTGAACACCGCCATCTGCCGGCCCGCGTCGTTGACGTAGTAGTGGCGGTCGACGTCGTACCCCGCGTACTCCATGAGGTTCGCGACGGCGTCGCCGACGATCGGGTTGCGCGCGCGGCCGACGTGGACCGGGCCGGTCGGGTTCGCGCTGGTGTGTTCGACGACCACGCTCGTGTCGCGGTCGGGGAGCGCGCCGTAGTCGGCGGCGGCGGCGGCCGCGTCGAGCGTGTCCGCGAGGTAGCGCTCGTTCGCGTGGAAGTTGACGTACGGCCCCGCGGTGTCGACGCTCGCGACGTAGTCGGCGCCCTCGACCGACACCGCCTCCGCGACGGTCGCCGCGACGTTCGGCGGCGCGTCGCCGACCTCGCCCGCGAGCCGGAAGGCGACGCTGGAGGCGAGCGTCGCGTCCATGTCGTCGGGCGGGCGTTCGATGCCGAGGTCGTCGGTCGGGAGGTCGAGCGAGCCGAGGGCGTCCACGAGCGCCGCCTCGACCGCCGACCGGAACTGCCTGAACATACCGTCCGTTCGACGGGCGGGTTAAAAGGCCCTTCCGAAGCGGCTCGGGGGGCGAGGCGTGGGATCGAAGAAACGAAATTGAGACACTCTGGACTGCGGTGGCGCGCGCCTGCGAGGCCGCATCGCGGCCGAGCCGCGAGGGACCGGAGGTCCCTCTGGAAGCCGGCGCGAAGCGCCGGCGACAGCACCGCGCGAGGGACGCGGCGAACGCGAGCGGCGAAGCCGCGAGCCGTGAGCCGCGAGGCTGGGGAGGAGTGAGGTGCGGGGCTGTGCGGGGCGGGACTCAAAGGGGCAGTCGGGAGGCGTGCGCAGCGAGCGTGCGCCCGCCTCCCGGCTGGGGCTTTGGAGGCCTTCTCCGTCGATCCGTCAGCAGCGATTTATACGTAAGCGGCTGGGGCTTTGGCGGTGTTCACCGCAGGTCTACAGACGATTATTTGTCGCTGTTGAAATCCTATTCTCCAGACAGATTTTGCCTGAAACGTCTAGTCGCTGAAGAGTGCGAATGGAGCAAGCCCGAATGGGTGAAATAGGGACGAATACCTGTTCGATAACTCTTAGTTCAGCTATAGGTTCTCGTACACATCGAGGAAATGTGTTTCTGAAAAGTCCTGTGGATCTGACCAAGACGATTCGTCGTCGTCTTCGTTCTCAGTCCAGATTTGTATTTCTGGATCATACTTTTCGAGCATCTCAGAGTCTCCTCCGTCGTCTTCTTGCGCAACCTCACCAAATTGGGCAGCTAATATCGTGGTGAAAGCTGCGTCTTCGATGTCTGATAATAAAGCGTCGGGTTTTACCCTAAGTTCACCAACAACATTCCCATTTACTGCTACTTTTTGAAAAGTTTTGTATTCTGGTGGATCATCAGGATCTTGGCTTGGCATAGGTATTACGAATAACAGATTGACTTAAATCTTTATATAGGTCAACTCTCGTTCTGTCGGCTACAACCGGTAGAAACCAAGAACCTCGTAGTTGAGGCCGAACAATCACGTCCGCGATCCGTACCGTACCATCTGTACTGAGCGATTTGTTAGTCCTCTGTATTGACCGCTGGTGGGGCAGAATATATCACTTGTTGAGGGTTTCACCAGAGCCGGTTATTTATAAGCGAGCGGCCGAGGGTTCAGAAGCCTCCCGCAGAACAGCCGATCCCGGAGTCGGATTCTTACGAGACGATCTCGTCGATAAGCTCGCGGGCGCTGCGCCGGACCGCCGCGTCGCTCTCGATCGACGGCTCCCAGCCGAGGTCGGCCAGCTTCGCGATCGACAGGCGCATCTTCGGCACGTCGCCGGTCCAGCCGCGGTCGCCGCCGGTGTAGGCGTACTCGGGGTCGACGCCCAGCTCATCGCTCACGATGTCGGCGATGTCGGTGACGGAGGTCGTCGTCCGCGTGCCGAGGTTGTACACGTTGTACGCGTCGTCGGCGCCCTCGACGACGTGCCGGATCGCGTCGACGCACTCGGTGACGTGCATGTACGACTTCTCCTGGCGGCCGTCGCCGAGGATCTCCAGCTCCGTCGGGTCCTCGTCCAGCTTCTCGATGAAGTCGGGGATCACGTTGCCGCGCTGGCGCGGGCCGACGATGTTCGCGAAGCGAAACACCCACGACTGAATCCCGTAGGAGTGGGCGTGCGTGGAGATGAGCCCCTCGTCGGCGAGCTTCGAGGAGCCGTAGATCGAGATGGGTTCGAGCGGGCCGTAGTCCTCGGCCGTCGGCCGCGGCGCCTCGCCGTACACCGTCGACGAGGAGGTGAACGCGAACCGGTCGACGCCGACCTCGCGCATCCGCTCTAAGACGTTGTACGTCATCTCGGTGTTCTCCTCGAAGAGGACGCGGTCGTCGTCGTAGTTCGTGTCGGTGTACGCCGCGAAGTGGAAGACGACGTCGAGGTCCTCGGTGACCGCGCGGGCGACGTCGTCGGGGTCGGTCACGTCAGCCGCGACGAACTCCGCGCCGTCGGGCACCCGGTCGCGGGTCCCCTTCGAGAGGTCGTCGGCGACGCGGACGGCCGCGCCGCGGTCGAGCAGGTCGGCCGCGAGGTGGCTCCCGACGAGGCCGGCGCCCCCGGTGACGAGGACGCGCGAATCGGCGAGGTTCATACCGGACTGTCGGTGGTTGCGGATAAGTAGGTGTGGAATCGGGGCGGGAGTCGAGCGGGACAGGAACAGGGCGGAACGCGACTACAGGTTCTCGAACGCTTCGTCGACGAGTTCGCCGGTATCGGCGACGATGCTCGCCATCTCGTCGTCGTCCGGCGCCATCCCGACGAGCCGAGCGATACGCATGATGGAAACGTGGTAGACGCGCTGTTTGCCGGGGGCCTCTTCCCAAATAACGACGTTACACGCCATCAGCGCGCCGAGCTTGTTGTCGGTCGCGTCGAGCGCGCGGTCGGCGACCTCGGGGTTACACGCGCCCAAGACGTAGTAGGGGTCGCGGCCCGCGTCCACCTTCTCGTTGAGCATCTCCGACGGCGAGAACTCGACGGGGACGCCGAATCCGGCGTCGGTGAACACCTCGCGGACGTGTTCGATCGCCTCCTCGTGGTCCATCTCGAGGGTGGCTTGCTGTTCACCGATGTCGTCCGGATCGATCTGACTCGGGTCGATTGGAAGCGTCATTCGTGTATTGTCTTGGGCCTACGTAACAAAGACTCTTCGGATAGCACGCGGAGAGAGCGGTGACGCGACCAGTTGGACATCCACGGCACGACGTCCGGCCGCAACAGTATTGTGCTATTTGAGAACAACTTTAACCCGCTCTGCCGCCCTACTGTTCGATATGACGTCCGGTTCAGTGCGCGAGGACCTCGAACGCGACCTGGAGTGTCTCGACCTCTTAGAGTGCGTTCACGGGCTCAACGATCGGGACCAGACGGTTTTTCAGGAGCTACACCAGACGGACGGAGACCTCACCGTGGACGACGTGGCGGACCGACTGGACTGCGAGCGGTCGACGGCGTACCGGTCGATTTCGCGGCTCGTCGACGCCGGTGTCGTCGTTCAGCGACAGGAGAACTACGACCACGGCGGGTACTACTACGCGTACCGACCGCGAACGTCCGAGGAGGCCGCGCGCGAAATGCGACGGCTGCTCAACAGCTGGTACGCGACCGTCAATCAGCTCGTACAGGAGTTCGAGGACCGGTACGGACGCGAGACGGCAGGGCGTGAGGACCGGCCGATTCGACCCGATCCCTGACGCGCGGGCGACCGCACCACCCGCCGACGTACCCACGCGATCCGCCGCTACGGTATTGTGTGAATTATACAAAATAAATAAATCGGTGGGGACCGAAGGTGAACTCATGTCCGAGGAGACGGGAGCGGCCCCGACGACGACCGGCGAAGACGCTCCCGCCGAGTACGTGCGGGCAAACCGCGAGGCGCTGGTCTCGCTGGCCCTCGACCTGCTCGCGGTCGACACGTCGAATCCCCCCGGCGACACGCGGGAGATCGTCGCCGCGATCGAGCGGTTCCTCGACCCCCTTCCGGTCGAGGTCGAGCGGTTCGCCGTCGACCCGGCGAAGCCGAACCTGCTCGTGCGGGTCCCCGGCGACGCCGACCGCACGCTGCTGTTCGACGGGCACCTCGACACCGTGCCCTTCGACGCCGACGCATGGACGCGCGACCCGCTCGGCGAGCGCGACGACGACCGCGTCTACGGGCGGGGCGCGACCGACATGAAGGGCGCCGTGGCGTCGTTGCTGTTCGCGATCCGAGCCTTCGCGGCCACCGAAACCGACCCGGCCGTCGACCTCCTGTTCGCCTTCGTGAGCGACGAGGAGGTGGGCGGCGACGCCGGGCTCCCGGCGCTGCTCGACGCGGGGGTGCTCGACGCGGACGCCTGCGTGATCGGCGAGCCGACCTGCGAGGAGGGCCGCCGCTCCGTCACGGTCGCGGACCGGGGGAGCATCTGGCTGACGCTCGAGGCGTCGGGCGAGGCGGCGCACGGCTCCCGGCCGACGCTCGGCGTCAACGCCGTCGACCGACTGTACGACGCCGTCGAGACGATGCGCGATCGATTCGGTACCGAGCGGCTGGCGATCGGCGCCGAGATGGAGCCGATCGTCGAGGAATCGGTCGCGTACTACGCCCTGTCGATGGGCGAGGCGGCCGCGCGGGACCTGTTCCGATATCCGTCGATCAACCTCGGCGTCTTCGAGGGCGGCGACGCGGTGAACGCCGTCCCGGACTCGGCGCGCGCCGAGGTCGACGTACGGCTGACGGCCGGCGTCCACACCCCCGACGTGCTCGCGGGGATCCGCGAGTGCGTCGCCGACTGCGAGGGGGTCGCGATCGCCGACGTCTCGTGGAGCGTCGGCACGGCCGAAGACCCCGACGGTCCGCTCGTCGAGGCCGTCGCGTCGACGGCGGCAGGCGTTACCGGTGACCGCGTGTTCAGGCGGAGCGCCACGGGCGGCGGCGACGCCAAGAGGCTTCGGAACGCCGGGATCTCGACCGTCGAGTTCGCGCTCGGGACCGACACGCTCCACGCGCCCGACGAGTACGTCCCGGTCGACGCGCTCGTCGACAACGCGGTCGTCTACGCCCGGCTACCGGCGGCGTGGCGCGCGGAGACGGACCGATAGTCGACGCCCCGCACCCGCCCGGTACACGTCGGTGGGACGGTCGAGGTACCGCGGTCGCGATCGGCCCGTCCGCCCCCCGTCAGAGTGTTTCTAGAATATTGGAATTTACTCACAATACTAATACCACACGCCCGTAACTACCGCGTGTGAGACCGTCATGACCGACATCGAACCTCAAGAGACCGTCGACGCCAGAGGCGCAGCGTGTCCCGGCCCGCTGATGGACCTCATCGGAGCGATTCGGAGCGCCGAGTCGGGGGACGTCGTCCGACTCCTGAGCGACAACGATCAGTCGCTCACCGACGTCCCCGAGTGGGCCGAGGAGGCCGGCAACGAGCTGCTCGCCGTCGAGGAGCGCGACGACCACAACGCGTTCTACGTGGAGAAAGCATGACCGAGCGCGTCGTCATCGTCGGGGGCGGGACCGGCGGCACCGTCCTCGCCAACGACCTCGCAGATCGGCTCGAACCCGAGCTCGACGCCGGCGACGTCGAGGTCACCCTGATCAACGACGACCCCGACCACGTCTACAAGCCGGTCTGGCTGTACGTGCCGTTCGGACAGCGCGAACCGGCGGACGGTCGCCGCGCGCTCGACGAACTGGTCGACGACGCGGTCGACCTCCGGATCGATCGGGTGACCGAGATCGATACCGACTCCCGGCGGCTCCGGTTCGACGGCGGCGGGCCGTCGATGGAGTACGATCACCTCGTCTTGGCGACCGGGTCGACGCTGGAGCCCGACCGGGTTCCCGGCCTCGCGGCGGGCGGCCACGACTACTACAGCGAGTCGGGCGCGACCGCCCTGCGCGAGGAGTTGCTGTCGTTCACCGAGGGCGAGCTCGTGTTGAGCGTCGTCGGCACTCCCCACATGTGTCCGGCGGCGCCGCTGGAGTTCGTCTTCATGGCCGACGACTGGTTCCGCGAGCGCGGCCTGCGCGAGGACGTCGACATCACCTACACGTACCCGATCCAGCGCGTCCACGGCAATCCCCACATCGCAGAGTGGGCCCGCCCCATCATGGAGGAACGGGACATCAACATGGAGACGTTCTTCAACGCCGAGTCGGTCGACCCCGACGCGGAGACGGTCACGTCGATGGAGGGGACCGAGCTCGACTACGACCTCCTCGTGACGATCCCGCCCCACGGCGGCGTCGACCTGATCGAGGCGGCCGGGCTCGGCGACGACGGCTGGGTCGACGTCGACAAACACACCTTGGAGGCCGAGGCCGCCGAGAACGTCTACGCGCTCGGCGACACCGCCGACACCGGCGTCCCGAACGCGGGCAGCGTGGCGCACTACCAGGCCGGCGTCGTCGGCCGGCGCCTCGCCAGCGAGGTCCGCGGTCGCCCGGCGACGGCGACGTACGACGGCAAGACGCTGTGCTTCGTCGAGACCGGAACCGACGCGGCCTCGTTCGTCGAGTTCGACTACGAGACCCCGCCGTCGCCCGCGCCCCCCTCGGAGAAGCTCCACTGGTCGAAGCTGGCGTACAACGAGTCCTACTGGCTCACCGCGCGGGGGCTGCTCTGACCATGTCCGAGACGGATCCTTCCGAGTCGGCCGAGCTCGAGGCGGCGATCCGAGAAAATCCCGAGGCCGTCGCCGCGTTCGTGGAGCGGCTCGACGCCGTCAACGAGCTGCTGGACGCCCTCTCCTTGGGCGAGAGCGCGCTCTCCGACGAGATGGTCCGCGAGCTCTCGGCAACGGGGTCGACGCTCGCGGAGTCCGCCGACGGGCTGGCGACCGACGAGACCGTCGAGCTGGCCGAGCGGGTCGGCGAGAACGGCGACGAGCTGCGGGCGGCGCTCGACACGCTGCTCGAACTCCAGCGGAGCGGGGCGCTCGACGAGCTGGCCGAGATCGCCGAGGTCGGGTCACTGGCGACCGCGGCCCTCGACGACGAGATGGTGAGGTCGCTGGCCGGCACCGGCGCCGCGCTCGGCGAAGTGGCGCAGACCGCGGCCGACGACGACGCCCGCGACGGCGTCGAGACGCTGCTGAAGGGCGTCGGCGAGGCGGAGCGCGAACCGCCAGAGCGGGTCGGGGCCGTCGGGCTGCTCCGCGGCGTGCGCGACCCGGAGGTCCAGTACGGGCTGGGCTACCTGCTGGCGGTGGCGGGCGCGATCGGCCGCGAGCGCACCGCCGGGGAGTCGTAGCGGGAGAACGGGAGTTCGGGGATCGGAACAGCGGTTCGTTTTTCGGCGGTCAGACGAGCAGCTGGATGTCCGCCTCGGCCATGTCCTGGAGCGCGGTGGCGGCGCCGACGCCCGCGGTGACGCCGTCGTAGAAGTCGTCCTCGTCGTAGTCCATCAGGTCGATGGTCATCTGACAGGCCTGGAACTCCACGCCCATGTCGAGGCTCGTCTCGAGGAGCTCCTCGACCGTGGCGGTGTCGTTGTCCGCGATCCGCTTTTCCATCATCCGCGTCGTCACGCGGTCCATGCCGGGGAGCGCGGCGACGGCGTTGGGGACGGGCATGTTGGGGTTGCCGACGGAGCTGAGCTTGAGGCTCTTCGAGCGCTCCTCGTGGAGGATGTCGAGCCCCCAGAACGTGTGGAAGACGGTCACCTCGTAGCCGAACGCGGCCGCGGTGCTGGCGAGGATGAGCGGCGGGTACGCCATGTCGAGCGTCCCCTTCGTGGCGATGATGCTCATTTTCTTGCCGCCGTCGTCGGCCTCGGCGAGCGCGTCCTCGAGCTCGTCGACGCGCGCGGCCAGCTCCGCGCGGGAGGGGGCGTCGCCGTCGGTCGCCTCGGAGGCGTCGTCGGCCGACGCGTCGGATGTGTCCGTGCCCATCGTTACTCGGTCTTGCGGACGTAGTGTTTGTACACGTCGTCGCCCTCCGTCTGGTCGGCGAGCTCGACGCCCGCAGTGCCGTCGGCCCAGCCGTCGATGTCGCTCATGCTGCCGGGGTCGGTCGCCAGCACTTCGAGGACCTCGCCCGCGGCGAGACCGTCGATGGCGGACTTCGTCTTCACCACTGGCATTGGGCACGATGCGCCTTTCACGTCGAGCGTCTCCGCGATGTCGAATTCGGAACTCATTGTGTATCTGCTCCGGCCGCGTGTATTGGAGCTATCGCACAATACCCTCCACCAAGGTAAAAGATTGTTGTTTCTTGTGAAGATCGCCAACTACCATATAACGCGAAACATATTCAGGCACTCTATAACCCGTATTAGATACTTTAGAGGAATATCTGATGCCCGCGACCGGCAATAGTATTGTTCAAAAAAGGAAATACTATGAAAATTCTTTTGTGCGTCGACCCGGTAGAACCGACCGCGAAATATGAATGCCGACGACTTTCCGACTCCGGACGTCGACGTCGACTCCGTCGACCCGGACTCGCTCAAACGTCGAATCGACGCCGGCGAGGACGTGACGATCCTCGACGCGCGTATGGGGTCTGACTACGAGGAGTGGCGCATCGACGGCGAGAACGTCGCGTCGATCAACGTCCCGTACTTCGAGTTCCTCGACGACGAGATCGACGACGACGTCCTCGATCGGATCCCCGACGACCGCGAGGTGACCGTGCTGTGCGCGAAGGGCGGCGCCAGCGAGTACGTCGCGGGCGCGCTCGCGGAGCGCGACTACGACGTCGACCACCTCGAAGACGGGATGAACGGCTGGGCGAGCGTCTACGAGGCCGTCGAGGTCGAGCGCTACGACGGCGCCGGCACGCTCCTCCAGTACCAGCGTCCGTCCTCGGGCTGCCTCGGCTACCTCCTCTATCACGACGGCGAGGCCGCGATCATCGACCCGCTCCGGGCGTTCACCGACCGCTACCTCGACGACGCGGACGACCTCGGCGTCGACCTGACGTACGCCATCGACACACACGTCCACGCCGACCACGTCTCGGGCGTGCGCGACCTCGACGCCGAGGGCGTGGAGGGCGTCATCCCGGCGGCCGCCGTCGACCGCGGCGTCACGTACGCCGACGAGCTGACCACGGCCGAAGACGGCGACACCTTCGAAGTCGGCGACGCGACGATCGAGACCGTCTACACCCCCGGCCACACGACCGGGATGACCTCCTACCTCGTCGACGAGAGCCTCCTCGCGACCGGCGACGGGCTGTTCGTCGAGAGCGTCGCCCGCCCCGACCTCGAAGAGGGCGACGAGGGCGCCCCCGACGCGGCGCGCATGCTGTACGAGTCGCTACAGGAGCGCGTCCTCTCGCTGCCGGACGACACGCTCGTCGGCGGCGCGCACTTCAGCGACGCCGCGGTCCCGGCCGACGACGGCACCTACACGGCGCCCATCGGCGAGCTCGTCGCGGAGATGGACGCGCTCACGATGGACGAACGGGCGTTCGTCGACCTGATCCTCTCGGACATGCCGCCGCGGCCGGCCAACTACGAGGACATCATCGCGACGAACCTCGGGCGGAACGCCGTCGACGACGAGGAGGCGTTCACCCTGGAGCTCGGGCCGAACAACTGCGCCGCCAGCCAGGACTCCCTCGCGGGTGACTGACGACGCACATGGTCGCTGACCCAGTACTGCTGCAGGCTGTCGCCGAGCTGTTCCCCAACGGGATCAGCCGGTACGCCGTCGGCGGACTGCTCGTCGGGCTCGGGACCGTTCTGATCTACGTCGGGACGGGAATCCCGGCCGGGGCGAGTACGTTCTTGGAGTCGACGCTGTCGTACGTCTCCGACCGGTCGCGGTTCCAGCGGTACGTCGGCTCCCGGGACTGGCGGGTCGTGTTCACGGCCGGCATCGTCCTGGGCGGGCTGGCGTTCGCGGCGACGTTCCAGTCCGGACTGGTCACGAGTCCGCTGTACGAGCCCGGAACGACCGGCCAGCTGTACGAGGTCGCCGGCGTGACGCTCTGGGCGACCGACGTCCAACCGTGGCGGCTGTTCGTCGGCGGTGTCCTCGTCGGAATCGGAACTCGGATCGGCAAGGGCTGTACGTCCGGGCACGGCGTCTGCGGCGTCGGCTCGGCGTCGAAGACGTCGCTTGTCGGCGTCGCGACGTTCCTGACCGTGGCGATCGGGACCGCGCAGGTCGTCGCCGCGCTGGGGGTGAGTCCGTGATGCGCGAGACGCGAGCGGACCGAGGCGCGAACGGAGTGAGCGACTCGGGGAGCGAACGGCGAACGGACGTGAGCCGTGAGCGGCGAGCGTCTCGAACTGCGCGAACGGGAGCGACCGGAGGGAGCGACACGTGAGCGCGGACAGGCATCCGCTGTTCAAGCCGCTGATCTTCGTCGGCGGTATCATCTTCGGGTTCGGACTCGGGTTCAGCCACATGGCGCGGCCGGAGGTCGTGGTGAACTTCCTCCTGTTCGACGACCTCGGGCTCCCGTTCGTGATGTTCGGGGCCGCGATCGTCTCCGGGATCGCGTTCGCGCTGCTCCCCCGGTTCCGGGACGCCGCGCCCCTCACGGGCGACCCCTACGAGCGCCGGCTGAAACCGTTCGACCGGAACGTACTCGTCGGCGGCGCCGTCTTCGGCGTCGGCTGGGGGCTCTCGGGGATCTGCCCGGGCGCCGCGTACGCCAGCCTCGGGGTCGGCAACGTCACCATCCTCTGGGCGCTCGGCGGGATGTTCGTCGGGGCGTACGCGCAGGGCTACTGGCGGAGCCGGAGCGGGGCCCGCGACGCCGCCGCGGCGGGCGCGGACTAGCGCACCCTCCGATGGACCCCGCTCTTATCGCGCTCTTCGTCGGCGCGGCGCTCGCCAGCCTGTTCATGGCGTGGGTGATCGGCGCCGGGTCGAGCGGCGCGACGCCGTTCGCGCCCGCCGTCGGCGCGAACGCTATCGGCACGATGCGCGCGGCCCTGCTGGTCGGCGTCTTCGGCTTCGCCGGCGCAATCGCCCAAGGCGGAAAGGTCTCCGAGGCCGTCGGCAGCGGCCTCGTCGGCGGGATCGGCCTGCCAGTCGCCGGGGTCATCCTCGTGCTCGTCCTCGGCGCGGGGCTGATGGCGGTCGGCATCACCACCGGGATCCCGATCGCGACCGCGTTCACCGTGACCGGCGCCGTCATCGGCGTCGGCCTCGCCCTCGGCGGGACGCCGGTCTGGGCGAAGTACCAACAGATCGGCGCCGTCTGGCTGTTGACGCCGTTCGTCGGCGGCGGCATCGCGTTCGGTATCGCCTCCGTCCTCCCGCGGCCCGGCGTTCCCGAGCGGTACAGCGTCCCGCCCCTCGCCGGGCTCGTCGGCGCCGTCCTCGTGAACGTCCGGTTCAGCTTCCTGGGTGACGGGCCCGAATCGGGCATGCTCCGCGGCGTCGCCCAGCACGCGCTGGGGGTCGACGGGCTCGCGCCGGCGGTCGCGATCACGGGCCTCGCGGCGCTGGCCGTCGCGACCGTCGTCCGGTGGGACGTGAGCCGCGACGAGGAGGGCGGACTGCGGCACGTCCTGCTCGCGCTCGGCTCGCTCGTCGCGTTCTCCGCGGGCGGGAGTCAGGTCGGACTGGCGGTCGGCCCGCTGCTGCCGCTGCTCGACGAGGTGGGGATGATCTCGACGACCGCCGTGCTCGTCGGCGGCGGGTTCGGGATGCTGGTCGGCTCGTGGACCGGCGCGCCGCGGATGATCAAGTCGCTGGCGCAGGACTACTCGTCGCTCGGGCCCCGCCGCTCCATCTCGGCGCTCGTCCCGTCGTTTCTGATCGCGCAGCTGGCGGTGCTGCTCGGCGTTCCCGTCTCGTTCAACGAGATCGTCGTGAGCGCCATCATCGGGAGCGGCGCGGCCGTCGGCGGCCGCGACGCGGTGGACGCCGAGAAGATCCTCACGACGGTGGGCGCGTGGGCGGGCTCGTTCGTCATCTCGTTCGCGCTCGCGTACGCCGCCGCGGCGCTCTTTTTATAAACGGACACGCCGCGGCGGCAGTTCTTTTATAAATATCCGAAGCGGTGGCGCGTGCCTCCGAGCGCCCGCAGGGCGCGAGGAGCACGCGCGAGGTCGTCGGGCTTCGCCCGACTGCCAGAGGCGCGTCGCGCCTCGCTGTCGCCGGCGCTACGCGCCGGCTGCCAGAGGGACCGAAGGTCCCTCGCTGGAGTCGGCCGACCGGAGGGAGGCCGACGAGGCTGGGGAGGCGTGAGGTGCCGTGCGGGGCGGTGCGGGGTGGGACTCAAAGGGGCAGTCACCGGCGGCTCCGCCGCCGGTTGCCCGTGGCGCGTAGCGCCACGCTGCCGGGCGGCGGGCGCAGGCGTTCACGAGAGCTGCGCTCTCGTGAGCCAATCAGAACGCGAAGCGTTCTGATGACGACGCAAGCACCGCAGGAACGAGCGCAGCGAGTGACGAGGAGCGTGGTTCGAAACGGCGGAGCCGTTTCGTCATCACGAGACGCCGGAGGCGTCTCGAACGACAGCGAGCGTGCGCCCGCCTCACGGCTGGGGCTTCGGAGGTGTTCGCCGCCGATCCACGGTCAGTTGTTTATAAGCGAACGACTCGGAAGTTAGAGGCGCTCTCCACCGATCCACAGCCAGTTATTTATAATCGAGCGACAGGAGCATCCAGAGTCCGACGAGGGCAACGCCCACCGACGGTCCGCCTGGCCCTCCGCACACGAAAACCTCTCGATAAGTTATCGGTACTCCGGCCGAGGTTACCCGAATATAGTCTTGTATAGTAACCCCAAAACCGTTATAGGCGCGAGGCAGGTAGGGGAGAGCGAGCAGAAATGTACCAGAAGCGAATTTCCGCCTTCGGAAGTCGGAGGGAGAGTCGATGGCAGGACTAGAGATACCCACGTGGGACCCGGAGACGGCCCTGCTTATCGGCGCGATCCTCCTGGAAGCGTTCGTACTGTACGTGGGCTACGGCGGCCTCGAACGGCTCGTCGGTCCCTCTCTGATGCGGCTCGTCGTCGGAGGTGACGCGAGTGCTCGGTAGCCTTCTCAGCGGGGCCGGCTTCCTGGGGACGAGCCCCGAGATGCTCGCCCTGTTCGTCGGGTTCGGCCTCGTCGTCGGCGTCCTGTTCGGGTTCTTCGGCATGGGTGGATCGTTCCTCGTCACGCCGGCCCTGCTCATGTTAGAGTACCCGGCGCCCGTCGCGGTCGGCAGCGGGATGGCGTTCGTCTTCGGAACCGCCGTCATCGCGACGCTGAAACACCACGACCTCGGGCAGGTGGACTACAAGCTCGGCGCGATCATGATCACCGGGACGACGATCGGGATCGAGGTCGGCCGCGCCAGCGTCTACTACCTCGAATCGATGGGGCTCGCCGGCGGCGTCATCAGCGTCGCCTACGTCGTCCTGCTCGGCGGCGTCGGCGCGATGGTCACCCGCGACGCCCTCAAAGGCGACGGCGAGGGCGGAATCGACCACGAGGCGACCGATAGGGACCTCGACGAGTACGAGATCCCCGAGATCGCCGAGAAAATCCAGCGGACCGTTCGCATTCCGCCGATGGTGACGCTCCGCGGCGACGTCCGCGTCTCCGCGTGGGTCATCACGGCCGTCGCCTTCGCGACCGGCGTCCTGTCCGGCTTCCTCGGCGTGGGCGGGGGCTTCATCCGGATGCCCGCGATGATCTACGCGATCGGCGTTCCGGTGCCCGTCGCGGTCGGGACCGACCTCTTCGAGATCGTCTTCTCCGGCGGGCTCGGGAGCTACCTCTACGGACAGGGTGGCGGCGTGAATCTCGGCATCGTCGCCCCACTGCTGTTCGGGAGCGCACTCGGTGCGCGCGTCGGCTCCGCCGCGACCGCCGTCGTCGACGCCGACGAGATCAAGGTGTACTTCGGCGGGATGCTGCTGGTCGGCTCCGTCGCCGTGGGCATCGGTGAAGTCGGTTCCTACCTCGGCAACGCGACGCTCGAGCTGCTCGGACTGGTGCTCGTCATCGGCGCGGCGGTCGTCGTCGCGTTCGGGGTGTTGTACGCGGCGATCACGTCGCTCCGCGTGACGCGACGGCGACGGACCTCCACCGCGGACTGACCGGTTCCCGCCCGGGCGGTTCGAGGCGGACGGACTCGCGTGCGTCAATCGAGTCCAGCGGTCGGTGGGGCCAGCAGACACCGACCCGGACAACCGACATCGGCCCCGATTCCGACGAACCGCCTCGAAGTCAAGCCCCGAGGCGCTCGCCTCGGTCATCGGTGGAGACGGTAGAAGCGGAGCACCCCCGTCTCATAGCCCCTCCTCGCCGCCCTCCTGCGTGAGGAGGACGACCATCGAGAGCCCGGAGATGAGGAGCAGGATGAGCGTGGGGACGACCGCGTACTGGTAGAACGCGTTCTGCTGCGCGCGCCAGATCTGCGTGACGATCGTGTCGAACCCGGTCGGGCGGAGCACCAGCGTGACGGGCAGTTCCTTCATCGTCGTGAGGAACACGAGCGCGGCGCCGGCGACGATGCCGGATCGCGTGAGGGGGAACGTCACGCGCCTGAACGCGCCGGTCGACGACTCGCCGAGGGTGCGCGCCGCCTCGACGAGCCGCCGGTCGATCTGGAGGATGGAGGTCCGCGTCGACCCGACCGCCTGCGGCAGGAACCGGACGACGTACGCGAAGATCAAGAGCGGGAGCGTCTGGTAGATCCACGGGGCGTACCCCGACCCGAAGTACACCAGCGCGAGCGCCAGCACGATGCCGGGGACCGCGAAGCCGACGTACGTCGCCCGCTCGAAGATCACCGCGAACGGCGAGTCGTGGTTCGCGGCGAAGTAGGCGATCGGGATCGCGGCGAGCGCGGCGGCGACGGCCGCCGCCGCGGAGACCGACACGGAGTTGAGCACCATGATCGGCTCGAACGCCAGCGAGGGGCGGCGCCCGGACTCGGCCCGGAGCAGCCACAGCCCGAGGATCCACAGGGGGACGAGCAGTGCGGTGCCGGACACCGCGGCCGGCAGCAGGGTCGCGGGCCAGCGCAGGCGGCCGAGCGACACCCGGTCGTCCGTCCGCCCCGCGTCGTCGCCGCTCGCGTTCCGGTCCGAGCGGACCGCCCACTCCAAGGCGAGCACGAGGACGACCACGACGAGCAGCTGGAGGGAGAGCAGCGCGGCGTAGTCGCTGCCGAAGGAGTTGTACTCCACGTAGATCTGCCGGGTGAACACCGGGAGCCGCATGATCGAGGGCGTCCCGAAGTCGGAGACGGCGTACAGCGCCGAGAGCAGCGCCCCGGCGGCGATCGCGGGCCGGATCGTCGGGAGCGTCACCCGGCGGAACGCCGCGAGCCGGCCGTGGTTGAGCGTCCGGGCGGCCTCGAGCATCGTCGTGTCGAACGACAGCAGCGCGGCTCGGGTGGTGAGGTAGACGTAGGGGTAGGTGTACAGCGTGATCACGAAGATCGTGCCGGAGAGGCCGTAGATGTTGGGCACCCGCTCGACGCCCAGCGGGGCGAGAATATTGTGGAACGCCCCCTGCGGGCCGAACGCGGAGACGAACGAGAACGCGCCGACGTAGCTCGGCACGACGAGCGGGAGCGCGGCCGCGACGGACCAGAAGCGGGGGAACGGGAGGTCGGTCCGGGCGGTGAGGTACGCGAGCGGCACGCCGATGAGGATCGAGGCGGCGGTGACGCCCGCCATCAGCACGAGGCTGTTGACGAGCACCTCGGCGGTGCCGGCGCTGAACACGAGGTCCATCGCCCGCTGCCGGTCGACGGCGGCCGCCCTGATCACGAGCCACGTCAGGGGGAACACGAGCGTGGCGGCGATCGCCGCACACAGCAGCGTCAGCCCGAGCGGGAGCCTGTCGTCGCCGTCGGTCAGCCGGTCGCGGATCCGGGTTCGCAGGGTCATTGTGCGGGGGAGGGAGTCGCTCTGTCCGAGCGAGGGGCCGCCCCGCGTTAGGGGTTCCGATCGCCCGGCGAGCGCACTCCGACGGATATATGAATTTAGGGCCACCTAAAAAGTTCCATGGAACTGACGCGACGCGACGCGGCGGCCGCGCTGGCCGCGATCGGCGCGACCGGCGGGGTCGCGCTCGGCGTCCGTCGGGCGACCGACGATCGGGGCGGCGGACCCGGAGACGACGAGGCCGACGCGGCGTGGGACGGCGAAGGCCCTCCCGACGACGAAGCGGTCCGCGAGGCGATGACCGCGGTGGCGCGGGTCCTCTACCCCGAAGAGGTCTCCGGGATCGGCGCGTTCGTCGACCGCTTCCTCGACGGGCGCCTCGACGGGTCGGCGCACGCCGAGGGGGTCCGCGCCGCGGTCGCCGAGGTCGAGTCGGCGGCCCGGTCGTGGTACGACGCGCCCGTCGCCGAGCTCTCGGCGGCCGAGCGCGACGACCTGCTGCGCGGGCTCGGCGCCGACACGGCCGAGGAGGACCCCGGGGGGACGGCCGCGGAGCGCGTCCGCTTCTTCGTCGTGAACGAGCTGCTGCTCGCGCTGTACTCGTCGCCGGCTGGCGGCGAGCTCGTCGGGATCGAGAACCCGCAGGGGTACGCCGGCGGCGCGGAGAGCTACCAGGAGGGGCCGCGATGAGCGGTGCGGAGAGCGTCGGGAACGAGCGGGCGGGAGACGGCGACGTCGACCGGACGCCCGTCCCCGACGCGGACGTCTGTATCGTGGGCGCCGGTCCCGCGGGCGCGCTCGTCGCCGACCGGCTCGCGGGCGACCGCGAGGTGGTGGTGCTCGACGCGGGGCCGCGGTTCGACCCGGCCGACCGCCTCGCGAGACAGGAGCGGGCGATCCGCCCGTTCTACGGCCGGCCGGACGTGTGGGGCGTCGGCGGCGCGCGCGACGCCCACGAGAACGCCGGCGACTGGTTCTACCCGCTCAACCACGCTCGCGTGAAGGGGATCGGCGGGTCGACGCTCCACTGGCAGGGGATGGTGATGCGGCTCCACGAGGACGACTTCAACTCCAGCACGGAGCGCGGCGTCGGCCCGGACTGGCCCGTCGACTACGCCGACCTCCGCCCCTACTACGCCGAGGCGGAGAAGGAGCTGGGCGTCGCGGGCGCCTCCGACAACCCCTACGCGCCGCCGCGCGAGGAGCCGCACCCGATGCCGGCGTTCGAGCCCTCCTACAGCGACTCGCTGTTCGCCGAGGCCTGCGAGGAGCTTGGGATCGACATGCACTCCGTGCCGAACGCGCGCAACTCCGAGCCGTACGACGACCGGTCGCCCTGCGTCGGCTACGGCACCTGCCAGCCGGTCTGCCCGAGCGGCGCGAAGTACGACGCGACGGTCCACGTCGAGCGCGCGGAGGAGAGGGGCGCGACGGTCGTCGACCGCGCCCCGGTCGAGCGGCTCGAACACGACGGCGACGACCGGGTGACGGCCGCCGTCTACGCGACGCCGGACGGGGAGCGGCACCGGCAGGCGGCGGACGCGTTCGTCGTCGCCGCCGGGGGCGTGGAGACGCCGCGGCTCCTCCTTTTGTCCGACTCCGACCGCTACCCCGACGGGCTCGCGAACGGGAGCGGCCACGTCGGCGAGTTCTTCATGGACCACCTGTTCGCGGGCGCGGGCGGCACGCTCGACGAGCCGACCAGACAGAACCACGTCGGCTTCTACACGAGCGCCTGCGACCAGTTCTACGACGAGGCCGACGAGTCGCAGGCGCCGTTCAAGCTGGAGTTCTTCAACTACGCCGGCCCCTCGCCGGTGGAGTCGGCCCTGACCGGCGATGACTGGGGCGACCCGCTCTTAGAGCGGCTCCGCGACGGCTACGGGAACCACGTCGCGATGGGCGGACTCGTCGAGCAGGCGCCGCGGGCCGACAGCCGGATCACCCTCGCCGACGACCGCACCGACGACCGCGGCAACCCCGTGCCGCAGATGGAGTGGACCGTCGGCAAGCGCGCGCTCGACACCATCGAGCGCGCGAACGAGATCCAGGTCGAAATCTTAGAGGAGCTCGGCGCCGACGTCGAGTGGGTCGCCGGCCCGGAGGCGACGGGCCCCGCCTACCACCACATGGGGACCACGCGGATGAGCGACGACCCCGATTCGGGCGTCGTCGACGCGGACTGCCGGACCCACGACCTCGACAACTGCTGGATCGCCTCCAGCTCCGTCTTCCCCACGAGCGGCGCGATGAACCCGACGCTCACCATCGCCGCGCTCGCGCTCCGCGTCGCCGACGACGTGGAGGCCCGGCTCTCGGGGATGTGAGTCCCGGCCACCGTTGTTTTAGGTGAACCTAAAAATTCAAGTGCGTGCGAACGGAGAGACGGGTAATGAGCGACTCAGCACACGCGACGAACGGCTCCGCGAGCTCGATCGAGACGGATCCGGCCGACGAGACGGGCTCGCACGACGGGACGGACGCGACCGACGGCGCGGACGCGGCCCCGAGCGAGGAGACGGACGCCGCCGTCGGCGCCGCGGGCGGCGACGGGTTCACGTTCGACGACCTCAGCGTCGTGATGGGGACGTACAACGAGGAGGAGGCGATCGGAACCGTCCTCGACGACATCGACGAGGTCACCGACGGGAAGGCCGAGGTCGTCTGCGTCGACGGTTCCGCGGACCGAACGCCGGAGATCGCCCGCGGACACGGCGCGACCGTCGTCGAGCAGGAGCCGCAGGGGTACGGCGTCGCCGTGCGCGAGGCGATCCTGACGCCCGACCGCCCGGTCGTCGTCACGACCGACTGCGACGACACCTACCCGATGGAGGCGCTGCCGGAGTTCCTCGCGGAGGTCAACGACGGCGCCGACGTGGTGAGCGGCGACCGGCTCTACCACGGCGCGGCGGCGATGCCGGCGTTCAACCGCTTCGGTAACCACGCGTTCGCGGCGCTCGCGAGCCTGCTGATGGGCGAGCGCGTCCACGACACCACCACGGGGATGCGCGCGTACCGCCGCGACGTGGTCGAGGAGATCGGTTGGACCGAGAACACCGGCCTCTCCGCCGAACTGCTGATCCGTCCGCTGGTGCGCGGCTACGACGTGCGCGAGCGCCCGATCCGCTACGCCGAGCGCCTCGGCGAGACGAAGCTGGACCCGATCGGCGGCGGCGCGGCCATCGCGAAGTCGATCGTCACCGTCTGTCTCGAAGAACAACTGCGGCGCTTCTGAGGGCGCTTCGCCCTCGACGCCGTCGTCGGACAGCGGTCCGGAGGTACACTGTGGGCACAGTGGACCGCCGCCGGCGACGTTTTCTACGACCCCGAGCGACGGCTCCATCCATCGTCATCGACCGCAACTGTGCGGTGGCGCGTGCCTGCGAGCGGCCGGAGCGAAGCGGAGGCCGCGAGGAGCACGCGCGAGGGAGTCGGTCGCCGAGCGAAGCGAGGGCGACCGACGAGGCTGGGGAGGTGTGAGGTGCGGTCGCTGTGCGGTGCGGGGTGGGACTCAAAGGGGCAGTCGCGAGGCCGCAGTAGGCGTTCACGAGAGCTGCGCTCTCGTGAGCCAATCAGAACGCTCCGCGTTCTGATGACGACGTAAGCACCGCAGGGAGCGAACGAAGTGAGCGACCGAGGAGCGTGGTTCGAGAGAGCGAAGCTCTCTCGTCATCCCGAAAATCTCCGATTTTCGGGCGACAACGAGCGTACCGCGGCCTCGCGACTGGGGCTTTGGAGGCGTACTCCGCTGTTCGAGAACTAGTTATGTACAGCCGAGCGACTGGGGCTTTGGAGGTGGCCGCCGCAGAAACGTCGATCACGTATTGCCGAGCGGCTGGGGCGTTGGAGCCGGTCGCCGCTGATCCGTAGTCAGCGTATTAGTCGCTCGCGTCAGCCTCCGTCTCGAAAACGACCCACTCGGGGTGAGTCTGGGGCTCGTCGGGGAGGTACGTCCCCTCGTTGCCGCACTCCGTGACGAGCCGACAGGTCGAGCGCTCGGGCGGCCAGACGGCCTCGACGCGCTCGCCGCCGGCGCCCGCTTCGTCGCCGCCCGACACCCGCACCGTCACCTCCTGCCGGTAGGTGTACGTCGCGCCCGCGGGGTCGACGAGCGTCACCGTCACGGCGATCACGTCGCCGTCGGGGTCGAACGGGACCGGCTCGCTCGCGTTCCCGGCGGCCGCGCGCTCCGCGCCGGGCAGCCGGGCTCCCGCCGGCGTCACCGCCCAGTCGACCGCGAGCGACTCGCCGGGGTCCGACACGGTGTAGGAGACGTGGTCCGGACCGCCCGGGGCGCCCCGGCGCGGGTCGACGCGGACCTGCGCGCGGGCGACGCGGTCGGGGACGCCGACGGTCGTCTCGGCGTCGATCCGTCCCCCGGACCGCCGGTCTAGCGGCTCCAGCTTGGGGACGACGTGCGCCTCCGGGTTCGGGGTCCAGACGCCGTGGTAGCCGTAGCGGTACAGCGTCCGGTCGGGGTAGGCGTCCAACACGGCGAAGTTCTCCACCGGGTCGCGTTCGAGCGCGTACACGACGTCGCCGTCGAGCCCGGGCCCGTTCCGGAGATACTGGAACGGGTGGCTCTGCCACTCGCCGTACGGCGTGGGGACGAACACCAGCCCGTCCTCGAAGGTCGTCTCGTCGAACGGCGCGTACGCGATCTCGTGTTTCTCGTCGACCGCGGCGTTGCGCTCGATCGGGCCGGAGGCGGCGTCCACGGCGGCGACGCCCGCGACGGCGACCGCGCTCGCGACGACGACGGCGAGCGCGACGCGTGTGACCGCGGGCGAGACGCCGCGGACCGCGAGCCGCTCTCGGCCCGCGGCGAGCGCGCGCCACCCGACGGCGACCCCCAGCCCGCCGAACACCGCCAGCGGGACGAGCAGGTCGAAGTGGTAGAACGGGCCGAACAGCGACGCGAGCCCGTCGGTCGGGTCCGAGAGGTCCGCGAGCGCGTTGTGGGTCCCCCAGAAGTACAGGTTCCCGACGACGACGGAGCCCGCGACGCCGGCGAGCAGCGCGGCCGCGGTCCGACGGAAGGCGGGGGAGTCGGAGGGGGCGGACGCTCCCGACGCCCCCTCGGTCTCGCCGCCGTCTGCGACCCGTGCGACGCCGGCCGACGCCCCGCCGAGGAGGCCGCAGGGGTCGCCGGCCGCGCGCCACCCCCAGAGCGCGGCCGCGACGCCGGCGAGCGCCAGCGCGGTGCCGAGCGGGCCGGCGACGAACCACCGGGTCGCGATCTCTGCGAGCGCGTAGCCGTTCGACTCCAGCGCCAGTTCGAGCGTGTAGTCGACCGAGTGGCCGAGGATGCGCCGCTCGCCGAAGCCGGGGCCGTCCATCGGTGCGAACTCCTGGTACGGGAACACGAGCGGCGAGCCCGTCATCCGGGCGTTGTACGCGAGCGTGACCCCGACGAACAGGGTGCCGAACAGCGCCGTCAGCCCCTGACGACGGATCGGGCCGGGGAGCTCGCGGGAGCCGCCGACCGAGAGCGCGCGGCGGCCGAGGGCCGCGAACGCGCGCGGCGTCGACCGATCCGTCTCGGCGCCGAAGCGGCGGACCGCCGCCCCTACCCGCCACGCCGCGTGGGCGATGAACGGCGCGGCGAACAGCACCGCGGTGTACGGCCGCGAGAAGAACGCGATCCCGATCGCGACGCCAGCGACGCCGGCGGCCGCGAGCGACCGGTCGCGGACGCCTCGGAGGTACGCGACCGCGAAGATCAGGTTGAAGAACGTCGTGGGCGCGTACGGGAGGAACGCCGACGACGTGGCGATCGCCATCGGTGACGCCGCGAACAGGACGCTCGCGGCGAGCCCCGCCCGCCGCCCGAACGTCTGCGAGCCGAGCAGGTACACCAGGGCGGCGTTGCCCGCGGCGACCGCCGCGAGCGTCACGCGCGGCTCGTCGAACAGCCACATCGAGACCGCGAACGTCGCCGCCGGGACGGGATTGTACTTCGGGTAGAGCCGGCCGCCGTCCTCGATGAAGAACCACGGGTGGACGGCGTCCGCGAGCGGACCGGCGTGGAACTCCAGCTGGCCGCCGAGGAGGAGCGCGGCCTGCGTGAGGTAGACGCCCTCGTCGTGGTTCGCGGAGTGGTGTGAGAAGACGGTGACGGCGATCGCGAACGTCAGGGCGCCGGCCGCGGCGGCGACCAGCGCGGCCGCGACCGTCACGCGGTCGGCGCGGGCGAGCCGCTTCCGGAGCCGGGCCGCGAGTCGGCGGGGACGGACGGCGGGTGGGAGAACTGGCACGAACGGTTATGATGTAGGCGCGGTGTGGTGGCGGTGAGACGATGCGATCAGCGCGGCGCGGGCGGCCTCAGATCTGGACGCCGGCGTCGCGCATGAGGTCGATCGTCGGTTCGAGGTTCGACAGCTGCGTCAGGTCGATGTCCGGGACGTCGAGCTCGTCGATCGGCGGGAGGTTGCCGATCGGGTCGACCTCGGGGATCAGCGGGTACTCGAAGGTGGAGCGCGCGAAGTAGTCCTGCGCCTCGGCCGACAGCAGGTGGCGGACGAAGTTCGCCGCGAGGTCGGCGTCGGACGCGGTGTCGACGACCGCGGCGCCCGCGACGTTGAACACGGCGCCCGCGTCGCCCTCGGTGAACGAGGTGGCGATCGGCGCCTCCGGGTTCCCGTCGAGCACGCGCTGGATGTAGTAGTGGTTCGTGAACGCGGCGTCGATCTCGCCGTCGGCGATCGCCTGACAGGTGACGAACTCGTCGGGGTACGTCGAGGCGCCGCGCTCGACCATCGCCTCGAGCCAGTCGCGGGTGGCCTCCTCGCCCTCGAGGATGCGCATCGCGGTGATGAACGCCTGCGCGGAGCCGTACGACGGCGCCCAGCCCAGGTCGCCCTCGAACTCCTCGGGGTACGCCATGATGTCGTCGGGCATCTCGCTCTCGGAGTACTCGTCGGTGTTGTACGGGACCGTCCGGGCGCGTCCGGAGGTGCCGACCCACTGCTCGGTCCGGAACTCCTCGCGCACCTTGTCGGTCACCTCAGACGGGAGCGCCTGGGTGCGCCCCTCGTCCGCGAGCGCGCCGAGCGCGCCGGAGTTGACCGAGTAGAACACGTCCGCGGGGGACCCCTCGCCCTCGTTCACGATCTGGTTCACGAGGTCGGTCGAGCCGCCGTACCGCACGGTGAGGTCGAGGCCGTCGTACAGGTCGTCGATGTAGCCGACGAGCTCGCCGACGAGGAACTCGCCGCGGCCGGAGTAGACGGTGAGCTCGCCCTCAAGCGCCGGCATCTCCGCCATCGGCGTCCCGCCCGGGAGCCCGCGCCCCGCTCGGCCGGAGCCGATCTGACCGATCGACGACTGCGCGCCGTCGTCGGTTCCGCCGCCCGTACAGCCCGCGAGTCCGACCGCGCCGACCGCGCCGGCGCTCGCGAGGAACCGTCTGCGATTCACCTTCGTCCCGGTGTGATCGTGGTTCGTCATGTGTTTTAGGCTTACCTAAATACTTTTAGTCGTGTCGGTTCAGTCGTCCGCGACCGCCGGCGTCCGGCGGATCGCGTCGAGACAGTCGAGCCAGTCGCGCATGTGTTCGCCGACGTGCGCGAAGAACGCGCCGTTCCGGTACTCGTCGAACTCCCCGTCCGCGAGCCGGTCGGCCATCGCGTCGTAGACCGCCGCGTAACCGTCGGCGTCGGCGCCGGCGTCGTCGATCAGCTCCCAGAGGTGTTCGTTGAGTTCGAGCCCGGCCACCTCGTTGTGGAGGTCGTCGAACGTCGAGCGCGGGGCCTTGTTGTGTTCACACAGCGGGCCGCCGTTGTAGATCCGCTTGCCGAGCACGTCGCAGGCGCGCTTCAGGAAGACGCCCGACCAGATGTCGTCGAAGCGGCCGACCTCCCACTCGTTGTCGTCCATCGGCAGCTGGTAGAACGCGGGGATCACCTCGCGGCGGAACGCGAGGTTCATCGAGCAGACGGTGAGGTAGTTGCCGCGCGCGGCGACGAAGTCGTCCGCGAAGTCGTCGGCGGTCGTGCGCGTCTGCGCTTGCCCTTCCAGGTCGCCGTCCATCAGGATCCGGACCGCGTCGAGGTCGGGAACGTTCGTCCACAGCCCCTGCGAGGCGACAACCTCGCCGGACTCGACCGCGACGGCGTCCGTCTCGACCGTCTCGTCCATCGCGGAGTAGGGGTACCCCCGGGGGTAGAGCCCGTGTTCGTCGGCGTTCTGATAGAGGACGTTCACCCAGTTCTCGTCGGAACTGACGGACTCGACCTCCCCGTCGAACGCGAGGTTCTCCATGTGACGCCCGAAGTAATCGGCGTCGTCGTGGGGGAGCGTGTCGTCGTCGATGAACAGGCCGTACTCGAAGGCGTCGTCGGCCCACATGTACAGCAGGCCGAAGCTCGTCTCGGCGTGGCTCGCGGCCGGGACGACGTGGCCGTACTCCGCGACCCCGTTGGCCTCGTACCACTCCTCGCGGCGGCTCCCGTCGAACACCTCGCCGGAGACGCCGAGGTCGTCGAGCATGGCGCGCATCTCGTCGGTCTCGCAGAAGTCCTCGGTGACGAGGACGAAGTGGAGCCGCGAGACGTCGAAGCCGTGTTCGCGGGCGTTCTCGACGTAGGCTCGGACGCACTCGTACTCCCGTATCGTCGGAACGATCACGCAGACGTCCGGACCGTCGCGGTCCGAGGCGGTCGGGCTCATACCCGACTGTTTTTAGGCTCACCTAAAAGTTTAGCGGTCCGCCGTCGGCCGCGTCGCCGTCGTGCCCGGTTCGCGTTCCGACTCGTCGGGTGCGTCCGCGAACGAGAGGTCGAACGCGGCCGCGACGAACCCGCCGCCCGCGAGCGTGACGGCGTTTTTCAGCGCGTGGTCGAGCGCGGCCGCGGCGAGCGCGGTCGCGGCCGGAAGCGGCGTGGTCGCGACGACGACTCCGGTGAACGCCGCCTCGTACAGCCCGATTCCGCCCTGCGAGAGCGGCAAGACCTTCGCGAGGTTCCCGGCCGAGACGGCGAGGGTGCCGACGACGAGCAGCGTCGCCGGGTCGACGCCACCCCCGAATCCGCCCGCGAGCGACGCGAGCACGAGGATCGTGGTCAGGGCGTCTACCCCCCACACGACGCCGCTCGCGAGCGACACCCGGACGAGTGCGCCCGCGGCGGCGGCGACGACGCGGACGGCGGCGCCGAACCGGACCGCGGCGTCGACGACCCGAGAGAGTCGGGGGCCGTCGGCGCGGTCGCGGAGCGCCGGACCGAACCGGCGGTCGCTCCGAGCGACCGCGACGGTGACCGCCGAGCCGAGTGCGGCCGCGAGCGCGAGCGCGGCGGCGGCCGCGACCGCTCGCCCCGACCCGTCCGGCGCC